>JAZQPG010000081.1:0-16573 GCA_045628365.1 Sodaliphilus sp. | reverse complement strand
GATCATGCGGAGCTCGGGATAGCGGTTGGCCTCTGCAACGGCCACATCGCTGCCTTTCACGGGCTGGCACCAGAATCCCTTGATGGGCATCTCCATGTTAGACTGGCCTGAGCACACCCAAACCTCGCCCACGAGGACGTTCTTAAAGGTGAGTTTGTCACCGTCGCTCACGGTGATGGTGTAAGCCTTGAGGCTAGCCTTGGGAGTGGGGACGTTGATTGAGAAATTGCCGTTAGCGTCGGTCTTGCCAGTGTAGGCCTGTTTTGCCCAGCCAGCGTTAACTGTTACTGTACCTGCGTGTGACGCTTTACCTTTAACTGTGAGAGTGGCGTTCTGCTGCACTACCATGTCGTCGCTGAAATAGCTGGGTAGCGTTACTGTTGCTTGTGCTAAGCCTGCAGCGAGGAGTGTAGTGGCCAGTGCCATTAATGTTTTCTTCATAGTCTATATCATTTTTATGTTCTAGATTTTCTAGACTTCCTAGATGTTCTAGAGCGTTAATTTATTTTCTTAAAACTGTTGACTAGATAAAAAGAACCGTCCCTTTTATCTAGTTTTTGAAACTGTTGAGCATTCGCCGGGAAGCAAGCCGGGTGATGTAGCTCTAACGGTGATTGTGCCTGGAGTGAATGTTGTGCGCACTGCTACGCGCATGAGTCCGCCCTCGGCCTGCAGCTCGGGGTCGCCGGGAGCGTGGTAAGACAAACCCTTGTCGGGAGTGACGTAGAAGTTGTAAGAACCCTTGTACACGCCCTCGCCCACAACCTCAAAGGTGATGTTGTTGTCGGCCTTGGGGCACCAGCGGCCTTGCTCGTCGACGATGACTGCCTTGACGGTGAATGCATCGCTGGCATTGGCACGCAGGGTGTAGTTAGAACCGTCGGGGCGGTCGGTCCAGGTGTCGACGGTGAGCTCGATGTGGTGAGGCTCGCCGGCGGTGGCGATCTCGTCGCGGCACACCTCGCGGCCGTTCTCGTCAAGTCCCACAGCGGTGACCACGGCGGGGCGCCACTCGATGCCCTTCCAGGTGCACTGCTTGGTGTTAGCGTTGGGAGTCACCTTGCCCTGCGACACGCCGTCGATAAAGAGTTCCACCTGCGGGCAGTTGCTCCACGCGTCGATGTCCTGCACGCCGCTGTAGTTCCAGTGGCTCTGCAGCGTCACGCCGGGGCGGGTAGAGTAGGGCACCCACAGGGCGTTCTTGTAGACGCGGTAGGGCAGCTTGGGGAAGCGGTTGCCGTCCATAGCGCACGAGCCGAGGCTCTTCTGGTTGCGCATGCCGTTGAGGTAGATGGTATATCCCTCGCCGTAGGTCTCGGCGAGCATCCAGTGGAGCCAGCCGCATGCCTTGTTGTTGAGGTCGTCGAGGTAGTTCTGCACGTAGAACTGCGTGAACTTCTTCTCGTTGTCGTAGTCGTGGCGGGCAATGCACCAGCTGGGGTTGCCGCTCCAGTTAGTGCCATAGACTTCGGTGTTGATCGTGGGGCTGCCTTTCACCTTTTCGTAGCGGTTAGTGTAGCCCACCATGAGCCGTTTGCTCGAATCCCACTCGCGGGGATAGCCGTCGCGGTTCATCACGATGCGCGGAGCATAGAAGTCCCACTTCTCGGCTTCTTCCTGGGTGTAGTTGGGCAGATATTTCACGCCTTCGTATGCAAGACCGTTGTTAGACTCCCACACGAGGATTGACGGGTGGTTGCGGAAGGCGATGATGGCGTCGCGGTCGTCCTCGCGCTTGTAGGTGAGCGCGGGCTCGTTCTTGAGCGACCACTCGCCGTCGCTGCTGTTGAGGAACACGAGCACGCCCAGCGCGTCGCATGCCTCGATCATCTCGACGAAGGGAGGCTGGTGGCCCACACGCAGCGCGTTGCCGCCGCAGCTGGCAATGCGCTGAATCTCTTCCCATTGCAGCGCCGTGGGCACGGCAGCGCCCAGGCCGGGATATATGTTGCGCTTGCCGAAGCCGCGCAGTATCGTTTTCTCGCCATTGATGTAGCAGTAGTCGTCGTCCCAGGTGATGGTGCGTATGCCCATCTTCTCGGTGTGGGTGTCGGTGCACTTGCCGTCGACAAATGTTTTAGCCTCAACGGTGTAGAGGTAAGGCGTGCCGCTGCCGCCAACGGGATACCATAGCGTGGGGTTGCTGAGCGTGCCGGTGTAGTCGCTGGTGAAGCGTCCGCCGGCGGGCGCGATGCCCGTCTGTTCCCACTTGAGTACGGCCTTGCCCTTGGCGTCGAGCAGACGAGTCTTGACGGTGACGCGCGCCGGCTTGGTGCCGTCGTTCTGGGCCACGGTCATGAAGCGCATGGTGGCTTCGTCCTTGCTGGCGCTCAGGGTGCCGTAGTAGGTGCCCCAGCGCTCGGTGGGCGAGTAGCTGTTGGTGGGGATGTAAACGTCGTTCTTCACGTGCATGATAACGGGCGCGGTGATGCCGCCCATGGCTTGTCCAAATCCCTCGCACTCGCCAAATCCCGGCCAGGCAAAGAAAGTGTCTTTCTTGTTTGAAACGTTGAGAGCCAGCACGTTGTCGCCATCCCAGTTGATATAAGGGGTGATATCGACGGTAAACGGCAGGAAGCTGCCCACGTGGGTCACGGGACCGGGCTGGGGCACGCGGGTGTTGCTCTTGATGGGGTGGCCGTTGATGTAGACGGTGGTGGCGATGTTCACGCTCTGGAACTCGATGAGGACGTGCTTGCCGCGCATCTTCTTGTCGATGTCCAGATGCTTGCGGTACCACACCTCGCCTCGCCAGCAGCGCTCGCCGCTGGTGCCGTTGAGAAACGAGTCATACTCGTTGTAGCAATGGGGCACACCCACAGTTTCCCACTGCGAGTCGTCACATGCCACGGTGGCAGCCTCGTGGATGACATTGTAATCGACCTGCGGGGTTACGCTAGCTGTAGCCTTGACGTTGCTGAGGTCGTGCTTGTCGTTGTCCATGGCGCGCTCCAGGGCAAAGCGGATGTAGCGGCATGGCTGCTGCAGGTGTACTGCGGCGCGTGTGCTGCCTGTCACCATCTTGAGACCCACGGTGTTGGTCACGTTGGCGCTGGCTTCAGTGTCGTCGCCCACGGTGGCAAACTCGTTGACCATCACCGCCTGGCACTTGATGTCGTCGTTGAGCTTCAGCTCGTTCCAGGAGTTGCCGTCGGTGCTGGTCTCGGCCTTGATGCGGGTCCACTGCACGGCATCGCCGTCAAAGGAGATGATGAGCTCGCCCTCTTGCATGACAGAGCCGAGGTCAAAACTGAGTTTTTCGCCTAGACTCGGCACCGCAGCTGTTGCTACAGCCTCGGTGCGGTCTATGCGTGAAAACTTCCACTGTGTGCCGTCGAGACGGATAGTCTCGGCTACGACACACAGTGTAGATGCCATCAAGATGGCTATTGAGATAAGTATGCTTCTTCTCATTTGTTAGTTATTATAGGCCACATAGGCTACATAAGCTACATAAGCTAGATAGGCCACATAGGTTATATGGGTAGGCTAACTGGATTTTTGGGTTACAGGGTCACCTTGGTGGTGTAGAGCGCGGTAGCGGTCTTGATGGTGACCAGGTAAACGCCGTTGTTATCCACGTTGATGGTGCCGTCGCCATCGATCTGCTGTGTGGCCACGAGTGCACCGTCCATGCGGTAGAGGCTCAGGGAACCGGGAGCGTCGGTGGTGTAATACACTGTGCTGCCGCTGGCCCATGCCTTGCAACCTGTAGCACTGGTGTTGACATTGTCGATGCCGCTCACGTTGAAGTCGCTGGTGGCGCTTGTCCACTTGCCGGCGAGGTTGCCGTTGTCGATGGCCTGCACGCCCCACTCGTAGGTTCCGTCTTCCTTGATGGAGAAGGTGTAGCTGTTGCCGTAGATAGAGCCCACGGTGTTGCCCACGCGGAGCTTACCGGTTGTCATGTCGGCGGGAAGCACCATGAACGCCTTGTCGGCGCCCTTGCGCTTGATATAGAAGTTGTAGCGCAGCGCTGCCTCGGGAGTGAAGTCATCGGCAGGTGCAGTCCATGTGAATGTTGCCAGTTTGCTTGCGGCGTCATAGGTGACGCTTAGGTTAGCAGGAGCCTCGGGAGCCTTGTTGGCGGCCACGCCCTTGTTGCTGCTCACGTTGTGGTAGAGCTCGGTGAGGCAGCCGCTGCTGCAGGTACCGTTGGCCCAACCGCTTGACCACACGTCGAGGTAGCCGTCGTTGTCATAGTCGATGAGGTGCTGGTTGCCGTGAGAAACGCGGTTGAAGTGTCCCAACTTGCCGAAGGAGTCGTTGTAGTGTGCACCGTTGACTTCAAACTTGAAGTCACCCTGGTTAGCATATATCCAGGTGGTGTGCTCGTGCTGCTGTCCGTGTCCGCCCACGAGGAGGTCTACCAGACCGTCCTGGTTAACGTCGCCAGCGCTGATGCCTGCACCGTCAATGCCTTCAAATGCCTGTACATTAACGGTTTCCCACTGGCGGTTGCCCATGTTGTGCAGCACGTTGAGTCGCTTGCTGCCGGTGTCGTAGTGGATACCGCCCTGGATGATGTCGGGGCGTCCGTCGTTGTCGAGGTCGGCCACGGTTGCGATACCTGCATTCAGACCCTTGGCACCGGTCTGGGCCTCGGTGAAGGTGCCGTCGCCGTTGTTATAATAGATGTGAATTGAACTTGCATACTTGGTGTCGAAACCGTTTGCCACGATGTCGAGCCACGAGTCGCCGTCGAGGTCGACCATGGTCACACTACCGTCGCACAGGCCTTCAAACTCCTTGCCGCCTGTCAGGGGAGCCTCGACGCGCTCAAAATGCTCGCCGTCGATGTTGCGGTAGAGGTAGCAGGTGCGCACGGCGTCCCATGGCTTCTCGCTGCCGGGTCGCGCGTTCTCGTCAAAGCCGATGATAACGAGGTCGGTGAGACCGTCCTTGTCATAGTCGCCCACGGCCACTGCCGAGTGGGCCTTACCGCCGCCGGTGCCGCTAAACGTGGGGATGACGCCGCAGTTGGTCACTTCATCAAACGAAGCTTCACCGCTCTCGTCAATGCCCTGGTTGATGTACAGGTGGCACTTGATGGCGCCGAGGTTGGTGCTCTCGTCGCTCCAGCCGTAGCCCCAGGGCGAAACACCCGAGACGAACATGTCGAGCAGGCCGTCGCCGTTAGCGTCCAGCCACACGGGGGTAGAATATGCTGTTCCGGCAAATGGCGGGCGGGCGATGCGCAGGAAGGTGCCGTTGCCGTTGTTCCTGTACATGTTGCTCTGGGCGGTGCTGTTGCCCACATGGATATTGCGGTCGCTATAATAGACGTCAAGGTAGCCGTCGTTGTTGTAGTCGCCCCAGGCTGCTCCGGAGTACTGAGCGTGATAGAACTCTCCGGCCTGCTGTCCGCCTGTCGCACCCTGCTTGGGCACGGGAGATGCTACGCGGGTAAACTTGATGTTGCTCGCTGCGCCGGGAGTCTGGGCGCTGGCCATTGTTGACATGGCTGCTAATGCGCTGATAAAGAGTACAAAGTTTTTCATATGTAGTTAATTTTTATTTCTTGTATAATCTAAACAGACAAGCAGTGTCTTGCTTAGATGTGAATATCAGATTATTTCCTTGGATAACCACGGGTTCCTCGGTCCAGCACTCGATGCTGCGCGCCACGTTCACCTTGCTGACGTCAATGTCAAGGTTTGTCAGGTCAAGGGAAACTTCAGCGTCTTTTAATCCGTAGTTGAAGTGCGCAATGATATAGCTGTCCTCGGTTTCGTGATAGAACAAGTTGATGTCTCGGTGAGCGCCATAAAGGAAGTTGTCAAAGTAGGGGCGGAATGTACGGCCCAACGAAATCACCTCGTTGACTTTCTCATTAGAGTTGTATTTCACGCAGTGCTCTTGGGACTCGGGGGTGCCTACGCTGGGACCCACTGTTGCCAGGTTGTCTCCTAGAATGCAATACCCTGTAACTGCGCCTGTTGTCATGCGAGAGATATTCTCGCCCGCGCTGCGGTCTCCCATCACGAGGTGGTCGGGGTCGTTGAAACTATACACGCGGTCGAGCCACCAGCCGAATGACAGGCAGTTCATCATGTGGCTTATGTGCCACATCTCGCCCCAGGCGTCGCAGCTGATGCGGCGTGCGTTGGCATACTGTGACGGGAACAGCGGAGCAATACTCAGGTCAATGAAAATGTCATCGCCACATTGTTCCTCCAAGTATTTCATGCCATAGTTGTAGGCCTGGACACCGGTGGTGATGTTTGGGTCATAAAAACTGTCTGCTTCCTTGATGCCGTCGCACAGGAAGTCGAACTTGAGGTAGTCAAAGCCGCATTCTTTGAATTTCGTGATCTGATAGTCAATGAGGCTCTTCATCGCGGGGCTGGTGGGGTCATAGCGGTCGTGTTTGGTTATGCCGTCGACCTTAACGCGTGTCTGGGCGTAGGTGTAACCGTTGTCGCCTTCCACCGTGCGGCTGTCGCTGCCGTTCCAGTCGTGCCAGGGAGTCCAGTAGGCTCCGGCCTTCAGTCCGTTGGCGTGGCACTTGTCGGCAAACGCCTTGCGCTCTTCCCAGTTCATGTTGTCCCAGGAGTCAAGGCCAATGTATATCACGCCGTCCTTGCCCCAGCCCTTGTCTATGAGGTTTTCTTTCATGAAATCGATAACGCTCATCGCACCCTCATAGTTGCAATGCTTCTCCATGCCTCCCCAGCTGTTCCAGCCGAAAACTGCCGGACCGTTGTAGGGACGCTTGGGCGCTACCTGTGCGTTTACCTCTCCGTAGGTTTCCATTCCTGTGCGCCAGTCGTCAAAGATACCTACCATGAATCGCGCTGACTTCACCCTGTTGCCTTTCACTGTGCCGTGAGGTTGCAGGTGGTTATAGCCTGTTGTCGTGTCTTGGTAGTGGTCGCGGGTGGTGGGGGAGGTATAGCCGCTCAGGGCCTCGATTTTTGATACTATGCCTTGGGTGGTAGGGCTGCCGGTGATGCGTATCGCGCTTTTCCATGTGTCGTGTTCTACGCTTCCTATCACTAAGCCTCGCTTGGTCTCGTAGTTGAAGATTGACGTGGTCTCAATAGAGATGCTGTCGCGTGCAGCACGGCCAGTGGCAGTGGCGCTGTTTTCTGCTCCTAAGGCTTTGCTCAGTGGGTAACAGCCGTAGGTGACAAATCCGTCGTTGTCAAAGGGGACTGTGAGGAAATAATTGTTGTAGCTTTTCTCGAGGAAGAAGTTCTTGGCTTCGGAGTAGACGGGGCTGATGTAGTTGCTTGCCACCGTGCCTCCGTTAGCCACCAGTGTCACGTCGGTGAGAAAATAGTCCTTGTCCTCCATGAGGTAGAAGGCTTGTTCCACATTAGGCCTGCCCTCAGCACCCTTGTAGGTGATGGTGAACTTGTGGGCGTCACCAGTTTTCTCGGTCACGTCGCTATCGGCAAATGATACTTCGGTGTAGCTAGTGGACTTGATGGTCTCGTTGCCATTCTTAAACAGCACAAACACGTCGCTAAGGATTGCTTTGCCGTCTTTAGAAAAAGACACCATGTGGCTCTGGTCATCATAGGAGATGGTCCAGCGGCCTATCGATCGGCTGGTCGTGGCAGCATCGAGAAGTGACACTGCCAGCAAGACGATGATATTTGTCAGTAAAATTCGCTTCATGCAATTAGTTTTGTGGATGTTGCAAAGTTACGAGAACATTTACAATAGTTATGTTAGGTTTGTTTCAATAAATGAAAAATCCAGGTCATTTGTTCTCTGCCAGCTGGCTGTTGAGTGACCAGCTGTCGGTCCAGGGGATGGTGAAGCGGTCGCCGTCAAAGCAGATGGGGAGCCACAGGTAGCGCGAGTCGATGAGGTCGCGTTTGTTCCAGCGGTCAAACATCATGATGAACGTGTCCTGCATGCCCTCGACGGGAAGCACGAAGGTGCTCTGGCCGTAGAATGTCTTGTCGGCATCGGGGCCGGTGCAGGGGTTGCCCAGGGTGGTGTAGGGGCCGGTGATGCAGTCGGCGACGGCATACTCGGCCTCGTTGGGCGACCAGCCGGTGCATCCGCTCGACACGATGTAGTACTTGCCGCCACGCTTGAAGATGGCTGGAGCCTCGCGCGACTTGTCGATGAAGTTGCGGGTGTAGGTGCCCACGGTCTTGAGGAAGTCGGGCGTCAGTTGTGAGATCTGCATCGTTGCGTTGCCCTCCGACGAGTAGATGAGGTAGGCCTTGCCGTCGTCGTCCTTGTAGACGGTGAGGTCGCGGGCTATCTGTCCGTTGGGGTGCACGCTGTTGATATAGGTGAATGGTCCTGTGGGCGAGTCGGCCACGGCCACTCCGGCGCTAGCCTTGCTATAGTTGGGGCTGTCGATGTGCATCCACATCACGAACTTGCCCGTCTGGTCGTTATAGATCACCTTGGGGCGCTCGATCACCATGGTGGGGTGGATGTCGCTGTAGGTGTTGGTGGTGTCGGGCTGGAGCACCACGCCTTCAAACTTCCAGTTGTAGAGGTCGGTCGAGGAATAACAGGTGACGCCGCGTGTCTCGGTGCGGTAGCATTCCCATCCCACGCCAGGCGAGCGGTAGGTGAAGCTGTCCTTGCACTCGCCGTACCAGTAATAAGTGCCGTTGTGGTACATGATGCCGCCGCCGTGGGCGTTGATGCGCTCACCATTGGTGTCGGTCCACACGGTACCGGAGGTGAAAGCGGTTGCCGCCGATGCTACGACCGATATCAGGATGCTTGCGATGATAGTAATAGTTCTCATAGTGGTTGATGTTGTATACGTTTTGTTAGGTTGTTTCTGTATTTTGCTTGCCGGCGGCCTGGGCGGCGCGCTGCTGTTTCTCAAATTCCTTGGGAGTCATGCCAAACTGCTTCTGGAACAGCTTGATGAAGTAAGACGGGGAGTTGATGCCAACGATGTAGCAAACCTCGCCGGTGCGGTAACTGCCCTCGGCAATGAGCGCCGATGCCTTCTTGAGGCGGATGAGGCGTATGAAGTCGGTGGGCGACGTGCCGCTGATGGCCTTGATCTTGCGGTGCAGGCTGCTGCGGCTCATGTAGACCTGCTCGGCCAGCATCTCCACGCCGAAGTTGGGGTTCTCGAGGTTCTCCTCGATGACCTCCACGATCTTGTTCATCAGTTTCTCGTCGGCCTTGCTCATGCCCATGTTGCCCGTGGGAACGAACGGCTTGCGGTTGAAGGCCTCGGTCTCGCGGCGTTTGTTGCCGAAGATCGAGCTGAGCTGTGCCACGAGGTACTTGAACGAGAAGGGTTTCTCGATGTAGGCGTCGGCACCGATGCGCAGACCCTCGACCTTACTGTCGAGGTCGTTCTTAGCGGTGAGCAGGATTACCGGCGTGTGGCTGGTCTCGATGTCTCCCTTGATGTGCTTGCACAGCTCGATGCCGTCCATCTCGGGCATCATGATGTCGCTGATGACGAGGTCCACGTTCTCGGCCTTGATGATCTCGAGCGCGCGCACTCCGTTCTCGGCGGTCTTCACATTATAGTATTGCTTGAGCTTCTCGCTGATGAATGCCAGCAGTTCCTCGTTGTCGTCTACCACGAGCACGGTCTCGTTGCTCTGCTCATAGGTGGAATCGGGCTCGTCGTTGACAATCATGTCGTTGTCCTTGATAGCCTCGGCGGTGGTGCGCTTGAGGGTCTTGAGGGTGAGGGTGAAGGTGTTGAGGCCGTTCTCGACGGTGTACTTGAGGTGTCCGCCGTTGAGCTCGGCAAGCGAGCGTGCCAGGTACAGCCCGATGCCTGAGCTGGCTGTTGCCTCGGCATTGTGCTTCATCTGGTAGAAGGCGTCGAAAATCTTCTCCTGGTCCTCGGGCGGGATTGTCATGCCGTCGTTGGAGATGATGATGCGCGTGCTGTCGTCACTGGTCTCGAGGGTGACGTTTATTGTCGATTCGCTATATTTCAATGCGTTGGAGAACAAGTTGTTGAGGATCTTGATTACCGAGTTGCGGTCGGCCAGCACATAGTCCTTGCCGTCGGTGCCGCTCTGGCTGATGGTGCGGCCCTGGTGTTGCGCCGCCTCGCCAAACTTGCGTGCCCACTCGCGTAGCATGGTGGCTATGTTGATCGACACGGTGTTGATGTCCATCTTGTTGCTGTCCACCTTGCGGAAGTCGAGCAGCTGGTTGATGAGCGCCATGGGGTCGCTGGTGTTGCGGCGCATGGTCCCGAGGTTTCGCTTGATGTCGGGGTCAACGATGTCCATGTCCATGAGGTTCTCGAGCGGGCCGTTGATGAGCGTCACCGGGGTGCGTATCTCGTGGGCGATGCTGGTGAAGAAGTCTATCTTGGTGCGGTAGATCTCTTTTTCTTTCTCGTGCTCAAAGAGTTGCTGGGCTTCCTGGGCCTTGCGCCTGTTGTAGCTCTTAATATACTTGGAAACGAAGAATGCCGCCACGCCGGCCAGGACGAGATAGACGAGCCAAGCCCAGATGCTGCTCCACCAGGGGTGCCTGATGGTGATGTGCAGCACGGTCTCCTTCTCGTTCCACACGCCGTCGCTGTTGCTTCCCTTGACGTGCAGCGTGTAGTCGCCGGGCGACAGGTTGGCATAGGTGACGCTATGGGTCTCGGTGGTCTCGATCCAGTCGTTGTTCACGCCGTCCATCTTGTAGGCGATCACGTTGGCCTCGGGCATTACATAGCTGAGTGATGCGAACGCAAAGCCCACGTTGGCCTGGTCATAGTCTAGGGTGATTTTCTGGGTGAAAGGCATGCCCTGTTCCAGTGGCGAGTCCTCGTCGGCAGTGGTCACTTCCTTGTTGTCGATATAGAGCGCTGTGATGTAGACCGGTGGCACGTGCTCGTTGATGCTCACCGAGTGGGGGTTGAACGAGATGAGTCCCTCGTTGCTGCCGAAGTACAGCACTCCGGTGCTGGCACGCAAGGCGCTTTTGTAGTTGAACTGGTTGCTGGGCAAGCCGTTGTGGGTGGTGTATATCTTTGTCTTGCCGGTGGCAGGATCAAGTTTCACCAGGCCGTTGTTGGTGCCGAACCACAGGTTGCCGTCCTTGTCTTCCACAATCTTGTAGGCGGTGTCGTCGTTGATGCCCTGAGCAGCGCTGTAGGTCTTGAACTTGCCAGTCTTCTTGTCATAGGAGCAGATGCCACCGCGGTCGGTCGAGAACCACAGCAGGCCGTTGGACGCCTCCATCACGTTGCTCACGCTGTTGCTGCTCAGCGACGTGGTGTCCTTGTCGTCGTGCAGGAAATGGGTGGTTTTGCGTGTGGTGGGGTTGTAGCAGTACACGCCGTTACCCATGGTGACTACCCAGATGTCGTGGTCTGTGTCCTCGAGGATGTCAAAGATATAGTTGAGGCCGAACTGTTCCTGGCGTGTGTAGGTGGAGGCGGTGCTGTCGCTCATGTAAACACCCCATCCGTTACCTATCCACATGCGTCCCTGGCTGTCGCGGCACAGGGCGTAGATGCTGTTGTCGTTGAGCCCCATCTTCTCAGCGTCGACGTGTGTTGCCGAGCCGCTCTCGGGCGACACGATGTCCAGTCCGTTCTTGAAGTAACCCACCCACAGGTTGCCGTTGTCGTTGAGCAATGCCAGCGGCTTGTTGCCCAGTTGCGAAGCCTGGGTGATGGTTCCGGTGTTGGGGTTGAAGATGTTCACGCCATGGTTGTCGGTGCCCACCCAGATGTTGCCGTTGTTGTCCTCCACGATTTCACGGATGCGCTTGCTGCTCATGGTGCCGGGGACCGAGAGCGGCACGTAGCGCATGAACTGCATGCCCTGTCGCGGCAGGTAGTTGACGCCGCTGTGGTTGGTGCTCACCCAGATGCCGTTCTCGCGGTCGCGGTATATGCGGCCTATCTGGTTGTCGTTGAGCGTGTAGTCACACATGGCGTCGTTGGTGATGTTCTCGCAGGTGCCCTTCAGTTCGTCCACGATGTAGACGCCGTTGTCGGTACCCACCCACAGCACGTCGTCATAGCACTTCACGTCGCGCATGATTTTATAGTGTGCGTCGGGGGCGTTGACATCGGTTGCCTCGTTCGTGCGCTTGTTGAACTTGCGCAGCTTGCCCTCGTGAACGCCAATCACCAGGTAGTCGCCGTAGTCACACATGCGGTACAGGTTCTCGCCGCTGAGCGGCTCGGCGCCGTTCTGGCCCAGGTATTGCTCAAAGGAATCGGTGGTGCGGTTGTAGGCAAACAGGCCGTTGCCGTCGGTGCCCACCCACACGCGGCCACCCTTGTCGATGACGATGCATTGCGGGGTGCCCTGATCGGGATGGCCGGCTTTAGCCGTGCTGTACACCTTGAGCTGTTTCTTGGTGTTATAGCAAAAGATGCCCTGGTTGGGGACGATGATCCACACGTTGCCGTCCTGGTCGTTCTCGATCTGGGCCACCCAGTCGGTCATGGCGACTCCCTTGGCGGTCTTTGTGCCCATGAACGAGGTCTTCTCGGTCACAGGGTCATAGATGAACACACCCTTGTCGGTGCCCACCCACAGATGGTGCTCGCTGTCCTCATACAGTGACGAGATGTTATTGTTGCCATCCCCCGTTTGCTGGTCATGTATTTCGACAGACTTCACGGTGAATCCGTCATAGCGGTTGAGCTTGTTGCGGGTTCCGAACCACATGAATCCGTAGTGGTCCTGGATGATGGCCTTCACGTCGTTTTGCGACAGGCCGTTCTGGCTCGAGATGTGCCTGAAGTAGTATTTATAGGGGTAGTTCTGCGCCACGGCGCTTGCCGCACACAGGACTATGGCTAATATGGCGAGTAGTTTTTTCATCAGTCGTTTTCGGGTGTTGGGCACGCTAGGTTGCAGCGCCCATTTTTTCAGTTACAAAATTACTTAAATATCGGGTATGTTTATTGTCAATTTTCTTCAAAAAATAGTACAAATGTCCTAAATTCTTTTTGCACCGCCCGCAAGTGCTTGTGCTACGCTGCTTTGCGGCTGGGCGCATGGGCGTTGCCAACAAGGGGGTTTGCGACGCAGGGGCATCGCTTTTTCGCGGGGTGAAGTTGCTTGATATCTATAATAGTTGTATCTTTGTGTCCTGAAATCATTGAAATGACCAAGATATGAAAACTGTAAAGATTATTGCTGCACTGCTCGTGATGGCAGGAGCACTGTCGGCATGTAATGGCACTGCCGGTAAACAGGAAAAACAAGTATCTGACGCCGAGAAGACGGCGGCACGCATCCTCGACCTGCTGCAGCGCAGCCAAGTGGTAGACGCCGACTCCAGCCTCATCCTCGAGGCACAGCGCATCAACGATAGCGTCCTTGCCGCATCGCACGACGAGAAAGAACTGACCCAAGCCCGCCAGACGCAGGTGCAGATATATTGGTTCAGGGGACGCACGAGAGAGGCTTTGGATGCCATGGGACGCACGCTCATGCCCAACGAGGCCGACATCCAGTGGCTCGACTACAAGATAACCATGAACTATATAGCAGGCAACATGGACTCGGTCAAGTACTTCGCCGCCAAGGCCGTCAAGATTGCCGAGGGACAGAGCGCACATGCTCCCAACGAGATGGAAAAACTGCAGTCGCTCAACAATGAACTGCGATTCAACATGTTGCTCGACGAAAAAGAAAAAGCACTGGCACTCCTGATGCAGATCGACGAACTGTCCGGCTCAAAGATGGCGCAGGATTTCGGCCAGGTTTACGAAGCCCGCTTCAAGACCTACGACGCCCTCAAGGAAAGCGTGGAGACAGGCCGTCCTCCCAAGCTAGACTGACCGCCATCCCCCGCCCCCAAAAATGCCATCAAAGGGACAGTCCCCCTGATGGCATTTCGATTTGATACATCATTGATAGATAATGGATAACACAAAAAAGTGCCATCAAAGGGACAGTCCCCCTGGTGGCACTTTTTTGCTTTGTTTTTCTTGATATATCAAAATTGTTTTATATCTTTGCGACAAAATATAAATATTAAGTATAAACAGAAAAGATTATGCCAAGGAGAAGTCGCGTTTTTAGTACAACAGGCGTTTACCATGTGATGTTGCGTGGTATTGATCGCAGAGATATTTTTCGTGATAATCAGGACCGAGGTAAGTTTATGAAAGTGCTTCGCTCCGTGACTGAACCAGTGGATTCAAACAACAAGCCATTGCCGTCCTACGGCAGGATTCATGCTTATTGTTTGATGGACAACCATATCCATCTGCTGATTGCCGAGGGAAGCGAGACGATAGGCGAAGTGATGAAACGCATCTCGGTGTCTTATGTGAGTTACTTCAACAAGCGTTATGAGCGCTTGGGGCCGTTGTTTCAAGGACGCTACAGGAGCGAACCCGTTGAAGATGCGGGCTACTTCATAAAATTGTTGCGTTACATACACCAAAATCCCGTTGCTGCCGAGATGGTTGCGTCGCCCGATGCGTATGAGTGGAGCAGTTGGCACGAATATGCAGGTAAGCTTGGCATGCCTGCGGTTTGTGCTCGATCTTTTCCGTTCACGGGGATACAGTGGGACGAGATAAAGGAACTGGTATTGAAGGTTAGTGCCGAGGTGCGCCTTAGCAAAGCTCATAAATCGCGCTTGACTGACTCTGAAGCACGCAGGATTGTCGAACGCGTATGCCAGGGAATGGAACTGCGTGAGGTGCCGCGCTCAAAAAGAGCCACGTGTGCAAAGTCCATTATTGACGCAGGAGTGGGTATGAGGCAGTTGGCCCGCATTGCTGCGCTTGACTATAAAACAGTGTGGCGCATGGTATCGGCGCAAGGAAAAACAAACATGTGATTTTGTTAATGCGATATTACTCAAAATGCCATCAAGGGGACTGTCCCTTTGATGGCATTTGTGTAGAATAATAAGAGGTTTAATGTGCTGAATAGAAGTGCTATATGTGGATTTGAGAGGTTGTGTAAGTGCCATCATGGGGACTGTCCCTTTGATGGCATTTCGGGGTGGTGGAAGTGTCGCGCTGGTGGGTGTGTTTACAACGAATGTAGTATTTAATGGGACATTTGTTGGGGTTTGTTTGGATGTTAATTGTTAAATTTGCAACATGAAAAGCCTTAGATTAGTTTTTTTGACAATGGCGGTTGCGGCTGTGGCGCTTGGCGCTGTGGCTCAGTTGCGGTGGACTCTGCCTCTCGATGGCGAGTGGGAGTTTGTGAAAAAGGATGTGGCTCCGGGTAGTGGTTTCGCTGCCTGGGAGCAGGTTTCGATCCCTCATTGCTGGAATGCCGGTGATGGCTGTACGCCCGACTACTATCGCGGCGATGGCACTTACCGCAAGTCGTTTGACGCCCCGGCTAATAGCAAGGGTAAGCGAGTTGTGCTTCGCTTTGAGGGCGTTAGCCAGCATGCCCGTGTCTACCTCAACGGCAATTTCGTGACTGAGCACAAGGGGTCGTTCACTGCGTTCAATGCCGACGTGACTCCTTTTCTCAAGGCCAAGGGCAACGAACTGCTGGTGCGTGTCAGCAACGCTAAGGACGAGACCATCATCCCGCTGGCGGGCGACTTTACCGTCTTTGGCGGTATCTATCGCCCGGTGAGCATCGAGGTTGTGCCCGAGGGCGGCATCACCGTCAATGACCACGGCTCGAAGGGCGTGTTTATCAAGCAGAACAAGGTTACTGCCGAGGAGGCCCAGCTTGAGGTTCTCGCCAAGGTTGACCTCACCGCTCGGGTGAAAAACAAACTCACTTTGCGCGTTGTTTTCACTGACGACATGCGCAAGGACCATACTGGCTCCGTCCAGATGTTTGAGTTCAAGGGCGGCACTATGCAGCGCGGCAGTGATTTCTATCAGGTCAAGCTACCTGTGACTATTCCAAATCCCCATTTGTGGAACGGCAAGAAAGACGCTGCGATGTACACTTGCCAGGTTTATCTGTTGGACGGCGACAAGGTTGTTGATATGGTTGCCGAGCAGATAGGTCTGCGCTCGTTCCGCATCGACCACAACAAGGGCTTCTTCCTCAACGGCGAGTCTTACCCCCTGCGTGGCGTTAACCGCCACCAGGACCGTAAAGACCAAGGTTGGGCGCTCTCCACAGCCGACCACGACGAGGACATGGCGATGATCAAGGAGATAGGCGCCAATACCATACGCCTGGCGCATTACCCTCATTCACAGTATTTCTACTCGCTGTGCGACCGCGAGGGTATGCTCGTGTGGGCCGAGATTCCTTTCATCGAGAAGGGTACCAAGGACAATGCCGAGTTTGACAACAATACCTGCGAGATGCTCGTTGAGCTCATCCGCCAGAGCTATAACCATCCGTCGATATTTTGCTGGAGCCTCTACAACGAGCTGGGAGCGGGTACCAATCCCGAACTGCTAGTGTCGCGTCTCAACGACCTGGCTCACCGCGAGGATCCCACCCGCGTCACCGTGGGCGCGACCAACAATGCCGGACGTCCTGAGAATCAGATACCTGACGTTGTGGGACACAACACCTATCCCGGCTGGTACTGGGACAATCCCGAGAATATGAAGTGGACCATCGCATGGAACTATAAGCCCGACAGCGGCAAGAGCATAGCCATCAGCGAGTATGGCGCCGGCGCTAGCATCAAGCAGCACGACCAGCACATCAAGTCGGCTCCCAAGACCGACGGAGAGTGGCACCCC
>JAZQPG010000080.1:0-23534 GCA_045628365.1 Sodaliphilus sp. | reverse complement strand
ATCGCCTTGTGGCGGGACGACAGCCTTCCGCAGGAAGGTGATGGTATGTGCACGTGATTTTATTGGCGAGCTTGCTCGCAAGGAAAATCAAGGGCTCATGGCATCAGGAGCGAAAGCTCCCGTCCTGCCGCAAGGGGTTTTCCCCGTTTTTGTTGAGACCCCCCTTACGTCCAAAACTCAGGCATGATTACGTGGTAACTGTACAGCTATGGTATTCTCTCGCGCAGAACTCGCGGAATTTTTTTGGTTAACGCTGAACAATAGGGTTCACGCTGAAATTTAGCCGATTGTGCTGATTATAATCTCCTTCATCTGCTCGATCTGCGTGAACCAATTGGTCTGCGGGGGCTTCGCGCGATAATCCCATGGCTGAGCGGTTGGACGGTGTGTATAAAATTCTTAAAAACAAGTGCTTCGCTTTGTCGGGTGGCGGAAAAACATTACCTTTGCAATTTAGTAGCCGTTAGAATTTTGTTCAAACAGCTTCAAGCAATGTAAAATACTGAAGGGGAATTTATTTTCTTCACTACACTTCATCACAATAATATGACAAAACAGTTATCCCTATATCTGACGCTGGCTCTCATGTTGGTGGTCTCGGCTGCCCGTGCCCAGGACAGCAGGACGATTGAAGAGCTCGCCAGGCAAGGGTTTGAAATCATAAACGTCGAGAACGACGGCGTCAAGGCCTTCATGGCCGACCGCACCTATGACCAGCCCGAGTATACCGGCCGTTACTCGATGAGCGTGGTCAAGAGGTACACGGGTGGCGTGGGTTCGTCGCCGCGTGGCAAGAGCGTCTCATGGACGCCTCGCATGCCGCGCGAGGACCTTGCCGACCTGGTGGTGACGCTGAGCGAGAGCGAGCGCTTTGACAAGAATGTCAAGTTTTACTATCCTGTTGACACGCTCAACTCTTACACCATCTGCAACATGGTGCCGGGCACCAAGTACTACTACAAGGTGGAGGAGGTGAGCCGTGACAAGAAGCGTGTCACCGTGGCCAACGGCAAGTTCTACACCACGGGCAAGGTGCGCATGCTGCGGGTTGGCGGCATGTTCAACGTGCGCGACTTCGGTGGCTGGGACACATCGTTCGGTGTGAAGGTGAAATATGGCCGCATCTTCCGCGGCAATCACCCCAGGACCATCACCGAGGTGGGCAAGAACGACTTTGTCGAGAACGAGCACATCACTGCCGACCTCGAGCTGACGGGCGTTCAGCGCGAGCATTCGCCCATGGGCCCCTCGCTGGACTTCTTCAGCACCAACAACGCCCGCTACAAGTCGGGCCTGACGACAACCAAGCGCGCCCTGCGCGACGACCTGATATTCATCTCGCAGGTGCTCATGAGCGACGGCAACGTGTTCTTGCACTGCAACCACGGCGTGAACCGTGCCGGCACGCTGTCGTTCCTGGTCGACGGTCTGCTGGGCCTGAGCGAGGCCGACCTGAGCCGCACCTACGAGCTGTCGTCGTTTGCCTACGGCACTACGCGCAATGCCACCTACGGGGAGATGCTGCCCGTGATACGCTCCTGCGGCGAGCCGGGCGACGACCTGACGCAGTGTTTCTACAACTACTGCCGCAAGATCGGGGTCAGCGAGGAGGAGCTCGACATCATACGCTGCACCATGCTGGGGCTCGACTGGGACGACCCGCGCATCGAGGGTGCCCACCGCGACACCGACTGGAACACCGACGACTTCCCGCCCGACGTGGAGGCCGACTCGGAGGAAGAGGACAAACTGTAAATGCAACAGCTCCCGCAGCGGAAAAAATAATATACGGACAATTCACATAAAACAGGTTATTAGATATTAGAGAAGTAAATGATCAACAAACATCACATGGGCATTATTGCCATGCTCGCCATTATCGCTAGCCTCGCGGCTTGTGGCTCTAAGGAAAAGGTTCAAGATGAGGAAGAAGCTTTCGTGCCTGACCCACCGGTGTGGACATTCAACAGCGACAGTGTTGAACTGGGCACGTCCGACTTCAGGACATTTGATATCGCTCCCGACTACAGCAAGGTCAAGGAGAGTATCTACAAGGACAGCAAGAACAAGTCCTATGTGGAGAACACCACGTTTGACGACGTGGTCACCATCACCTATGAGGGCAACACGGCCAAGGTGGAGAACGGCAATGCCGACGACATCAAGGTGAGCAATAACGGAGCCCATGTCACCGTGACTGCCGGCAAGCCCGTGGAATGCGTGCTCAAGGGCAAGTCGCAGGACGGCTCGATCACCATCCTGGGCGACAAGAAGGTGTGCCTCACCCTCAACGGCCTGGACCTCAAGAATGCCAGTGGCCCTGCCATCAACAGCCAGACTAAGAAGGAGTGCTTCATCATCACCAAGGAGGCCTCGGTGGTGAGCGACGACAGCCTCTACGTGGCGAGCACCGACAGCCTGCAGCAAAAGGGGTGCATCTTTGGCGAGGGTAAGCTGGCCTTTGGCGGCACTGCAACGCTCAAGGTCATTGCCAAGGGCACCGACGCCATCCACTCGGACAAGAGCGTGTTTGTGCGCCGCGGCACCCAGCTCGACATCGACTCGCGCGGCGGCGATGCCATCCAGGCCCAGAAGTATGTCACCATCGAGGGCGGTATGATCAACATCAGCTCTAAGGCACGCGGTGCCAGCGGCATCGTGGCCGACAGCATCGTGGCCATCGAGGGCGGCCGCACCATCATCATCAGCGACACCCCCGGTGCCAAGGGCGACAAGAACGCCAAGGGCATCAAGTGTGACAGCCTGATCAACATCACCGGCGGCATCGTGCGCGTCAAGGAGTCGTCGACCGGCGGCAAGGGCATACGCTCGGGACACAACATCTTGATAAAAAACGCCATGGTCGACGTCCTCACCTTTGGCCAGGACGACCACGCCACCGGCAGCAAGAACAAGGGCGTGAAGGCGATGAACGAGGTGCGCGTTGACAGCGCCCGCGTGCGCATACGCGCTACCAACGGCTGGAACGAAGGTCTCGAGGGACGCCGCAAGATCCTCATCAACAACAGCTTGGTCGAGGTCCTCGCCCATGACGACGGCCTCAGCTCGGGCGAGAACGGAGTGGCCGACGTGGAGATCAACAGCGGTTACGTCTACTCGGAGAGCATGATGGACGCTATCGACTCTAACGGCACCATCCACATCAACGGCGGACTCGTGTTTGCCGTGTCACGTCACAGGGGCGGACGTGGCTTTGACTGCGACGCCAACGAGTTCCGTGTAGCTCCCGACGCCACTATCATCGGCCTGGGATACATCGTGTCTTATCCCACCGCGTCGTTGCTCGAGCACCCGGCATGTGTCATCGACCGACCCCTCACCGACACTCAGTTCGGCATGTCGACAACCGGCAAGCAGGACAACCTGTTCACGTTCAAGACCCCCGTGTTTGACAAGTATGACCACGGTTACAGGATTCTCGCTAGCGTACCCGAGTTTGCCGAGGGCGTGTCTTACGACCTGTGCAGCAATGCCACTGTGAAGCCCGCCCACACCTTCCATGGCCTGATGCTGGGCGGTACGGTGGACAACAAGTCGGTAGCGCGCAAAACGACTTTCCACAAGAAGCTCAACAACGACAACACCATCTCAAACTCTAACGCAAACATCGTCAGGGAGAAGTTGGGCACAGGGCGTCCCGCCGGAGCCCGCCCGCAGCCTCGTAGTGCGACAGCCAGTCCGGCAGCCCAGGCACCTGCTGCCGTGAGCGCTCCGGCCAGCACCGAGTCATAACCCTCTGTGTCTCCTTTTTCCGGGAGGGTGTTAACCTTCAGAAATTAAAATAATTAGAATAATTTTTTAAGTTTAAAGGTTAAGGAAGGACAGAAATTAAAAGAAATTTTTGGGAGTAAAGGACCATTAATTCCAATTTGAAGAAATTCTTTTAATTTCAGTCCAAACCCACAAATGATTATTCTGATTATTATAATTTCTGTCAGTCTTAAGCCTGTTTCTGCGCGATAGAATCCTCATTGGTGTATAGTTACCAAGGCGGGTGGTTATTGTTAAAATAGCTAAAAACATGTAAACAACACTTAACGAGGCATTGTGTATTAAAAATAAAGTGTTACCTTTGCATCGTCATCTTGACAGAGAGTCTTGATGACAGATGAGTATCAACTTTATAGAAGATAATTCAACCTCAAAATAACCACAAAACGATCTAATCTTAAAACTGTAAGTAAAGCAACATTTGTAGCATCAAAACCTCTCGAACTGCGAAGTTCCGGAGGTTTTTTAATTGTACACTCTCATGTTGTGTAACCACTGCCAACGCAGGCGACTCAATCACCAGCAACCATGGTTTTTGATGACGTTTAAACCCTGTGTCGAGGAGAGCGGTAGGGCTGGGGACGAGCAAAAGCCGAATGCTATCATGTCCATGAACAGCAGCCAGCCCACCACGAGGAAAAAACGGTCGAGCGACATCTTGCGCTTGTCTCTGCACGACGGGGCGTGGCTTCTGCTTCACGGTTCTCTGCCTTTTGGGTGGAACAATGTTTTTTTGGGGTGTGGGGGAAGGTGATTGTTTAACTTTTGGTGTCATTAACTTTTATTGTTAGGCAAAAAATCACTATCTTTGTGTTTTGAAAGAAACCATTACATTAAAACGTTAAAATGAATATGAAAATCTTTAAGGCTATAGTAGTGGCTGCGGCGATGGCACTGTGCATTCCCGCGGCGATGGCTCAGGGCCACTGTGGCAACCATGACAAGGCTTGCGGCGGTTGCAAGCATGCAACCGTGGAATCGAATGTAACCGTGGGTGCAGCCCGCACCGACCTGTACCTGCCCCTGCTCAAGGGTAAGCGCGTGGCACTGCTCAGCAACCAAACCGGCATGGTGGGTGACAAGCATGTGCTTGATATCCTCATCGAGAATGGCATTAACGTGGTGACCATCTTCTCGCCCGAGCACGGGTTCCGCGGCACAGCCGATGCCGGCGAGCACGTGTCGAGCAGCGTTGACGAGAAGACCGGTGTGCCCATCGCGTCGCTCTATGACGGCGGCCTGCCCATGCCCAGCAAGGAGAGCATGGACCTCTTTGATGTCGTGGTCTTTGACCTGCAGGACGTGGGTCTGCGCTACTACACCTACTACGTGACAATGATACGCATGATGGATGCCTGCATTATCCACGGCAAGGAGATGGTGGTGCTCGACCGTCCCAACCCCAATATCATGTATGTTGACGGTCCCATCCTGGACATGAAACTCAAAAGCGGCGTTGGCTTCCTCCCCATCCCCACCGTCTATGGCATGACCATCGGCGAGCTGGCGATGATGGCAATGGGCGAGGGTTGGCTCAAGGATGGCAAGGAGCTGCCGCTCACCGTGGTGCCCTGTGACAACTACACCCGCCACACCCGCTACCGCCTTCCCATCGCTCCGTCGCCCAACCTGCCAAACATGCTCAGCGTCTACCTGTATCCCTCGATTTGCTACTTTGAGGGCACTCCTGTGAGCCTGGGCCGTGGCACCGATTATCCCTTCCAGCTCTACGGACACCCCGCGATGAAGGACCACAAGTTCCAGTTCACTCCCGAGAGCCGTCCCGGAGCCAAGACACCCCCGCGCCTGGGCGAGCTGTGCTACGGCACCGACCTGCACATGATGAGCGAGGACGACGCCATCAAGGGCCAGATCAACCTGAGCTATGTCATCGACGCCTACCGCTCTAGCGGCTTGGGCGAGCAGTTCTTCAACAAGTTCTTTGACAAACTCATGGGCCGCGAGGACATCAAGCAGATGATCATGGACGGCAAGAGCAACGAGGAGATCAGGGCCACCTGGGCTGCCGATGTAGAGAAGTTCAAGCAGCAGCGCCAGCAATACCTCATCTATGAGGATTGACGAAACGCTTCGCTACGAAACGCCCCTTTGCGGGGCTACGAAACGCGTTGCTACAATAACGATACTGACGTTAATAACGAAAAACAACTGATAATATGAGTACTCCATTAATTGTACTGGCCACCATAGTTGGCTACTTCTGTCTTTTATTCCTCATCTCGTGGCTGGCGTCGCGCGGCAGCGACAGTAGCGATGCCCTCACCGGCGGCCGCAAGGCTCCGTGGTTCATCGTGGCCATTGCCATGATAGGCGCTCCCATCTCGGGCGTCACCTTCGTGTCGGTTCCCGGCATGGTAGTTGCCAAGGGCTACAGCTACCTGCAGATGGTGCTGGGCTTCATCGTGGGCTACTTTGCCATTGCCTACGTGCTCATCCCGATGTTTTACAAGCGCAACCTGGTGTCGATCTACGGCTACCTGCAGCAGCGGTTTGGCGGCGGCACCCACAAGACCGGTGCATGGTTCTTCTTCGTGAGCAAGATGCTGGGCGCGGCAGTTCGCTTCTACGTGGTGTGCGTCACGCTGCAGCTGCTCGTTTTCGGTCCGCTGGGCATCCCCTTCGTGGTCAACGTCATTGCCACTATCGCGCTTATCTTCCTGTACACGCTGCAGGGCGGCGTGAAGACCGTGATATGGACCGACACGCTCAAGAGCTTTTGCCTCGTGATGTCGGTGGTGCTGTGCATCGTGTTCGTTGCCAGCAGCCTGGGTTACGGTCTGGGCGACATGTGCAAGGCGATTGCTGCCAGCGACAACTCTCAGATGTTCTTCTTTGACAACCCCAAGGAGGGCACTTACTTCTGGAAGCAGTTCATAGCCGGTATCTTCATGGTCATCGCGACCACCGGCCTCGACCAGGACCTCATGCAGCGCACCCTTGCCAGCAAGGACGCTGCCGAGAGCAAGAAGGGCCTCATCGTGAGCGGCATCACCCAGTTCTTCGTGATAGCCCTGTTCCTCATCCTTGGTACCCTGCTCACCCTCTACATCAACAATACAGGCATGACGATGCCCGAGAAGAGCGATGAGCTCTTCGGTGCCGTGGCGTTTGCTCCCGGCATGCCCGTGGTAGTGGGCATCCTGTTCATCCTGGGCCTCGTGGCAGCCGCTTACTCGGCAGCCGGCTCGGCGCTCACTGCGCTCACCACCTCGTTCACCGTCGACATCCTGGGTGCCGACAAGAAGCAGGACGACACCAAGCTAGCCTCGACCCGCCGCCTCGTGCACATCGCCATGGCAGCCGGCATGGGCGTGGTGATCCTCGTGTTCTACGCCATCAGCAACAGTGACGCCATCAGCGCTGTTTACACCCTGGCAAGCTACACCTACGGTCCCATCCTGGGCCTCTTTGTCTACGGCATGATGTGCAAGACCCAGGTGCGCGACAAGCTTGTCCCCGTGGTGTGCATCGCCGCTCCCGTGATCAGCTTCTTCGTGCAGATGTGGCTCGAGAAGCAGTATGAGTACACGCTGGGCTTCGAGCTGCTGCTGCTCAACGCGGCACTCACCATCTTGGGACTTGCAGCCCTCCGCTGTAAAAATGACTGACAATAAGACTAGAAGCCACGAGTCATGCACATAGACCGATACCTGTGGATACTGGAGACGCTGAGCACCTACCGTGCGCTCACGCTGGAGCAGCTCAACGCCCGCTGGGTGGAATGTGAGGTGGATGGCGGCAACCCGCTGCCGCGCCGCACCTTCATGACCTATCGCAACCGCATCGAGAAGATGTTTGGCGTCGTGATTAAATGCAACCTCTCCTCCTATGAGTACTACATTGACGAGGAAGAGAACCACGTGGGGCCCTATGTGGACTGGCTGCTCAACTCGATGTCGATCAACTCGACACTGCAGGGAGCCGGCGAGGTGGCGTCGCGTATCATCCTCGAGGAGGTGCCCAGCGCCAGGGAATTCCTGTCCCAGGTCATCGATGCCCTGAAGCAGAACCTCAGCATCAGCTTCTCCTACAGGTCCTACACGCGCAGCAACGTGTCGGCCGGAGTTGTGGTTGAACCTTACTTTGTCAAGATCTTCAAGCAGTTGTGGTATGTCATAGGCTATAACCCCAAGGACGGCAAGATCAAGACCTATGCCTTGGACCGCATGAGCGACCTCAAGGTGCTGGCCGAGCGGCCGTTCCAGATGCCTGCCAGCTTCAGCCCCCGCGACTTCTTCAAGGACTGCTTTGGCATCACCACCAATGACAACTCGGCCAAGGAGATAAAGCTCAAAGTGTCTCCTGTGCAGGCCAAGTACATGCGTGCGCTGCCGTTGCACCATTCCCAGCAGGAGATGGTGCAGGCCGACGGATACTCGCTGTTCACCTTCAAGATGAGGCTCACCTATGACCTGCGTGAGCACCTGCTCTCCATGGGCAGCAATATCGAGGTGCTCTCGCCGCCCGAGCTCAAGACCCAAATCAGGGAAGAGCTGCGGCGCACCATGGCACTATATGAGTGACACGATGATAACGACCAAGATAACAGCGCCCGTTCATAGATAAAAAACGGGCGTTTGTCTATTATGGGGTGTCAAACCGTTGTGAATAAGTATTTTATTTTTATCTTTGCATAACAAAACGAAACAATGAAAAAGATTTGTGTAACAGTATTAGCATGCCTGTCGCTGCTCGCAACCAGCTGCGCGCCCGGCATGATGGGTGGTACCGGAGGCACCACCACTGGTGGAAACGGTGGCAACACCATGGGCAACGTGCTGGGCGGTGTGCTCGGCGCCATCGGCAGTAAGGCTACTGTGAACAGCCTGCTCGACCTGGTTATCGGCTCGACATCGTTCACCCAGGAACAGCTAGTGGGCACATGGCAGTACCGTGCTCCCGGATGTGCCTTCACCAGCGAGAACCTGCTGGCCAAGGCCGGAGGTGCGGTAGCCGCCGGACAGATCAAGGAGAAGCTCCAGAGTGCCTACAACAGCGTGGGAGTGAAGGATAGCAACACCTATTTCACATTCACTGCCGACAACAAGTTCCAGGCCAAGGTGGACGGTATCCCCATGGCAGGTACCTATGCCTATGACCCCTCCACCGGGAGCATCAAGCTCAATGCCACGCTCCTCTCGGTAACGGGATACATCACCCGCACTACCACCGGCATGTCACTCACCTTCGAGTCAAAGAAACTGCTCACCGTGCTGCAGGCAGCCACTGCTCTCACCGGCAACGGCACGTTGAAGACCGTGGGCGACCTGAGCACCAAGTTTGACGGTGTGCGCATCGGCTTTGACATGGCTAAGTGACCATGTAGGGCCCTAAGAGTCCCGGGCGGTTTAAGAGAAATCAACCAACACTTCTATAAAAACATATTTGTCACTAATTAGGGCACCGTTCTCTGCGACAGAGCGCGGTGCTTCGTTTTTCTTGCTAGGCGTTCTAGTCTCTCTAGTCTCTCTAGACTTTCTAGAGTCTCTAGTCTCTCGAGTCTCTCTATTCTCTCTATTCTCTCTATTCTCTCTAGTCTCTCTATTCTCTCTTCTCTCTTCTCTATTCTCTCTTCTCTATAGGGTCTCTAAGAGGTTTTCTGGAAAGCTTAGAGAGGTTAGAATGGTTCATGGCAGGAAACAATAATCCCCGCTCTGGTTGTGTCCAGGCGGGGATTACACTGTTGATTATCGTGGTGCCGCGCGGGGTGGCCGCGGGCTGCGTTACTTCTTGCGGTTGCGCACACTGCGTGCAGCTCCGCTGCTGGGAGCAGGCGATGCCTTGGGCTTGCGCTCCTTCACCTTGCTCTGAGGCTTCTTCTCGGGCTGCTTCTTTTCCTTGGCCTTGTCGTCCTTGGCCTTGGCACCGCGTTTGTTCTTCACACTCTTCTTGTCGTCCTTAGCCTTGTCGTCCTTGGCGTTGTCATCGCTGGCGTTGTCGTTGTCCTCGTCGACTGTCTCGCCACGTGCCTCGGCTTCGGCTTTAGCCTTGGCCTCGGCGCGAGCCTGGAGTTCTTCGCGGCTGGGAACCCACAGTTCCTTGTTGAAGTCGCGCAGGCGCTGCTCGATGCTGTCCTGGGCGTGCTTGTAGGCCTCATCATCGGGGAACTGCTGGCGCAGCGACAGGTTGCGCATGTTCTTGGTCTTGTAGATCTCGCCGGTGTAGAGGTTCAGCTTGAAGAAGTCGTCAAGGCTGTATCGCGGCAGGTTGTTGTCGTCGTCGGTGAAGACATACTGGTTGGCGATGTGGGGGCGGATGTCGTTGAGCTTAACCCAGAACATGGGGTAGGGGATTGCCTCGCCGCCATACTCGTCCATGCGGTGGAGCACGGGGCACAGTGCGTCGACATATGTCCTCACCTTGTTGGTGCGGGTGTCAAACTCCCAGCGCTCGATGATGTAGTAGCTCAGGATCTCGTTGCCGGGGATGTCGGCATCCTCGATGTCATAGATGGGGTGCTTGTCGCTGCTGCCCTTGGCGGGGCTGTACATCACGTGGAAGCGGTCAAGCATCTCGCTCACCTTGATGCGGTAGTCCTCGGTGAACATCTCGCGGCCGTCGAGGAACTCGTAGGCCGGGATCTTGTCGTTGGCAAGCAGTCTCATGATGATGAAGAAGAGGCTCATGCCGTCCTCGTTGGGGTCCTCGGGATAGTAGAGTGCCGAGTTCTTTCCCTTGGTGAGGTCAAGCTTGCGGTAAACGATTTTGAGCCACTGCAGGTCGGCGTCGCTGGTTTCCTTTACAGCGTAGAAGTCTTGCTGTCTCGAGGTGATGCCTGCGGCACCTTTCTCGTCCTTCTTGCGGTCGCCGTCGGTCTTCTTGACAACCTGTGCGCTGGCAGCCTGGGAGATGCCCAGGGCAAGCAGCATGGCCAGTATAAGTTTTATTGTCTTCATATTCTATTGTTGAGGAATGAATTAACGCTTGAATGTTTAGTTGACGATGACTTCGATGGGGGGCAGGTCGCGGGTCACGCCGTCGGGGCCGCTGGCCTTGATGCGGGTGATGTAGAAGCGCTTGCCGTGCTTGAGCTGGCGAATGGCGTTGCGCTGGCGCTCGCTGAACGAGCTGCCGCCCGATACCTCAGGCATGGCGTTGCCCATGGAATCGAAGAACACGGTCTCGAAGCTCACCACGTGGAACTTGATGTCGAGCAGGCCGTCGTCGATTGCCGCACCCACGCCGGGGGTAGACAGCAGCGAAGCCTTGGCCAGGCGTCCGCCCTTGAAGCGGTTGTCGCCCACGATGAGGTAAGCGGTGGGGTCGGGCAGCTTGCGGGCGCGGAACTTGGTAGAGCCCACGTTGATGCGCTTGCCGTCGAGCTCGGCGCTAACCGAGATTTCGCACTCGGCGCCCACCTTTGACGGGCGTGCTATCCAACCGTTGCCGCTCTTGGTGAGGCTACCGTTGGTCATCGATGCCGATATCGATGCTGTTGACACGCCGGGCACGGCGATGCTCACGGGGTTGTCGATACCGGTGTAGAACACGTTCATCATCGTGTTGGACACGGTGGCTATGGGGTCGATGACGGTGTAGCTGGTCTGGAAGTCACGCTTGATGGTCTTGCCGTCGCTACCTGTCATGGTGACGTAGCCCGACACGGTGTGTGTGCCGGCTGCACCGGCGCTCACCTCGTAGTGGCCGTCGGTGAGGCGGGTTCCGTTGACATAGGCCACGGGCTTGTGGTCCACGTCGACGGCGGCCATCACCACGTCGGCGATATATCGGGTGCCGCGCATCACGATGTTGCTCTGGGGCACGATGAATGCGTCATACTGGCTGGGCTTGATGGGCACCACGGGGATGTCCACGGGGTCGTCGCCGGCTGCGAGCATTGAGTTGAGCACTTCGCCCTCGGCATACTTGATGTCGTTCTGCAGTTTAGAGAGCAGGGTCACGGCTGCGATGGTGGGCATGTTCTCGAACATCGAGTCTTCCCATTTCTTCTTGTCGACCTCGGTACCGTCCTCGCCGCGCTTCACCTCGAGGGGTTGGGTCGAGAGTGCCTGTTCCACGATCTTCTGCATCTTGGGGTCAAGGATGAGCTGTGTGACGTAGTTGCGGTAAGTGTCGATCTTGCCGTGCAGTATCTTGCCCTTGCCTCCTGTGGGCGAGAGCATGACGCGTGCTGCGGCCTCGAGGTTGTCGCGGTTCACGATGTTGTGGACATCGGCGCCCTCGCCGTCGGCAGCGCGTACTATTTCAAATTTCAGTGAGTCGATGTAGGTATAGAGCAGGTCGGTCTTGCCGCGCAGCTCGGCCGCGATGGGCAGGTAGGTCTGTCCCTTGACGGGGTTTTTCTCGTTGAACTCAACGAGGGCGTTGTAGAGGGCCTGGTTGCGCGCCGAGATGATGCGGTTAGAGCGCTCGAGGCTGTCGGCGACCTGGCTGAATCCGTTGAGCACGTCGCTGGACACGTTGAGTGCCAGCATCGCAGTCAGGACGATATACATGAGGTTTATCATCTTCTGACGCGGTGACATCCTGCTCACTGATTGGTTTTTACCGTTTGCCATCTATTTTGTTGTTATATAAAAAGCTATATTGTGTGGTTGTTTTATAACACTCGTTGGCCGCGTGTCATTCCTGACCGGGTTCCTCGGCCACGTCGTCGGGCATACCCATGCCGGGCATGGGGCGGTACATGTTGACGGTCATTGCCTTGATCATCTTCTCGTACACGCTGTTAAGCTGCTTCATGTAGCGTGCCATCTTCTCGGTTTCGTCGCAGTAGTGTGCGCTCTCGGCCGCGCTCTTCTCGTACATGTCGCGTATGTCCTTGAGGCCGCGGTTCACGCGGTCGATGCTGTCGAGCTGTGACGTGATGCTCTTGAGCTGAATCTCGTAGATGGTGTTCAGGCCTCCGATGTTGCGGTTGAGGGCCTCCATCTGCTCCACATATCCTGTTGAGCTGCTGTTGATGGTCTCGGAGTTGTCGGTGATGGCCTTGTAGCTGCCCAGCAGGGTCTCGCTCACCTGGTTGAGCTCGGTGGTGGTCTCGCCCAGGCGCTTCATCTGCTCGCTGATGGTGCTCATCTGCTCCAGATACTGCTGTGTAGCCTCGGTAAGGTCGGCCATGCGTGCGATCTGCTCGCTGGCGGTTGCCATGCGTGCGATGCTCTCTGAGAGTGACTGGCTGTCCTCGGGGGTGAGCTCGATGCCCTGGGGCAGACCCACGGCGCTACGGGCTGAGGTTGCAGATGTTGCAGCGGCAGTTTGAACCACAGGCGCATAACTGGAGTCATCATCCTCCTCGCGGTAGTCGGCAAAGCTGTCCTCGCCTTCTTCGCCCTGCATGATGGCCTCGGCCTCCTCGTTAACGACGACTGCCTTGCCAAAGTTTGGACGGTCCTCGGGGTCGCCGGTTCCCAGCACGGGGAACACGTCCTCCCAGTGGTATTCCTTCTCGGGGCGGTCAAACGCGGTGAGCAAGAACATCAGCACCTCGGTGCCCATACCCAGGGTGAGCAGGGTGTTGCCGCCGGGGAGGTGGAGGATCTTGAACAGTGCACCCAGGATGACGATGGCTGCACCTATACTATATGCAAAGTTGAAGAAACGCTGAGCGTAGTCTCCCGACAAAAAGCCTTTGTTGAATTTCATCTTACTCTTATTTCTCGTTGTTGAAATGTCGATTGTGTCTTTATATTATAATGCACGCGCGCCCCCGCGTCAAGGGGGGTCGAGGCGGTGCTTATTTCTTGCGCTTGGTCTTGGTGTAGCCCACCTTAGAGCGCACGCAGCGGAAACCGATGTAGCTGCGCTGCTCGTTCTGGTACTCCCACATGCGGATGTCGCTGCGGATGTTGTGGGCAACGTCCTTCCATGAACCGCCGCGAACGATCTTGCGCGACATCTTGTAGGGGTCTTCCTTGGCAACGTAGTAGCGGTACTCGGGGTTGAGGTCGCTCGTCATGCGGTCGATCGACTCGGTGTAGGCCGTCGAGGTCCACTCGCTCACGTTACCCGCCATGTCAAACAGGCCGAAGTCGTTGGGCTGGTATGTGCCCACCGGGGCACTGATGAGGCTACCGTCCTTCACATAGTTGCCCTCCATGGGCTTGAAGTTGGCATAGAAGCACCCGTCGGTCTCCTCTAGCGGCAGGTCTCCCTCCCAGGGGTACTTGTTGCTGTCCATGCCGGCACGTGCCGCAAACTCCCACTCGGCCTCGGTGGGGAGGCGGAAGGGCTCGATGTACACGCCCTCCTTGCCGATGGCTTTCTTGAGGAAGTCGGTGCGCCACACGCAGAAGGCGTTGGCCTGCTCCCAGCTCACACCCACCACGGGGTGGTTGTTGTAGTTGCCGTTGGCAAAGTACATGCGCACGTAGGGCTCGTTGTAGGCGTTCTCAAAGTCGTTGACCCAGCAAGTGGTGTCGGGGAAGATGTTCACGATATATGTGTTGACAAAGTCAAACTCATTTTGCAGCGGACGGGTGATGGTCTGGCGGATGATGCGACCGTCGTCATCAACATAGGCTGTGTCCTTGCTGATGGTGGGAGCCACCTCGGGCACGGGGTGGTCGGTGTTGTAGTCGCGGCGGGTGGCGTCAAAGCGGTTCTTGCGCTTGGCGGCCTCCGTCAGGTTGTAGATCTCGAAGCGGTAGTTCATCTGGGCCGCGTCAAGCTCCTTCACTCCAGTGATGGGGTTGATCTTGTACACGCTCTCGATGGCACGCTCCTCGTCCTCGCTGGGGTTCTTCCAGGGTATGCTCTTGCTCCAGTTGAGGTGCGGGGTGATGGGGTTACCCTCCTTGTCCTCCTCGATCTTGAAGTCCTCGTTGCCGCCGTAGGCGGGGTCGGCGAGTCGCTCGCGGATAATCGAGTCGCGCACCCAGTACACAAACTGCTTGTACTTGGAGTTGGTGATCTCGGTCTCGTCCATCCAGAACGCGTCAACCGAGATGCCGTGGGCTGTAGAGTCGGTGCCCCAAATAGAATCACGCTGTGAGGGGCCCTCACGCATCGAGCCGCAATCAACCAGTACCATGCCGTAAGGGGTGGGCTCGCTGAATGTTGTAGCGCCCACTCCGGTTACCTCGCCGCCCACAGGCATGTTCTTGCGCACGGCTCCACACGATACCATCACGATTGCGATAGTCAGTATAAATAATAACTTTTTCATCATATATTCTACATTATACGAATACTCTTGTGTTTGTTCTTGTTTTTCTCGCCCATCTCCAGCTTGAGGTTGTAGCCCACAAACAGCTCGTGGCTGCCGCTGCTGGCCTTGCGTATTTCGGAGATAGGATAATCATAAGAATAACTGATAAAGAAATTCTTGTAATTGGCGCCCAGCAGCACCGCCACGGCGTCCTTGTGGCGATAGGCGATGCCGCCGCTCAGGAACTTGTTGTACCTCACGCGCGCCGTCGCCTCGGCCTGGTAAAATTTAAAGTCGGTCTTAAACATTACCGAGGGCTGCAATTCAAATAACGTATTTTTTATCGGAATATTGCTACCTGCCATAAAATAATACAGTCGGCCGGCGTCAAATTCATAGATTTTCTCCTCGTCGTTCTCCATCTTGAGCGACACGGTGGGCGAGTTCACGTGGGTCGACGAGATGCCTGCCCAGAACCACTTGTGGGTGAACGACACGCCCGCGTTGAGGTCCATGGCCGTTCCCGTCACCACCGACTGCGGGATGGCATCGTCGTTGCTGCTGTGGGCCTCGTCGCCCTCGGGGATGATGATGTCATCGCCGTGGAAGGTCTGGTTGATGATGCCGGCCTGCACGCCCACCGAGAGCTCGCCGCCCAGCATCTTCTTTTTCCACGCTAGCTGTGCGCCGGCATGGATAGAACTGAACAGACCCACGTTCTCCTGCTGCAGCACCACGCCGGTACCCCAGCGGCGCCCCATGAACTTAAAGGGCATGTCGGCCATGGCGATGAACGACATGGGGGCGTGTTTGATGCCCACCCACTGCAGGCGGCTGCCGCCGTTGATGTGGATGAAGTCGATGTTACCAATCGCCGACGGGTTGTAGTAGCCCGGCACGTTCCAGTACTGGGTGAGCTGCGCGTCCACCTGGGCGCGGGCAGCCACGATGCCTGCCACTGCCATTACCAGCAGTGCGGCCAGTCGTGAATATGTGCGTGCGATGCGTTGCATTGTCGGGGTCTTTTATTGTGTTACTCTTTCGTGAATCGGTTATTCAAAGTTCAGGGTGACTACCACCATGTTGTTCTGCAGTTTGTCAACGCTCTGGGTGAAGCGCATCATCTCGGGGTTGTCCTGCAGGTCGGGGCGGTTCTTCTGCAGGATGTTCTTCAGGCCGAAGCAAAACTTCACCTCGGGGCAGAACTTGAAGAACGGCAGGTAGAAGTCACATCCCATGCCCAGGGTGAGCATCACGTCGGTCTTGTTGACCTGCAGTTGCTCACTGTGGCTCTTACCAAGGTCCCACACTGGCATCACGCCTGTCGTCACGTAGGGGCGCATGTTGTGGTAGCGCAGCGACGACACCTTCAGGTCGATGGGGAGCACCAGGTAGGTCGACTTGATGTTTTGACTCTGGCGCAGGTGGGTCGCGTCAACGTCGTCGGGGTTGCCCAGCGGGTTGCGGTACTGCACCACCTTGTTGCCAAAGTACATGCCAGGCTCCACGCGCAGGTTGAAGTGGTTGCCCAGGCGCCAGTCGGCCAGCACGTTCACACAAAATCCCGGCGAGTGCTGGGGCACGTCGGCCCACCATTGCTCACCGTCCTCGCTCGTGAAACCGTTGTTGGTGATGTTAAGGTCTTGGAAATTAAGGCCTACCGAGAATCCGAAGTGTAACTTCTTCATGTCGGCATACTGGCGGTTCAGGATCTTGTCATTGTCCTGAGCCACAGCGGCCAGCGCACCGGCGGCCAGCAACGTCAAGCATAGGATGTATTTGAAAAAACGTACCATTGTAAAAATAATAACGCATTTTTTACCAACTTATTGCCACGTCACCCGTTTTTTTTATCACGGTGTCCCGTGTTGTGTCTGCCTGCCGGTGACCCACATGTGTCCCTTTAGGGTAAAATAAAAACCTTTATCATGCTGTATCACAGCGTGATAAAGATTGTATGAGAGTACTCTCGCCGGGAATCGAACCCGGATCTACGCTTTAGGAGAGCGCTATTCTATCCATTGAACTACGAGAGCCCGTTTATTCTTTTGCGGTGCAAAGGTAATGATTTTTTACGAAATACAAAAGTAGAAGTGCGATAAACCCGCTGCTATTTGCCTGTGACAGCAATTGACAGCAATCGGTCAACTCGTCATTAACGCGGTTACAAGGCTTTCACCTCGTCGATGCTGAGCTGTGTAGCACTAGCGATCTGTTCGATGGTCATTGTCCCCATTTGCTTGAGTGATAACGCAATCTGGCGGGCGCTTTCGTGCTTGCCCTCTGCACGTCCCTCTGCACGTCCTTCGAGTCTGCCTTCAAGTCGTCCTTCAAGTCTGCCTTCGAGCCGTCCCTCGCCGCGGGCTGTGGTGATGTTGTCCTGCAGGATGACGATGTTGTCGAGGTGGCGGTAGTAGGCGTCAAGCTCGGCCTTGGTCATGTGCTCAAGCACGAGTTTCTCGCGGGCCTCGCCCAGGCCCGGTGCATCGGCGTCCTCGGGAATCTCGCCCGTGTTGAGGAAGTAAATCCATTGCTCCAGCGGCACCTTTGACCACTTGTTGAAGTCATTGACCTTGAGGATGTAATACTCGGGGTAGAGCTCGCTCACCTCCGATACCTTGAACTTTTGCTGCTGAAACCCCGACAGGGTGAGCACCTCGCCGTTGTGCATGCCCTTGAACTCGGTCTTGCCGTGGTAGACATAGTCGGTTCCGTTGCCCAGCTTGAAGTACACGATATTGATGCTGTAGATCTTGCGTATGTTCTCGTAGCCCTGTCCGCGGTTGATATATTCGGTCACCAGTTTTGACGTGCCGAAAAGCATGCGCTGGAAATAGGCGAACTCGCTCTCGTTCTGCACCTCGATGATGAACAGCTCGCCGTTATCGTCCTCGGCAAGGATGTCGACGCGGTTCTGCTTGTCGCTGTCATCATCCATGTTGCTTTCGCTCTCGAGCAGCTTCTGGATGTGTATGTTCTTGCCCAGGAGGGTGGTGATGAATCCTTCAAGCACGCCGAAGTTTGCCTTGTCGCGCAGCAGGCGCTTCATTGCCCAGTCAAATCGTATGAGTGTTTTAGATTCCATAAAGTAGCTAACCGTTGGATATGTTCTGCAAAAATACAACAATATTTGTTATGCGTCAAGGTTTTGGGAGAAAAAAGATGCGCTATCGGCCACCGTGGGACAAAAAAACGGAGCCGACGACCAAACGCCAGCTCCGTTATATGTAAAGATGATTAAGTAATCAATTTAGAACTTGTAGTCAACACCCACGCCAAACACCTTGTTGGTGCGGCTGTACACGTCCTTGCCGGGAACAGGGAGTCCGCAATAGCCTGCATTGGGATTCTCGGCTGTGGGAACACTGTTCTTGGTGTAGTCGCTGTAAGTGGTCCAGAAGTAAGCGATGTTGAGCTTGAGCTTCTCGGTCAGGTTTACAGCACCGCCAAATCCGATTGAGTAACTGTCGCATGAGAAAGAAGTCTGGCTCTGGTAAGCGTCGCGCAGGCCGTAGTCAGTGATCTGGCCACCGGCGCTCACGGTGAACATCTTGTTGATGTCCCACTCTGCGCCCAGGAGGTACTCGTTGGTGCCATGAGAGAGCGCCAGCTGCTTGTCGCCGGCCATCTTGGCGTTCTTGTCATCATAGAAGTGATACTCAAGGGTAGCGCGCAGCTTCTTGGGGATGATTTCGTAACCTGCTGCCACGTAGAGGATAGAGGGCAGGTCGTTAGGTGTGTTCACACCGTGGTTGTAGGGTGCCAAGCTGCCCTTCACTGCAGTTTCCAGTGTCTTTGCATAGGTGATTGCGGGTTCAACCTCGGCAATGGGAGTGACCGATGCGTCGTTTTTCTTAGTGTCGTTCTCGATGTTGAGCTTGGTCTTGTACTCAAACTTGGTGGCAAGTGTCAAACCGCCCACCTTGTAGTCAAGGCCGATGATGGGTGTCACGCCCCAGCCTGTCTGGTTACAGTCGAGCTCGACGTTGATTTTGCCAATGGGCATAGTGTTGACGTCTGATTTCACGAAACCGGTGTAGTTGCCGTTGAAGTAGTTCACGCGGGCGCCCAGGTGACCAGCGAAATGCTCGTTGAACTTGTAAGAGGCACCTGCCTGCAGGCCGAAGATGTACTGGCGGCCCTTCATCGATGATGTGACAATGTATTTGTCGGGAGTGATTTTCATCTGCTGCAAGCCGGCCATGATGGGCGCTTCAAACATGGGCAGACCGTTGTCAAACGAACACTTGCCGCCGCCACCGGTCACGCCAAATCCGGCCTGGAACACCCAGTCGCCTTTCTTGTACATTGCCTGGAGCGAGGGCAGCACGGGAGCGGCCGCGTTGCCTTCATATTTCTTGGTGTTGCCCTCGGTGAGGAACAGGGGGAATGTTGCCTCCACGTCGCGGGTCTGGAATGCGCTCTGGATATTGAACGAGAGTGTGAGGCCCTCGTGCTCGTTGAATGCCGTACCAGCGGGGTTGGTGTAAACGGCGTCGACCTCGGTCGATGCACCGCGCGCCATCATGCGGTTGAAGGCGATGTGCTGGTTGGTGTTAGTGAGCAGGCCACCTGCCCAAGCAGATGCGGCTGCTGTCATTGCAACTGATAAAACTAATGCTTTTTTCATAAACCTATAATCTTATATTAATTTTCAGGCTGCAAAAGTATTACATTATTATAAACTACTGTCTTAAATTGCCAAAAAAATGTCTTTTTCGCCCCTTTTGGCCAAATAATTACAAAAGTTAACAGTCTAAAAAGTTAACTAAAGTTAATTCGTTCCCTCGTCTCGCGCGAGAATCCAAGGTCTCCCACAGGCACAGTAAACTACGCTGATTAAAATTCCTGGAGGTTATAATATTGGGATGGGGCAGGAAACGAAGTGTCGCCGTGCGCTCACTGACGGCGCACGGCGACACTGTTATCCCAGGGGGAGCGATTCCCTGTGTATGTGCTGATGGTTACTTCACAACGACCTTCTTGCCGCCGTGGATGTAGATGCCCGGCGTGGGGTTGTCCACACGCTGGCCCTGCAGGTTGTAGTAGTGATTGTCGCCAGTCTGTTCTATATTTATATCAACTATATCTGAATAAGTGGGCTCGCGATATCCCTTGCCTTTGTAGATTATTTGACCTTTATCATCCATGACATAACTCAATCCCGAATAATCATAAACATAGCCAGCTAATGTAATCCATGCAGGGAACAACAGCGTGCCAATGCCGCTACATGCACCCACGCTCTCGAGCATTTCAACGTCAAGAACACCTAAATGATCAAGTGCATCTGTGGGAACATAATGATTGCAGGGTACGTTATTCACGTATTCTTGGGTTATGGTATATTCTAATGGAGAATTCTCGCGCGCATACCCAAAATCATAAGCCAGAAATTCATCGTCCAACTCATATTCGCAAGAAGCAAATTGGTATGGGAAATCACATAATTTCACATAGACCTTCATGCCTTCTTCCCTTAATAACGCCACCGGTTCTTCGCGGAACAGCGTCAAATATGCATAGGCAACATCCACGCGTGGATCAAGTTTCTTACTGCTTTTCAGATAGCATTTCTTGTAAGAAAATCCGTTAAGTAGAGAATCCCCATGTAATTCATAAGAATATGTTTTAGAATAACTCTCTTCAGGAAAAGTATTGTTGGCAACATCCAGGTGGTTTACCCACACCCGCCCTTCCTGAAGCATAGACTGGTATTCCGCTATTTCAGCGTGCGCCGCAATGCCGATGCTTGACATCAGCACGAAAGTTGTAAAAAATAGAAATTTATTATCCATAGTTTTTCTGCAAATTTAATAATATTTTCTAAAAAATCAAAGGTTGTGGCTTAAAAACAGCCAAGGAAGCTCCTTTTTCTACACTAAAACCACCATTGAACTCAATTTTTCCACTGCATTGTATCTCGTAATCTGCCCCTGTTTTAATAACTACCTCTCCGATTGATCTACTTGAGTCGATATTACTTCCTGCAGTTATTTCTGTTGCAAGGACATATTGCGATTTGTTTATTGTATAATTTTGCAAAATCAAAGGAGCAATATACACAAGGTGGTTTTGTGCACAAACTACTATTGAACCACTTGGGTTAACAGGTGTAATAAGTGCTTCGCCATTAATAGCTTTAACTATTTTTTGAGTTTGATTATCACAGTATGCTACAGTAGCGCTGTCTCCGTTGATACCAGAGATGTGTATAGCGTTGTCAGTTCTTGTTATAATAACATCATTATTATTGTATGGAGATTTTGTCCATACTTGAAATTCGGGGTCACCTATTAAGTTATGTGTCATTGCAAAGAAAGCATTCCGAGCAGAGTTTTTGGTATTTGCCTCGGCCCTTCCAATGTTGAGTTGTGTAGTAAGCGCTTTTACAAAACGAACCTCATGATTATAATAACTTGTAAACCCAACACGTGTACAACCTAAATAAGCCACGCCTCCATAATCTTTTCCAAGGGTATAAGATTGCCCAATGTTCCAGCCATAATAGGTTTTTTCAGAAGGCTCAGTATATATATCAAATGGAGTTGTTGTGCATGACCAAGAATAAAAAATACTGGGAGAATACTTGTTGTCCATGCAGTCAAGACCGTTACCCAACTCTCTTATTTTTTGATGTTTTGCAGTTATATCACATGTATCTAAAGCACATACCACACGGTTTGTGTATGAGTGGTGTAGTTGGTAACAGTGGTTCACTGTTGTTGTGTGTGGAGATCCATGACCATGAAGGCTTATTATGCCATGATATTTTAGTGTGTCAACGACCATTTTCCCTGAAGGATAAGTAAGTCCGCTTTGGTTGATTTCCGTGGTCAGCATTCCGATTTCTCTATATTTTTTTGCCGCTTCATGCCTAATGTCAAAAGTGTCCGCGCCCTCAACGATGAGCGCACGATTCAGATAAGATGGGTCACCTTTACCGGGATTCAACTCATATTGAAAAAGTTTTCTGCAATAATTGTCAATATCTGCTATGCTATCCGCCATCAAACGCCCAATATATAGAGAAGATTTATAAGATTTGGGGATTAAATTTGTTATAGCTACATAGCTTCCTCTATGCGAACCATTCCAATTTGTTTCTAACTCCGAGAAATACCAATCGGTAGGGATTTGGGTAGAGTATGTACCACTCTCGGTTGAATATGTACGATTGCTATATCTATATGGAACCTTTCTGCCACCCATCAAGACATATCTTGTTCCATTTTCAAAAGCTCGTTTCAAATACTGTCGTATAACACCGGCACTGTCTGCAATAACAGAAACCAAATTGTTATTGACGTCAAAGATAGAATCTCCTCCATTTACATTAGGATTCTGCATGATGTCTTCAATGCACACCGCTCCAGCCGAATACCCTTTTTGGCGTTTTAGGGCAATGAGACGATCAAATGCAGGCTTGAGTTCCCTTGTTGTGATAATAGTGTAGTCATAGCTTTCAACAAGGGGAGCAGATTCGTATCCTCCTAGAGAAAATTGTGGACGAGAAGGTGCTTTGAATGATTGTATCTGCGATGGGTTTTTTACCATGCTGACAAGCATTTCAAGGTCCTCGTTACGGTCTTTCTCTTTGTTTCGGTGAAGAAGATTTGCAGGGGCGTCACCTATGTCATACGACACTGATGCCGTTAATCCACCGTAATATGTAGCTTGTCCTGTAACAGGATTGTACTGCATAGGGTAAAGAGCCACTGTTATCACATGGTTGTCACCCATGAAATAACTATCTGATACAATCTCGGCGCACACGTTGGGAAATTGAACATTAGTGTTGTAAACGGTTGAGTCCTCATTTATAAAGGGAGTATCACTTGCTGTTTCATCTGCTACTTGAGGATACTCAACGGGCAGGACCTTTGCCGCAAGAGTAATAGTGTGTATTAGGCTATAAGAACTGCTGACGGTGATGTTAGTGGCATTGTACGGAACAATGAGCTGCACGTACTTCACCGGCAACTGCGGCATGCCGGGGTCAGAAACGTAGTCGAGTCCATTACACCCCACAACCGTATATGGCGTTGAATTAATTGTATCTGTCGAGAAACTCCAGCCTGAGGGGCTGAAAGTCTCGCTGTGCGTTATCACGCCGGCTTGTATAGCCAACATGCACAGCATATATATTATAAATAATGTTATTCTTTTCATGGTCAATAGGATTTACTTTGTGAGAATCATTCGTTTGCTTGCGATTTCCGTTCCGTCGGCAATGAGGGCGTAGATGTACATGCCAGCAGCGAGTTCACTGCCCTGGATTGTTACCGATGATGAGCCGCGCTCGGTCACGGGGATGGCCTTGATCTGCTTGCCCTGCATGTCGTAGACGTAGAGCACGGCCTGCTGCACGGTCTCGGGCAGGTCATAACGTATCACGGTCTCGCTGTTGAAGGGGTTGGGCGCATTCTGGTACAATGCGGGGGCAAGCATATCGCTTGCGATGTCACCGGTTGCAGCGACGGCATTTGATTTCATGGGAGTATTGCCGCGCACCTCGTTGAGTTCGCCCTGGAGCTGTTGGATTGCATTAACCAGCAGGGGGACCACGCTGATGTAGTCAACATACTTGTAGCCGTCTTTGCCGGTGTGC
>JAZQPG010000079.1:0-34662 GCA_045628365.1 Sodaliphilus sp. | reverse complement strand
AGGAACAATTGCCAATATTTTGCTTCTCATAGCCATGATTTGCACTATCTTTCGCTTATATAGGAGCCCCTATGTTCGTTCAATATAGCGCAAATCCCGACACAATGATAATCTAAAATCTTATACATGCCCTAATGCACTTCCTAGGTAAAAAAAGGCAGGTCGCCGATGCATGTCGACAACCTGCCCTCCGGTATAAAATAGTTAAGCAATCAAGTGGCGGAAAACCATCAACGGCTTCCGCCACCTTTTTGGAGATTATAATCAGATGATGCCCTGGCCCATCATAGCCTTAGCCACCTTCATGAAACCAGCGATGTTAGCGCCCTTCATGTAGTTCATGTAGCCGTCAGCTTCCTTGCCATACTCGCAGCACTGTGCGTAGATGTCGTTCATGATGGTGTGGAGCTTCTCGTCAACCTCAGCCTCACTCCAGTAGATGTGCTGAGCGTTCTGGGTCATCTCAAGACCAGAAACAGCAACACCACCAGCGTTAACAGCCTTGCCAGGAGCATAGACCATCTTGTTCTCGAGGAACAGGTGGATAGCCTCCTCGTGGCAACCCATGTTAGAAACCTCGGCAACAAGCATAACCTTGTTGTCGCGCATCATCTCAGCATCGGCGAGGCGTACCTCGTTCTGAGTAGCGCAAGGCATGCAGATGTCAACCTTCTGTTCCCAAGGCTTGCGGCCTGCGAAGAACTGGGCGTTGGGGAACTTCTCAGCATAAGGAGCAACAACGTCGTTGCCGCTAGAGCGGAGCTCGAGCATGAAGTCAATCTTCTCGGGAGTGTTGATGCCATCAGGATCGTAAACGTAACCGTCGGGACCTGAGATGGTAACAACCTTAGCACCAAGCTGAGTAGCCTTTGTCACAGCACCCCAAGCAACGTTGCCGAAGCCCGAGATAGCAACAGTCTTGCCCTCGAATGTAGTGCCGAGGTCCTTGAGCATGTTCTCTACATAGTAGCAAGCGCCGAAACCAGTTGCTTCGGGACGGATGCGAGAACCACCAAACTCGAAGCCCTTACCAGTAAGTGTACCGGTGCACTCGCGAGTGAGTTTCTTGTACATACCATAGAGGTAACCTACCTCGCGGCCACCAACGCCGATGTCACCAGCGGGAACGTCCATGTCGGGACCGATGTTGCGCCACAGCTCAATCATGAAGGCCTGGCAGAAGCGCATAATCTCGGCGTCGCTCTTGCCCTTGGGGCTGAAGTCAGAACCACCCTTAGCACCACCCATGGGCAGTGTTGTGAGAGCGTTCTTGAAAGTCTGCTCGAAACCGAGGAACTTCAAGATAGAAGGAGTTACCGATGCGTGGAAACGGAGACCTCCCTTATACGGACCGATAGCATTGTTGAACTGGATGCGGTAACCGATGTTGGTCTGCACCTCACCGTTGTCGTCAACCCAAGTGACACGGAAAGTGAAGATGCGGTCGGGCTCAACCATGCGCTCGATAATTTTTGCTTTTTCAAATTCGGGGTGTTTGTTGTACTCGTCCTGTACTGTGGTCAGTACTTCGCGAACTGCCTGCAAGTATTCGTTCTCGCCAGGATGCTTAGCCTCAAGATTGGCCAAAATTTGATTAACGTTCATGATAAATGTATCGTTTAAATTAGAGGATATTATTAAAAGTCTTAAATCATGAAATCAAAATTTGATTTCGTGACAAATTTATAGCATTTTTTCTAAATAGGCACAATTTTAGGGCAAATATTTTATCTTTTTGGGTTATTTTTTTCAGTTGTTAAGGTTTGGAAAAATGGATTGAAATTTACAAAAAGTATCTTATTGCAGCCCAAATCATTCAAAAAGAAAGCAACACACCACAAAACAGGCCAAAACCGAGGGTTCAAGACAGCAAATAGCAAACGATTGTTACACCATGATATTGAACCCAGTTAACATTTTTATATCACCAATATTTTTTCAATTAAATAAAAAGCAGTAATTTTGTTGTGCAAGGGCATAACGGGCATGCATGCCCCCCTTGCGGCAACTATTTTGTAACACATTATAATAATATATAACTTTCAAAACTCGAGTTATGAAGAAACACAATTTCTATGCAGGACCATCAATCCTGAGCCAGTTCACTCTCGACAAGAGCGTGGAGGCAATCCGTGACTTCGCAGGCACAGGTCTGTCAATTCTTGAAATCTCACACCGCAGCAAGGAATTCGTTGCTGTGATGGACGAGGCCGAACAGCTGTTCAAGGAACTGCTCGACATTCCCGCAGGTTACCGCGTGATTTTCCTTGGCGGTGGTGCGAGCACCCAGTTCTGCATGGTTCCCTATAACCTGCTCAACAAGAAAGCCGCTTACCTGGACACAGGCACATGGGCCAACAAGGCAATGAAAGAGGCCAAGCTCTTTGGTGAGGTTGCCCGCGTCGGTTCTTCGAAGGATGCCAACTACACTTTCATCCCCAAGGGCTATGAGATCCCCAGCGATGCCGATTACTTCCACATCACTACCAACAACACCATCTACGGCACCGAGATTCGCGAGGACTATGACGTGAACGTTCCCCTCGTTGCCGACATGTCGAGCGACATCTTCTCTCGTCCCGTCGACGTGTCCAAGTATGCCCTCATCTATGGCGGCGCACAGAAGAACATTGCCCCTGCAGTTGTTACTTTCGTTATCGTTAAGGAAGACATCCTGGGCAAGGTTGACCGCGTGATTCCCACCATGCTCAACTACAAGACCCACGTTGACAAGGGTTCTATGTTCAACACTCCCCCCGTGTTCCCCGTATATGCAGCACTGCAGACCCTCAAGTGGTACAAGGAACTGGGCGGCGTGAAGGTGCTACAGAAGATGGACGAGGAGAAAGCCGCATACCTCTACGACGCTATCGACTCTAGCAAGATGTTTGTGGGCACCGCCGCTGCCGAGGACCGCTCGGTGATGAACATCTGCTTCGTCATGAAGCCCGAGTACAAAGTGCTCGAGAAAGACTTCATCGACTTTGCTTCGACCAAGGGTATCGTGGGCATCAAGGGCCACCGCAGTGTGGGCGGTTTCCGTGCATCGACCTACAACGCACTGCCCCTCGAGAGCGTCAAGGTGCTCGTTGAGGCAATGAAGGAATTTGAAAATAAATAATACACCTTATATTATAGTATTATGAAGATATTAGTTGCAACTGAGAAGCCCTTTGCTCCCGTGGCAGTCCAGGGCATCAAGGAAGTAGTTGAGGCTGCTGGCCACGAGCTCGTTCTCGTTGAGAAAGGCACTAAGGCCGACATGCTTGCAGCCATTGTCGACGCTGCAGGACTCATCGTGCGCAGCGACAAGGTCGACAAGGAAGTGTTTGACGCAGCCAAGGAACTGAAGGTTGTGGTTCGCGCCGGTGCAGGATATGATAACATCGACCTGGCCGAGGCCACCGCTCACGGCGTGTGCGTGATGAACACCCCCGGACAGAACGCCAATGCCGTTGCCGAGCTGGTTATTGGCATGGTCGTGACACTCATCCGCAACCGCTACAACGGAACATCAGGCACCGAGTTGCTGGGCAAGACCCTGGGCATCCACGCCTATGGCGCAGTGGGCCGCAACGTTGCCCGCATCGCCAAGGGCTTCGGAATGAAGGTCAGCGCTCTTGACCCATGGGTCAAGGACGAGGTAATGGAGGCCGACGGCATCACTCCCGTTCACAGCCTCGAGGACCTGTACAAGAACAACCAGTACGTGAGCCTTCACATCCCCGCAACTCCCGAGACCCGCGGCTCGGTCAACAAGGCACTGGTTGAGCTCATGCCCAAGAACGGCGTTCTCATCAATGCAGCCCGCAAAGAGGTAATTGACGAGGCAAGCCTGGCCGAGGCTCTCGAAACACGCACCGACCTGCGCTACGTTGCCGACGTCAAGCCCGACGCCGCAGCCGAGTATGAGGAGAAATTTGGCGACCGCGTGATGTTCACCCCCAAGAAAATGGGTGCACAGACCGCCGAGGCCAATATCAACGCAGGACTCGCTGCCGCTAACCAAGTTGTTGCACATCTCAAGGACGGTTTCAACCGTTTCCAGGTGAACAAATAATTTAATTACTAACTTAAAAACTTAACAAAATGAAGAAGAACTTTTTGAAAGCACTTGCTATCATGACTGTCATGTCATTTGCAAGCTGTGGTGGTAACACAAACACTAGCGGTTCAGATGCTGACAACTCAGCTAAGACCGAAGAAGTAGCTGGCGACGAGAAAGCTGATGCTCCCGAGGAGGAGAAGAAGGAAGAGCTCGAGGCTGGTCCCGTTACTCTCGACTTTGAGAACCTCAAGGTTGACATCCCCGAGGGTTGGGTAATCAAGAGCAAGACCGATGGCGGCTACAGCAGCATCATCATCAAGCCCGCCAACGAAGAAGAGTTACGCAAGGACATCAAGACAAACTTTGGTTTCGATATCCAAATCGCTTCTTTCAGCTTTGAGAGCGCTTCGGCAGAGAAGAATGGCAAAGAGGCTATGGATCAGTTTGGTGGCAAGTCAAAGAAATCAAGCCAAACTTTCGCTGGTATCAAGTATGACGTTTATCACCTGGACGAGGGCAACGGTACATACGACCGCCTCATCGCTCCTCTCAAGGGTGGCGTAGGTTGTGTTGACATCAAAGTTCCCACCAAGGGCCTTGATGATCCCGACGTGAAGAAACTTCTCGAGAGCATCGTTCTCAAGAAATAATTCATCGCCTGCTGCCTCATGTCTACAGAAGACACTGAGGAAACTGAGCAAATAATTAAAGGTGTGTCACCTCACGCGTGAGAGGTAACACACCTTTTTTAGTAACATTTGAGAGGCCGGTATCACTCGGGGTAGTTACCCTCGATGTAGGCCTTGATGAGCGATGCGTGAGAAAGGGGCTTGCTGCAATCGTCCACGTCGCAGTTGGTCTCGTAGTCCAGCAGGACCACGGTCCTGGTCTGCGCTGCGGCACGCAGGGTTGACACCAGCCGCTGCACGCGGTTCTCCAGCACCCACTTGTAGCTGGGGAGGTAAATGAGGTGACGAGCCTCGATATAGCCCAGGAGTTCCTTGCCCCTGATGCCCTTGCGGTGCCCCAGGCACTTGCCATACTTGCGGACAGTGCGCTTGAGGTTCTTCATGTCGGTGACGTAGAACTTATCGGTGTCCACGTCGTTGCCCTGGAACACCTTGAGACCCTGCCATATTCCCTCAACGCAGGCCGCCAGCCTACCGTCGGAAAACGGAATGGGAATACCGCGCACAGGATAGAACGGGCTGAACTTGACGAACTCGTCCTGGGCGTGACTAGTGACGTCGACAATCATCGCGCCAGGATAAGTTTTCTTGAGTGTTTCAATTCTCTTTCTCTTAGATTCTACTACGATCATAACAATACTAGATTTAATGATTAATAAACTTTCCTACTTATTTCCTCCCCCTGAAGGAGCGTCTTGTACTAGTCTATGCCAGGTTTTATGAAAAGGTAATCAACTTTTCTCAAAAAAAATTTCATTTACACACAAAAAAGTTTTCGCGGCTATCCCATGAGGTACTTGCCCAGACGAGGTATGCGCTGAACCAGCACTGATACCACGGCAACAACGGCAAATGTCACCATTGCCGTGCCCATGATCTGTACAGGGGTGGTCCACATGCCCAGTGCACCGGCATCTCCCACACCTAACCTGTCGCGCAACAATCCAGATACCGCAGCCAGGACAATCATGTGGATAAGGTACATGCCGTAGCTTGCACGTGACACCGGCAAGAGCACTTTTTTATAGAACGAACCACTGGCAGTGAACTTGCGCATGAACACTATGATGCCCACTGCCATCAAGGCAACTCCCAGTGAATCAAAGCACCAAGTGGTCTCCCACCACACGGCATGGCCCAAGTCGGCATTCACCGGGAACTCGCCATTGCCGGTAGCCAGCACACGTCTCACGAATCCGCCCGCCGTGATCATGAAGCCTGTCACATAAGCAGGCAATGCGACAGCCAGTGTCTTGCGCCACGGGAACACGTCAACAAAACGGCGGAAGTAAAGCCCCAGCAGCATATAGCCTATGAAACCACTGATGTAGTAAAAAGTGCCATAAGAGTTCCAGCTTGCTTCGCCCCACAGCGGGAAAAATGCCTGGCGAGGAATGCCAGTCGGGCCATAAGTGAGCACAAGTGCATCGGTCGACAACCAGTCACGCATAAGCGGAAGCAACGTGGTGAACAGCCATATAGCAAGATACACCTGCAGCTCACGCTTCCCTACCTCGCGAGCCCACGACGACAACATGGGCATTACCAAGTACACGCCGATGAGCATATACACGAACCACAAGTGACCGGCAGCATAGTTGAAATTAAACAGTAATGACCTGAGGTTATCGACAGGCTCGCCCCAATAGAACGCATAGACCAGCGACCACACCACAAACGGGATCAAAACCCTTACAGCGCGTCGCTTGAAGAACTCACCCGACGTGTAACGCAACGGAAACTGAAGATAACTGGATGCAATGATAAACAGCGGCACGCACGAGCGGACACAGGAGTCGAACAGCGCGGCCCACCACATGTCACCACGGGTGAGGATTTGCCCTCCGTCGCCTCCCAGGTAAAACGGTTCGGTACTGTGCACCACCATCACCATGAAGCAGGCCAGGACTCTCAACCAGTCGACCCACACCTCGCGTTTTTCAACGTCGTTCATTATTCTTTAGACCTTATTATAGAACAGGACGATTACCGGCACATGGCATGACCATGCGAAACGAAACACCCCGCATCACACAAGATTATCTTTTTTAACCTCAGGGTTTATCGGGATATGTCACCTTGGCAGTGCCTTCACCGGGAAGCGGCTTGAACACCATGACGGTGATAGTCTTGCCATCCTTGTCGCGGCAGGTGAAGTCATAGTTCATGCCTGCAACCACCTGGCGGCGTGCAGTCACGGGGGTGACATCCTTGAGGTCGGGGCGCGTAGCGATAGCCTCGTTCCACACGGCCATGTCCTCGCTTCTTACCTTAGTTTCGTTACCATATCCACCGCAAACGGCAGAATTATCTTGCTTCGATGTGCTGCAGCTGCATGCCGATGCAATGAGCAACAAGATTGAAATCAAATACTTAAACATAATGATCTGTATTTTTTACAATTTCTTTACTGTTTCGGTTATTTCCTTGCGGGTAAAATGATTGGGAAGAGCCTCAGCACCCTCGGCGGCAAAACCAAGGTCAAGCAGCATGAGGATCTCCTCGTCACCGGGCAATGACAGTTCAGCAGCCAGTTCCGCGGGATTGAAGAAGTTCACCCAGCAGCTGTCCACGCCGGCATTGGCAGCGGCAAGCATCATGTGGGTTGCCACGATCGATGCATCCTCAGCGCCCGAGTCGCGGGTAGAACCGGGATACACAAACACGTCCTTCTTGTCCCATGCGACAACCAGCACCGTGGTGGCGCCATAGCGGCAAGGCGTGTGTTTATCGATGGCTGCAAGTGCCTCGGGCGACTGGGCAACATAGATGCGCTGCACCTGCTGGTTCTTAGCCGTGGGCGCCAGACGTCCGGCCTGCAGTATTTCTTCGAGCTGTTGCTCGCTTATCACCCTTGCCGGGTCATATTTCTTGCAGGAGTACCTGCTCTTGATTACTTCGTTAAATTCCATATCTCTACTACTTATTAATCTAATTAGCGCCAAAGGTACAATAAAATTTCCAACATAACAACAAAATGCATGCCGACAACGTTTTTTTTGCTAACTTTGTAGCATGATGAGACTTTTCAAACACCTCTTGACCGCAATCACCGTGATGCTCATGGGAATTAGTGCCCAGGCAAGCGGATTCGTGACCGTGCAGAACGGCCAGTTCTATCTCGATGGCCACCCCTACCACTACGTGGGTACCAACATGTGGCATGCAACCATCATGGCATCACAAGGGCGAGGAGGCAACCGCAGGGCACTGCTGCGCGAGCTCGACAACCTCAAGCGGCTAGGCATCAACAACCTGCGCATTCTTGTGGGCGCCGAGGGCCCCGAAGGCCTGCCTTCACACATCAAGCCCGTGCTGCAAACCGAACCGGGAGTGTACAACGACACCATCCTTCAGGGACTTGACTACCTGCTTGTCGAGATGGAGAAACGCGACCTCAAGGGAGTGTTCTATCTCACCAACGCCTGGGAATGGAGCGGCGGCTACTCGGCCTACATGGAATGGGCCGGACATGGCAACGCGGTTATCCCCGGTATTGACGGATACAGCGCCTATGTTGACTACGTAAAGGGATTCGTGATCGATGACAAGGCCAAGGGGATGTACTACAACCACCTGCGCCACATCGTGGGCCGCACCAACAGCATCACCGGCCAACCCTACAGCGAGTCACCGGCCATCATGTCGTGGCAGATATGCAACGAGCCGCGCCCGTTCAGCAAGGAAGGGTTGCCTGCATTTGAGCAGTTCCTCCTCACTGCAGCACGCATCATCAAAGACATCGACAAGAACCACCTTGTTTCGACCGGCAGCGAGGGGCTCGTTGGGTGTGAGATGAGCCTGGACTGGTGGACAAAGATCCATGCCGCGCCCGAGATTGACTATGCCAACATCCACCTGTGGCCATGCACGTGGCGATGGGTAACACGCGACAACGTGTTCAGCGATGTTGAGACGGCCTGCCGCGAGAGCCGCAACTATATTGAGCAGCACCATAATGCCATCAAGGCCCACGGCAAGCCATTGGTGCTCGAAGAGTTTGGTTATCACCGCGATGCGTTCTCGTTCACTCCCGGCAGCAGCACGACGGCACGCGACCGGTATTACCAATTTATCCTGGACATCATGTGCGAGAAGAAGATGCTGGCAGGTTGCAACTTCTGGGCATGGAGCGGAGATGCGCGCCCCAAGCACCTGTGGTGGGAAGAGTGGGACGACTACTGCGGAGATCCAGCACAGGAGGAGCAAGGCCTCTACTCGGTGTTCAGCAACGACCGCAGCACCCTCAAGATCATCAAGAAAGCAACCAAAAAGGTAAAATAAAACGCATCAACTATTGCCGGTACCGTTATCAGAAATCCCGCTAGGGACGGGATAATGTGGGCAACCATGCAACGAGGGCCTTTAGGTCCTGACGGTTATAAAATAGGCACCGCACGATGGCAGTGCCTTTTAGTTACATGATTTTACTGGTGTCCAATTCTCTAACGTCACCGACGTTTTTTATCGGACACCAATATTATAATACCTCACTAGCCCGAGGGACTAGATTCTCTTTCAGTCGAGCGAGTGGATGATGAGGCCGGAGCGAAGCTTGGGCTCAAACCATGTGGCCTTGGGGGGCATGATGTTGCCGCTGTCGGCAATATCGATGATCTGTTGCATGGTCACGGGATAGAGCGCCAGGGCAACCTTCATTTCACCACTGTCGACGCGGCGCTTGAGTTCGCCCAGACCACGTATGCCACCCACGAAGTCAATGCGCTTGTCGGTGCGCAGGTCGGTGATTCCCAAGATGTCACGCAAGATGTAGTTGCTTGAAACAGATACATCGAGCACACCAATGGGGTCGTTATCGTCATAGGTACCTGCCTTGGCAGTGAGTTTATACCACCTGCCCGAGAGATAGAGCGAGAAGGTGTGCAATGCCTCGGGACGGTATTCATCAGTACCCTTGTCCTCAACGGTGAAGTTCTCCCCCACTCTTGCCAGGAACTCCTCGTCACTAAGACCGTTCAAGTCTTTAACCACGCGGTTATAGTCCATGACTTTGAGGTGAGACTGCGGGAAACAAACTGCCAACAGGTAGTTATACTCCTCCTTGCCGGTGTGGCTGGGATCGGCCTTGGCTTTCTCTTCACCCACGTGGGCCGCAGCGGCAGTGCGGTGATGTCCGTCGGCAATATAGAGGTAAGGCATTGCCTCAAAGGCTGTTGTGATTGCATCAATCGTGACCTTGTCGCTGATGGCCCACAGTGTGTGGCCAATGCCGTCTTCCGACACAAAGTCATACTCGGGCTGGGTCTTAGCCGTTGCAGCGATGATATCTTCAAGCACGACGTTGGTGGGGAATGCCAGGAACACCGGCTCAATGTTAGCATTGTTCACCTGGATGTGGCGCATGCGGTCGGTCTCCTTCTCGCGGCGGGTGAGCTCATGTTTCTTGATGCGGCCTTCGAGATAATCTTTCACATCGGCAGCCACGACGATGCCATACTGAGTGCGGCCGTCCATTGTCTGGGCATAGATATAATACTTTTCCTCAGTGTCCTGGATGAGCCATCCCTCCTGCTTAAAGTGGGCAAAATTCTCCACCGCCTTGTCATAGACACAAGGGGCGTGCTCATCGGTCCCCACGGGAAAATCAATTTCGGGTTTAATGATGTGATACAGTGACATTTCATTACCTTCGGCCTCTTGACGAGCCTCTTCGCTCGAGAGCACATCGTAGGGTTTAGAAGCCACTTTCTCTACAAGGTTCTTGGGTGGACGAATACCACAAAAAGGTTTTACATTTGCCATAGTTTATAAAAGGTTAATGGGTTAATGGTTAATAGGTTGTAAAATTGGTTTGGTAAAAGGTACTATGTAGGCAGTTTTACCTGCCTACATAGCTTATTGCGGTTGTTACCGGATTACTTAATCTTGGAGCGGATGATAGTCTGCTCGCGGTCAGGACCTACCGACACAATGGTGATGGGCACTCCAAGCTTTTCTTCAAGGAACGCGATGTAGTCGTTGAACTCCTTGGGGAACTGGTCCTCGCAGGTGAGGTGGCTCATGGGAGTTTTCCAACCCTTGATCTCGGTAAAGATGGGCTTGATGCCCTCTTCGATTGAATAGGGGAAGTCGCGTGTCACCTTGCCATTGATTTCATAAGCGTCACATGCCTTGATGGTGTCAAAGCCGTCGAGCACATCGCTCTTCATCATGATGAGCTGAGTGACGCCGTTGAGCATGATGGTGTAACGCAGTGCCACGAGGTCAATCCATCCGCAGCGGCGCTCACGGCCAGTGACCGCGCCATACTCATGGCCTATGCGGCGAATCTCGGCACCAGTCTCGTCAAACAGCTCGGTGGGGAACGGGCCGGCACCCACGCGTGTGCAATAAGCTTTGAAGATACCGTAAACCTCGCCTATCCTGCTGGGAGCAACACCAAGGCCTGTACATGCGCCTGCACACACTGTGCTCGACGACGTCACGAAGGGATAACTGCCAAAGTCCACGTCGAGCATACTGCCCTGAGCACCCTCGCACAGGACACTCTTACCCTCGGCCAGCTGTTTGTTGATATAGAACTCACTGTCAATGATGTCATATTGCTTGATATACTCGATACCCTGCATCCAGCGAGCCTCGAGCTCAGTTACTTCGGGAGTCTCGCCCAGTGCCTTGAGCAAAGCGACGTGGCGGTCCTTAGCAGCCTTGTACTTAGCCTCGAAATCGGTGTCAATGTCGCCCACACGCAAGCCGTTGCGGCTTATCTTGTCGGTATAGGTGGGGCCAATGCCTTTGCCTGTTGTACCGATCTTGCTATCACCCTTAAGGCGCTCGTTGGCAGCATCGAGCAGTCGGTGAGTGGGCATGATGAGATGCGCCTTGCGCGAAATCTTAAGGATTTTCTTGATATCCACACCGCTCTTCTCGAGATCCATGGCTTCTTCCATGAAGAGAACCGGGTCGAGAACCACACCGTTACCGATGATGTTTACCTGATTGTGCTGGAAAATACCCGAAGGAATAGAACGCAACACATAGTGCTGGCCTTGGAACTCGAGTGTGTGTCCGGCATTGGGACCGCCCTGGAAACGGGCCACCACGTTGTAACGCGGAGTGAGAACGTCCACTACCTTACCTTTACCTTCGTCGCCCCACTGGAGGCCTAACAATACATCAACTTTCATAATTAAGTTTTAGTGAGTTATGGGGGGTCTATTAATTATATCGAGGCGATTTTGAGAAATGTTTTGAGTAAATTTCATGACATGAAGAGGGAGTGAAGCGAGCTTCATGACCGACTGAATGTCAAAAAGATACCAAAACAGGCTCAAAAGCGACCGAAATAATAATTTATCTTTTCTCATAATTAATAGAACCCACCTTATAAATAAATTAACTATTATTTCTTTTTCACTATCGCCACGTTGCGTTTCTTCTTGCGAGCACACGTGCTGCACGTGCCATAGGCATAGAGAGAATAATACTCAGGCGAGAACGCATTGTACTTGCGAGTGTTCATGAACGCGATGAAGTGGTTATCTTTCACCTCCTTGAGCTTACCACACGAGGTACACACCAAGTGAAAATGAGGAGACCCCTGAGCCACTTCATATTGCACAGGCAACCCATCAATAGCGTGGCGATGCAACAACCGTGCCTCGGCCATGAGGTTGAGCGTGTTGTAGATAGTGGCAAGGCTCACGTGGAACTGGTCGGCCTCGGCCTCATGCTGTAACATCTCGGGCGTGAAATGTCCTTGGAAACCCATGATGTACTGTGACAGGGCAAGGCGCTCGGGCGTCATGCGCAACTTCTTAGCCTTCAAGAAAGTGACAAACTTATCAAGCAGGTCGTTGATGTCAACAATACCGGTCATCTTCATCTCACCATGTGTCATCGCAGCTTATTGCGTCACACATAGTGCAAAGTTACTAAAATTAAGCGAGATGATAAAACAATTGAATAAAAATCTACATCCCCGCCACGGGGCGAGTCCCCACGCCCCGTGGAGTTCCCGCCAGGGGGAATAAAAAAAGCCTTCCGGCGGGATACCACGTGATGTATCCAGCCGGAAGGTGTAAGGATTATTGTCATCCTTGAGCGTGTGAATGATGCCTTATTCTGTGGGAACCCGAACAGCACGCACAGTTAACCCGTTGCTACGGTAGCCGTTTGAGGTACCGGCAATTGCCGACTTGACAAACAGACCACAAGCATTACAGCTGGAGGTCAATAAGAGTTCGCGCGACCAGTAGTCGCCGAGAACACCCTCATTGATGAGATTCTCACGTAGGCGGAAGCCTGCGGCAGGCAGGAAAATACTGTTGCCGTTGCTCTTACTCGTTATCAAGCGACCTTTTACCCCATTCACTATCTCCCACTTGGAGGAAGTGTATTTGCTGCTGTAAAGGTCTTTAATCTCCTGCAGGGTGGGCATGCGCCAGCCTTCGCCCCAGTTAACGGTCGCTGCATCATCCTCAGGAAGCAATGCAGTGAGTTCCTTGTAGGTCACGCCGTCAACGGTGGTACCAACATAGGTGTCGCCGTCATACCAGCATCCCTCTGTATGTCCGTCGGCTGTGGTATATTTGGAGGCATACTGCCAGTCAAACTCGCCAGGCATCACCCACTTGTACTCTGACCATGAGAAAACGTGGAACTCATCCTTGGCATAACCAACGGTCTCGCCCCAAGCGAAGTACAGGCCATAGTCCTCGGGATTATCTGCGCCCACGTTACAAGTAGCCCACAGCACACCGCCGGAAAGACCCAGGTCAACATACTCATGGATGTCCTCGGGCTTGTCCTTGCCCAGGATGCCGTTGATCACAATATTAATGTCATCCACATCGACAGTGCCGTCTAGATTCACATCGGCGTTATATGTGCCACCTTTTCCCAAGACATTATCGATTACAATGTTGAGATCGCTCACGTCAACCAAGTTGTCGCCGTTCACGTCACCTCTCTCGGCCGCGCTGGCCTGTAGGCAGCAGAACATAGCGATAAGTAACAATAATTTCTTCATACTATATATTGTTATTAAAAAATCCCCGGGAAATATTCCCGAGGATTCTATGAAATGATATGTATATATCTTATCAGAACAGTTTCTCGGGATATACGCCGTCCTTGTGGAGCTGAGCGAACTTAGCCACTACCTCTGGGCGATCCTGTGAATAAGTTACGCCAAACCATTTAGAAGTGGTTGTGAGGACCTTAACCTCGGCAGTTTTGTTCTCCACCATCTCGTTAACGAGCGATGGGATGAAGAACTCGCTCTTAGGCTTGTCGATGTTCTCCTTGAGGAAGTTAACGAAGAATTCCTCGCTAGCTTTGAAATAGTCGGGAGTGAAACCCCAGAAGTTCATTGACACGGGAGTGCCGAACTCAAGGATCTGCTCCTGGTCGTTCTCGTCCTTGAACGAAATCTCGTGCTTTTCGTTGTAACCGATAGCTGTGCGTTCAACAACGCCTGTGAGCACGCCATCCTTGGTCTCGCACACACCGCGTGACACTGTACCGCTCTCGCTCATGGTGTTGCCCACCTGGAAGCCAACCATGCTGTAGTGGCCGGTTGAGCCCTCGGGAAGTGAAGAAAGCTCGGCTGCCATAACCTCAAAGCTGTTGCGGCCATAGTAGTCATCGCTGTTGATGATTGCAAAGGGCTCGTTGATCACGTCCTTACCCATGAGCAGGGCATGGTTGGTACCCCAGGGCTTAACGCGCTCGGCAGGACAAGTGAATCCTTCGGGCAGATCGTTTACGCTCTGGAAAACAACCTCAGTGGGGATGTGGTTCTCATACTTTGAGAGAATCTTCTCGCGGAAGTCGGCCTCAAAGTCCTTGCGGATAACGAAAACCACCTTGCCGAAGCCACTCTTGATGGCATCGTAGATTGAATAGTCCATGATAGTTTCCCCGTTAGGTCCAAGACCGTCAAGCTGTTTGAGTCCTCCGTAGCGGCTTCCCATACCTGCTGCGAGAACAAATAATGTAGGTTTCATAAATAATTTTTTAATATAATGATTCGTATTTCGATTTGTTGTCTTAGGGTTTATTTATAAAAAGTGCTACCGGGAGCGGCGTGTGCATGGGCTCCCGGAGCACGTGTTGTATCATTTCACCTTGAAAGCATAAACGATTGTGTGGCAATAGGTCTTGCCGGGTTCGAGAAGCTGAGAAGGGAAGTTGTCGTGGTTGGGTGCGTCGGGCATACCCTGGCACTCGATGGCAACGCCGTCATAGTCATTGTAAGGACGACCGCTCTTGCTTACGGGGCTACCACCCAGCCAGTTGCCGGTGTAGACCTGAGCAGCAGGTTGAGTTGTTGAAACCTCGAGAACGCGTCCGCTAGGCTCGTGGGTGAGCACTGCCACTTTCTTGAGCTCGCCGGGCTTGTAGTCGTCCACCACCCAGCAGTTGTCATATCCCTTGCCATAGACGAGCGCGGGGAAATCCTGCTTGATGTCCTGACCCAGTGTCTTGGTGGCAGTGAAGTCCATGGGTGTACCTGCCACGGGAGCCATCTCGCCACTGGGGATGAGGGTGTCGTCGGTGGGCAGGAAGCAAGAGCATGCAAGCTGCAGGGTATGGTCGAGCACTGAACCCGCATTCTCACCCGCCAAGTTAAAGTAAGCGTGGTTGGTAAGATTGATGACGGTCTTAGCGTCACACACTGCACTCAGCGTGATCTTGAGCTCGCAATCCTCGGTCCAGTCATACTTAACAGTAGCATCGAGGTTACCGGGATAGTTCTCATCGCCGTCGGGGCTGTGGAGAGTGAACACCACGGTATCGCCCTCGAGAGCAGCGTTCCAGATAAGGTTGCAGAATCCCTCGGGTCCTCCATGCAGAGCATTGGGGCCATTGTTGATGGCCAGCTGATACTGCTTACCGTCGATGCTGAACTGACCCTTAGCGATACGGTTAGCATAGCGTCCGGGGGTCTTGCCTGCACAGGGACCATCGCCAAAGTAGTCGGCGGGATCAGTATAACCCAGCACAACGTCGGCCATAGCGCCATCCTTGCCGGGAACAGTTGCAGCCACGATGCCGGCTCCCAGAGAAGAGAGTGTAACGCTTGCACCGGCTGCGTTAGTGAGAGTAAAGAGGGTTATCTCGCCCTTAGACGAGATACCCGATTTTTTTTCAATATTCATTAGTCAACAACTTTGTGAGCACCGTCGCTGATAACCACGGGGTAGATAACGGGCTCGTGACCATATTTCTCGTTAAATTTAGCCTTAACAGTCTCGATGAAAGCATCGTAGAGTTCGTCCTTCACCAGGTTGATAGTGCAGCCGCCGAAGCCACCGCCCATGATGCGAGAACCGGTAACGCCACATTCCTTAGCAACGTCGTTGAGGAAGTCAAGCTCTACGCAGCTAACCTCGTAGTCCTTAGACAGACCGTTGTGAGTCTCATACATGCGAGCGCCCACAGTCTCAAAGTCACCCTTCTCGAGGGCTTCGCACACGTCGAGTACGCGCTGCTTCTCGCCGATGACGAAGCGTGCACGCATGTAGTCTTCCTCGCTAATCTCGGCCTTAACAGCCTCGAGCATAGCGAAGTCAGCATCGCGCAGGGTTTCCATACCCAGCTTAGCAGCTACGCGCTCGCAGCTCTCGCGGCGCTTGTTGTAGGGAGAGTCAACGAGCTCATGCTTAACCTTAGAGTCTACCAGGACGAGCTTGTAACCCTTGGCGTCGAAGGGGAAGTACTCGTGCTCGAGCGAGCGGCAGTCGAGGCGCATCAGGCAGTTCTTCTTGCCGAATACCGAAGCGAACTGGTCCATGATACCGCAGTTCACGCCGCAGTAGTTGTGCTCAGTTGACTGGCCGATGAGGGCAAGTTCAAATTTCTCAATCTTATTATCGTTGAAAAGGTCATTCAATGCGAATGCAAAGCAAGACTCAAGAGCTGCCGATGACGACAGACCAGCACCCAGGGGTACATTGCCTGCGAAAACAGTGTCAAAGCCCTTAACGGTGAAACCACGCTTGATGGTCTCGCGGCATACGCCAAAGATGTAGCGTGCCCACTGCTCCTTGGGAGCGTCTTCCTCGTTGAGGCCGAACTCGCAATAAGAGTCGAGGTCGGCACTGTATGCGCGCACCTTGTCGGTACCGTTAACGCTGATCATCGCAGCGATGTATTTGTCAATAGCGCCGGGGAACACAAAACCGCCATTGTAGTCGGTGTGCTCGCCGATAAGGTTGATACGTCCTGCCGAAGCGTACATTACACCATTGGTGCCGAATTTCTCATTGAATAAGTCTTTAATCTTTTGTTTCATCGTATGTAATTTTTAAATATGGTTATTCCAGATTAATTACAGCACGAATTTACAAAAAAATATTGAGATTGCAGTGGATTTGGACAAAAAAATAACTTTTTGAGACAAATATGCATGGATAGGTCTCTTTTTGAGCGTCCCCAACACAATCTCACCATCCTGTCTATAGGTGGCCCCACCTATAGCGAAAAGCCTGATTGGGGACCTTCAATTGCCTATATCCCCACGTGATAAAAAAGATGTCCGGCTCGACACCAAGGGGGTTGGTATACAGCCGGACAATGTATTATCCTTTGAGCGATGTTTATTTAGAAGCGACACGCACAGGGCGAACCGGGAATCCGAAGTAACGGGAGTTGAACATCGTGTTGGGGGAATAGTGCTATTTCAGGGGCTCGGGGTTGCGGTAGGTGTCGTCGGGCAGATGCTCGATGAACCCCTCGTCCACGAGGAATGAGAGCATGGCGTGGATCTCGTCCTTGGGGAACGACAGCGTGTCGAGGAACTCCTGGTAATGGCGCGGCTTAACCTGCGCCATGTACAGGATGCCCTGCTGCACGTCCTCGGGAGTGTGGTCGGTGAGCTTGCGACGCTCGATGCAGGCGTCGCAGTGTCCGCAGTGGGTGCTACGGTTCTCCCCGAAGTAGCTCAGCATGGCACTCTCGCGACACAGCACACTGGGCGAAGTGTAGTTGAGCATCGCCTCCACACGTTTCATCATGCGCTCGCGCTGGTCCTCGTACACGGTCTTGGGGATGCGCAGGTAACGCGGTTCCTCACGCGACGTGGGGAAATAGATGTAAGGTGTGCGTTTGCGGGGAATATAGTGCAGCACATGCATGCGCGTGTACTCGAGCAGGCTGGTGTATATCGTTTCCTGGTCTATGCCCGTGCGATAGGCAATGACATCCTCATTTATAAACACATAGTCGGCAAACAGCCCGGTGTACAAACGCAGTATAGCCTGCAGCACGCGGTCGGCACCGGGGGTAACGGTGTGCAAGTTGTACAGTTCGTCTTTGTTGGCCAGTATCATCACTCGCGACTGCGCGTCAACCTCTTCAATGAAAGTGATGTACCCGGCACGGGTGAGGATGCCAAGGGCACTGTGGGTGGGTAACACCGGCATCTTGAATGTGCGGCAAAACAGGTTGAAGTTGAAGTCATACTGGTGGTCATATCCGCTGCCCACTGCCACGTGCATGAAGTTGCAGGCACGCTCATAAACCTTGAGGATAAAGTCACGCTCGGGAAACGAGTCGGCAACATGGCGGTGCAGCGTGCGCGAGTCGGTGTTGGTGACCAGCAGCACCACGTAGGACCGCTTGCCGTCACGACCGGCGCGGCCCGCCTCCTGGTAGTATTCCTCGAGCGAGTTGGGCACGTCAATGTGCACCACTACCCTAACGTCGGGCTTGTCGATTCCCATGCCGAAGGCATTGGTTGCCACGATAACCCGGCACTCGTCGTCCTTCCACTTGTTCTGCTTGTCGACCTTTTCCTCATGGCTTAATCCGGCATGGTAGTAGTCGGCCTTGATGCCTAGGCGGTTTAGTTCGTCGCTGATGAGCTTGGTGCGCTTGCGGCTGCGCACATACACGATAGCCGACCCTGCAACGCGCTGCAGGATGTGGACCGTCTCGGCGACTTTTTCCTGGGTGTGACGCACGACATAACTCAAATTGCTGCGCGAGAAACTCATGCTCAGCACGTTTGGCTGCCTGAACTCCAGCCGCTTCATGATATCGTCGACCACAGCCGGCGTGGCGCTGGCGGTGAGTGCCAGCACGGGGACACCAGGAAACAGCTTGCGCACCGATGCTATGTTCAGGAACGAGGGGCGGAAATCATATCCCCACTGCGAGATACAGTGTGCCTCATCAATGACAATGAGGCACACATCCATGTGCTTGAGGTGGTCGATAAACCCTTTCGAAGCCAAGCGCTCGGGCGACACGTAGAGGAACTTGTTCTTGCCATACATGCATTTCTCATAGATGCGCTCTATCTCGCCGCGGGTGAGCCCGGCGTGCATGTAGGCCGCCTTGATGCGCCGCTCCACCAAGTGGTCCACCTGGTCTTTCATTAGCGAGATAATGGGAGTGACAACCAGTGCCATACCCTCCATTGCCATGGTGGGGACCTGGAATGTCAAGGACTTGCCGCCGCCCGTGGGCATCAAGCCCAGCGTGTCGCGTCCCTCCATCACCGAGTTGATGATGTCGTGCTGCAGGGGTCTGAAGCTGTCATAGCCCCAGTACTTCTTGAGCACCTCGGTCACGGTCAACTGCTTGCTGGACATGGAAGAGGACGATGCTGTGTATTACTTATTCCTCACAGGGCATGATGCCCTTGACCTGCAACTGCAGTGTTGTGGAGGTGCGGTGACGGCTCTCCTCGATGGTGTAGCAGATGTCAATGGGCTTGCCAGCCTTGATATGCTCGTAATACTCGGCCATGTTGAAGGCGATGGCATTCATGATGCGGCCACCCTTGCTGTCAACCAGTTCGAGCTTGATGTGGCGCAGGTTGCGGCCCACAAGCTTGCTGGTGCCGTAGTCGGTGACACGGCGAGTCACAAAGATGGGCTGCTGGTTCTCAGGCCCAAAGGGGTTGAACTGGCGCATGCACTTGAGGAAGTCATTGTTGATGTCCTCAAATGAGATCTCGGCATCGATGTCGACCGAGGGAGTCACCTGCTCGTCGTCAATGTGCTTCTCAACATACTTGATGAAGCGACGGCGGAACTCAGGCACGTTTTCCTCCTTGAGCGTGAGGCCGACGGCATTGGTATGGCCGCCAAAGTTCTCCAGCAGGTCGCGGCACGACTTGATGGCTGAGTACACGTCAAATCCCCTGACCGAACGCGACGATCCGGTTGCAAACCCATTGCTGAAGGTGAGCACCACCGAGGGTTTGAAATACAACTCGGCAAGGCGCGAAGCCACGATGCCAATGATGCCCTTGTGCCAGTTGCGGTCATAGAGCACGATGGGTTTCTTGCCGTCGAGGTCCTTGATGTGGTTCTCGATTATCTCGTTGGCCTCGACAGTGATTTGACGGTCAAGTTCCTTGCGCTCGCGGTTGTAGCGCTCGATGCGCTTGCTTATCTCGTAGGCATGTGACGATTCTCGTGTCACCAGCAGTTCAACCGACTCCTGTCCACACTCCATGCGTCCCGAGGCATTGAGCCTGGGGCCTATCTTAAAGATAATGTCGCTAATTGAAAGTTCCTTGGTGCTGAGACCGCACAGGCGCATGATGCTGCGCAGGCCAGTGTTGGGGTTATTGTTGAGACGGCGCAGGCCATAGTATGCCATCACACGGTTCTCGCCCGTGAGCGGGACTATGTCGGCAGCGATGCTGACGGCCAGCAGGTCGAGCATGCTCTCCAGGTCATACATGTTGGTGATGCCGTTGCTCTGGGCAAATCCCTGCATGAACTTGTAGCCCACTCCGCAACCCGAGAGGCCCTTGAACGGATATCCGCAGTCCTCCTGCTTGGGATTGAGTATCGCAGCTGCCGGCGGCAGCACGTCATCGGGCACATGGTGGTCACACACGATGAAGTCGATGCCCTTCTCCTTGGCATAGGCAATCTCATCTATAGCCTTGATGCCACAGTCAAGCACGATTATCAACTTCACCCCGATGCTCTCGGCATAGTCTATGCATTGCAGCGAGATGCCATACCCCTCGTCGTCGCGAGTGGGTATATAATACTCCAGATTATTCTTGGAGCAGAAATGTTGCAGGTATTTATAGACCAGCGCGACTGCAGTGGTGCCGTCAACATCATAGTCGCCAAATACCATGATTTTCTCCTTAGCCCCTAACGCCCTGTTGAGACGGTTCACGGCCTTGTCCATATCCTTCATGAGGAATGGATCGAGCATTTGGCTTAGCGAGGGTGAGAAGAACGCCTTTACTTCCTCGGGCGTCTTTATACCCCGCAATACCAATAGCCGTGCGATAGCCGGGCAATTGGGAAACTGCTGTTCCAACTGCTTGACTATCTGTTGTTCTTGGGATGTCAGTGGTAAGTAATTCCATTTACTTATCATTTATGTTGTTTTTTATTATGCTAAGGAGGGCCGCCCGCTCTCTTGCGGCCGCGGCTGTATATGTAGGAATATAGCAATAGTGTGCCGGTTTAAAACGACACTGCAGACTATTCACCACGCCTTGTCATGGAGGACCGCGCCTCAACCGAGGGGTCTCCAAATGGCGTTAACCTGTACTGGGACAAACCATTATGATTGTCAACGGTATCAAGGTCCTCGCTTTGCCCGGTATGCACTCCTGGCAATATCACTATATTTCCTTACAAAGTTACTGAAATTGCAGTGTTTTTCAAAGCACATCTGTCATATTTTTATGTTTAGTAGCATTTTTTCACATTTTTTATTCCACAGTCACAAACCGTAACTATACAGCAATGAGGATTATCTCGCGCAGAAATCTCACGGACCTCGCCGAAATCACGCAGATCATTTAATCTGAAAAACAAATAATCCTCTGATCAATCCATGATTTCTGCGCGGGAATTATACACAAGAAAAAAGAGTATTGCTATATAGTTACACGAACCTGGCATGGCAGCAAGCACATCTACGACGAAAAAAAATCCGGCACTGGGCCGGACTTTTTTATCATGACACATGCTGGCTTCAGGCCTTGTCCATGTGGATATCCATCTGCGGGAACGGGAAACTGAGACCATGCTTGGGAAGCTCGTTGTAGATAGCCTCGTTCACGTTATAGAACACATCCCAGTAGTTATCGTTGTGGCACCAGCCGCGGCACACCAGAGTCACCGCGCTGTCGTCAAGACTTTCAAGCGACACGGTGTTGGGGGTGTCGGGCGTGGTTTCGGCCTTAGGCTCAGCAGCGATAATACCCAGGATCACCTCGCGCGCCACAGCCACGTCGTCACCATAGCTGATGCCCACACGCCACTCCACACGGCGCAGGCTCTCGCCCGAGTAGTTCTTGATTGTAGACGTCGACAAGCCACCGTTAGGCACAACGATGCGCTCGTTGTTGGGAGTAAGGATCACGGTGTTGAAAATCTGGATTTCCTTAACTGTGCCTATCACGCCCTCAGCCTCTACAAAGTCGCCCACCTTATAGGGTTTAAGCAACAGGATAAGAACACCGCCGGCAAAGTTCTGCAACGTTCCGCTCAGCGCCAAGCCGATAGCAACACCGGCCGAAGCAAAGACGGCGATAAACGAACTGGTCTCGATGCCTAGGATGGCAACAACCGTGATTACAAGCAAGAATAGCAGCGAAATCTTGAGCAAGCTCAGCAGGAATGTCGTCAACGATGGTTCCACCTTGCGCTTCTCCATGACGATGCCCAGCATCTTGTGCAGCTTGTTAACGACAAACTTACCCAAGTAGAACACTGCAACAGCCGCCAGCACACGAATACCGAACGAAATCAATTGGTTTGACATGTTGGTAATCACGCCGCCCCAGTCGATGCCGGTAACGGTCTCAGCGATGTTTGAAACCGAGATGTTCTCGGGTTTAGCGACAATCGAGTCCATATGACTCGCAATCGTGTCGGTCGAGCCTTTCAGCGTGTGGTAGGTACCACTGTCCACAGCGGTCGGATCCACCTGCAAGAGAATGTTAAGTAAATTCATTTGTAATGATATGAATATTTAAGTTGTTAGTAATTACATTTTATAGCGAGTCCTCATGCGGCTCCACATGGATGAATATCTGGGCCTCGCGCCCGAAGCGCCCGCGCAGCCCGCGCTCAGCCTCAATGGTCATGTCGTGGGCAACGAGCACAGTGATATTGGGATTCACAACGATGTGCACGTCGATGATGACGCTGCGACCGTTGCGACGGGTCTTGAGCTCATGCACCCCTTCAATGCCATCGACGCCCATGATGAGGCTGCGTATCTCGTCTTCCTCGTCCTGAGGCAACGACGCTTCCATCAGTTCATTGACCGATGCCGACGCCATCCTGATGGCAACCGCAAAAACAAAGAAACTGATGACGCATCCCGCCAGAGGGTCGAGCACCACCCAGTTGTCACCCAAGTAGATAGCGCCAGCGATGCCCACCAGCGAGCCTATCGACGAGACAGCATCGGTGCGGTGATGCCACGCATTGGCAATCACTGCCTGGCTCTCCTCTTCTCGCCCAACACGGACCGTGACGCGATACAAAAGCTCCTTTACCAGTATGGACAACGCCGCCATGTACAAGGTCACCTGTCCCGGCGACGTGATAGGGCGGCCATGGAGATGCCAGTAGATCGAAGAGGCTCCGTCATAGAGTAACTTAAGCCCAACTGCCAGCAGCATGACGCTCACGATGAGCGTGGCCAGCGTCTCATACTTGCCGTGACCGTAGTCATGGTCGCTGTCACTGTCCTTGGCCGAAAGTTTCACAAACACCATGACAATGAAGTCGCTGACCAGGTCAGTGAGCGAGTGGACGCCGTCGGCAATCATAGCGGCACTATGCCCCACGATGCCTGCCGCCACCTTTGTGATGGTGAGCAGGCAGTTGGCCACAGCCCCTGCCATAGTGATGCGCATTATCCTACGTTGCCTATCCATAACAAGCCACAAATTTACACAAAATTGCTCAATAAAGCACAAATTCTTCAATTAATTCTATTGAAATTTAAATCCAATCACAAAAAAAAGCCGCTTTTATTTTGGCAAACAAACTAATAGTATTAATTTTGCAACAATTCATGGCGACTTACAGAGGTAACACTAGCCATGATGACATATTTTGAAAGCGTTTTTGCTTTATCCTTGTTCTTAAAATCGGCAAAATTTTACACAAAAGGGATAAGCAGCAATAGACGCCTTCGCATGCCTATATCATACCCCTCCAAGGGGGGGGATTAGATATATCGGCAATGCGTGGGATGCTGTTTGTTTTTTGTGGGGTATTTGCCGATACCTAAGGACAGATAAACAGAATAAGTCCCACGCTTTTTGTGTATTTACTTTAGAACAGAAACTGCCACCCTGGGACTTGATGTCAGTTATTTTGCATGATAAAATTCATATTTATTCATCATTTTAAATAACTACATTATGAGAATCAAATCTTTACTATTGGCTACCTTAGTAGCATGCATGAGTTTCGCAGCTCATGCCGAGACTGCCTACACCAACGTAGGCGACAAAATGCGGGCGCCCGACTTTACCATCAAGGCCGGCGAGACTACCGGCGAAGACGGTGTAGCTTTAACAATGACTCGCGTTGACCCCAAGGCTACCGATTTCACTAACATTCAGCTTGACATCGTGTTCCCTGTTGATAAAAATGGCAAAGGACTCCGTCCTGTTGAGATTGACGGCGTATACGGCTGGGCAGGTAGCGACATTCCCATGATAGGCAAACCCAAAGTTCCATGCGTACATTATAACAACAACTTCGACATGCCCGAGAAGTACCCCGTTCACACTGTAGTAGGTGTTAACATGACTAAGACTGCTATTGAGGCTAATCCCTGCCAGCTATACAACTTCTACCTCGCAGCTGATGAGGGCATGTTGACAGGAGACTACCAAATCAAGGTTAAGAACATAAAGTACACTATCTACGCTAATGACTCATTCGCCACAGCCGACGAGCAAGTAGTTTGCACAGTTCATGTGGAAGGCAGAGCCCCTGGCGTGCCCAGCGACCCCGACATCTTAAAACGCAACGACAAACTCACGACCGGAAATTTCACAGTCGAGCCCGGTCAGACTTTAGCAATGCCAATATCATTAAAGCGTGAAAATTCCAACTCGTTTACACACTATGACGTCGACTTCATCTTCCCCGAAGGCATTCATCCCTTAAATGCAACAGCCAATCCTGCACACGGAAGTGGCTCACTCGTTTTCGACATCAACCACCCCTACGTACACGTTAGTAACGGCCATAGCACTTCAACCGGCAAGCCTTATTGCGAATGGAACTCAATTACAGCCAACCCATTTGAAATACTCACTATGGATGTTGCGATTGACGAGAATATTGCCGACGGTGAATATCCTATCAAGGCGAGGAACCTTACCCACACAAACAACTGCAAATTAGACGGAATGACAGGGCTTCCCATCTACAGTACCGAAGGCGAACAAGTTGTGGGAACCATTACTGTGAAAAGGAACACTCCTGTTGACCCCACTCCCGACCCAACAGACATCACCTTTACAGACGTTTCAAAATTAAACTACGCTCTGTATTGCGACGAAGTCAAAACACGCAAGAACAAGCAAGTTGAGGTAAAGATCAATATGAAGAATGCCACTCCCATTTGCTTGTGGCAAGCCGACTTGGTTTTACCTAACGGTGTAACAATAGCCGAAGACGAACTCGGCGCCCCCATGATTTTTGTATCAGGAAATCGCACGACCCCTTATCGTCACTCCGTCGAGTCCAACACCGTAAATGGAATCACACACTTACTATGTTCTTCAAATGCTAACAAGAATTTTATTGATAACGACGGTGAAGTAGCAACAATTGTCCTTAACACGGCTAGTGACCTTGCCGATGGTGAGTACCCCCTAATCCTTCGCTCACAGCTCATGGTTGAAGACAATGCCGTAAACAGTTACAAGGTAGACTCTGTAGTTTCAAAGTTTATTGTCAAGAACTTCATCCTTGGCGACGTCAACGATGATGAGTTAATCAATGGTGTTGACTTAGTGGGATTAACAAACTTCATCCTTGAGAGACCCAACGAGGGATGCATTTGGGAAGCTGCCGACGTGAACACTGACGGCGAAGTAAACGGAAGCGACTATGTTCTTGAGGTCAACGCCATCCTTGGCAAAATTACATTGCAATCACCTGCAATCAAGAAGGTTGCGTCCTCGGCCGCTCCTCAAGAGGACTACGCAATTTATGCCGACGACTTAACAACAGAACCCGACTGCCTACTCGAGCTCCCCGTTAACGTAAAGAATGACAATGCATTCACTCTGTGGCAGGCCGACTTTGAGTTACCCGATGGATTCACACTTGCTATGGACGAAGACTTTGGAGAACTTGAACCCATGGTAGCAATCACTGGCAACCGCACTAGCTATAGAAATCACGGAATTTCAGCCAACGTACTATCCAATGGTGATATTCGTGTATTATGCTCATCTCAAACCAACAAAGATTTCAAGGGCAATGACGGAGAAGTTGCAACCATCAGCATAGATGTAGCAGAGAACGTGAAACCCGGCGAATATGTAATCAAGATCAAGAATGGGCTTATCGTTGAATCTAACAATACCGAACACAAGGTCAAAGACCTCGAAGTAGTTGTTACTGTTAGCGGATTAACCGGCATCAACAACATCACCGTGAACAACGGCAAGGTTAATGTATTCAACACATTCGGTCAGCTCGTCAAGAGCAACGTTGATGCAGCAAACGCAACCCAAGGCCTTTCTAACGGCATCTACATTGTGGGCAACAAGAAAGTTGTTGTAAGAAAATAACAATTAATAACCTCCAAACAACTGGATGTGTCGCTGCAATGCGGCACATCTTTTTTTGTGCACTTTTGATAGTAACAGGAATTTTCACATCCTAACAAAGGTAACTACTCAGCTAAAATATTCTCTCGCACAGATCTCACAGATTGAAATTTTTAGATATTAAAATAATTAAACGTTTATAAATTAATTATTTAGCAAGAAAATTTAGACAAAGAAATTATTTAAATTATTATAATTTCAGGAGGATAAATCCTCAAAAAAGCGCCGGCTTGGGGGAGATAGCTGAGTAGTTACTAACAAAGAGCAAATTATTACAATTTATGTAAAATATGCGAATGAATAAGGAATTTTTCATTACTTTTGCAATGAATTAGCACGCAATATAATAGAATGAGAAAATTATTATTTATAATACTAGCCTTTGCTGCCGTGCTGGGCATGCAGTCGCAGGTTATCACGCAGATGGCCAAGGACAACACCAAGATAGAGAAAGGACTCAAGCCGGGAAGCGACGAGGACAACGTCACCCGGCAGCCCATGGACGTGCAGCTCGACACTGCCGCCGTCTACTACAAGCTCATCGACTCGGCACAGGTGTGCATCAAGCAACAGCAGTGGGGACAAGCCGAGGAGTTCATACGCAAAGCCATCGCAGCCGAGCCACACAACAACACCAACTCGCTGTTACTAAGCAATCTGGCAACCCTACAGCGTTTCCAGGGCAAACTGGGTGACGCCATCAAGAACTACACCATGGCTCTCGACATGACGCCCAACGCCGTGACACTGCTGCTCAACCGAGCCGCCACGCTGCTCCAGGCAGGGAACACCGATGCCGCCATTGCCGACTTTGAGAAAGTGCGCGACCTGGACCCCGCCGACGCCGAGTCTCGCTACTCGCTGGGCATGATGGCAATGGACGAGGGTGACTATGCCCGCGCCGAAGCCTTGTTCAACGAGATCAAGAAGAACAACCCCAAGAGCGGACTGGCATGGGAAGGCCTGGGAATGCTTTACAAGGAACAGGGCGACTATGCCAAGGCCGTGGTTCACCTGAGCGAGGTCATCAGGGACGACCCCAACCCCACCCTGCTGGGCAACCGAGCCGACTGTTACTTAGTTCTCAAGCAATTGCACAATGCCGCCGAGGATATCCAGAACGCACTCGAGCAAGACCCCGACGACGGTTTCCTGTACCTGCTGCGCGCCAAGCTCAACAAGCAGCGCTTCAACTACGACGACATGAAGCGGGACATCAAGCTGGCCCAGGAACACGGCGTCAGCGACGAAATCATCAAGAGCTCGGGGCTCTAAACCGAATCCATTATTCCTGAAACATCTAAACAACCATTATACAATATTATGATTCAACGCCTACAACTTAACGCCGACGGCACCGTGGCCTTCACCACCAGGCGCGGCGAAGTGAACCCGCGCAACAAATACTCTCAGTTCAACGTGTGCAACTACACGGGTGACGACGCCCTCCATGTGCTCGATTGCCGCATGCAGCTGTGCATGGAACTAGGAATCGACATGGATGCACTCATCATGCCCCGCCAAACCCACAGCGACCGTGTGGCAGTCATTGACGAGGCCTACATGAACATGGACATCGACAAGCAGGAACAGGCGTTGGAAAGTGTTGATGCCCTGGTGACTAGGTTGCACGGGGTGTGCATCGGAGTGAACACCGCCGACTGTGTCCCCATCCTCTTGGCCGACAGCAAGGCCGGCATCGTGGCGGCCGTGCACGCAGGCTGGCGAGGCACAGTTGCACGCATCGCTGCAAAGGCCGTTGAGACAATGGTAAAGCAAGGTGCTCGCCACGAGAACATCACCACCGCGATGGGACCTAGCATCTGCCCCGAGTGTTTCGAGGTGGGCAACGAGGTTGTAGAAGCATTCAGGAAAGCGGGGTTTGACATTAATGCAATCGTGACACGCAATAGCGCCACAGGCAAGGCCCACATCAACCTGCAGCAGGCCAATGCCCAGGTCCTTCGTGCCGCCGGAATTCACGGTGACAACATCAACACCGAGTGCGACTGCTCGCGCTGCAACCCAGGCCGCTACTTCAGCGCGCGAAAGATGGGCATAGACTCGGGACGCACGTTCACCGCAATCCTAATGCCGTGACCCATAGCCGTTCCCAAGCCACTAGTTAAACCATTACTTTAACTACAAACATTAACACCTTAATATTCAGCCACTTAAGTACACAAACTTAAATTAAAGTGTTAAAATATTTTGTAGTGTGACAAAAGATGACTAAATTTGCGTGATGTTTTCACTCATTGAGCACATAGAATACCTCATGATGAACCATGACTGCGTGGTGATTCCCGGCTGGGGAGCACTCATTGCGCAGTATAGCGACTCTTTCTATAACGAAGAGTCAAGCGTCATAGGTAAGCCCCAGCGCAAGGTGGGGTTCAACCCGTCGGTAAACCATAATGATGGCTTGCTGGCTCAGTCTATTGTGCGCCGCGAAGGCATCACCTATGACGAAGCCGTGCGCTTTATTGCCGACAGCGTCACCACCTTCAAGCAGCAGCTCAATGCCGAGGGCGAGGTGTCACTGGGTCGGTTGGGATTCTTCCACAACTGCGACGGAGCGGCCGACTTCATCCCGTTCTTCCACGAGAGATGCAACGACGAGTACTTTGGACTGCGTAGCATCAACTTCAAGACCATCAGTCAGTTGCAGCAAGAACAAGAAGCCGCTCAAGAGCAACAGGAACAGCAGGAAAGCGAAAGCATTGTTGCCGAGGTCTACCCCACCAGGCACTCATGGGCACGCCGTGCTATGCAAATCGCAGCATCAATACTCGTGCTCATCGCACTGGTACCCGTGCTCACAACACCCATCATTAAGGAAGACAGCGATTTCGCAAGTCTCAACCTCCCCGAGGTAAAGAAGCCCGCTTCGCGCGAAATATTCAATTGGGATTCAGCCAAGGTTGACCTTGCTGTGGCCCTCCCTGCCGACGTCGCGATAGCCGAGAAGGCACGTTCCGACCGACACGCTGCCGAGCTTGCAGCAAAGCAGGAAGCCGATGAGAAGAAAGCAAAGGAAGAACTTGAGAGCTCAATAGGAGAAACCAGCGGTTCAGGTAAATACTACCTCGTGGTATCTTCGCTGAGCAACGAGAAGCAAGTGCGCGAATACATGGGGTCACACACCGACCTCAAGGGCAAGATGCAAGTGCTCAGACGCGGCAACAAGTATCGCATCTACGTTGCTCGCGACAACAGCCACTCAGCCCTGGCCAAGGCCCGCGCGGCACTCCCTGAGCGCTACAGCGACGCCTGGATTTGCGACTAATCTCTCCCAACATCTCCCAGAAATCCTAGAACAAGAACACAACCAGGAGACGCGCGCAAACGCGCGAGTCCCGTGGGCGGCCTCAGTGTAGCCAACAAGTCCCGTGGGCGGCCTCAGTGTGGCCGCCGCTCCCCGCAATGGTCCCTAGTCCTTAAAAAGAAATCACTTCCCCAGGTACAACCGTTTCAACGCCAGCACATCATCCTCCGGCATCCCGGGAAGCAACAAGAAATTGATAGCCGAGGCTGGTAGTGCCTTATTATTGTCAACATCACACGACACGTGGACAACAATGTAGTCAGGGTGAAACTGAATAGACCGCACGCACTCCCACTCCACCTCATGGTCGTCCATCCTGGGGTGTTCAAAGCTAAACCGGATGCCACGGCCATCAACAGTAGCCGTCTTTTCCATTACCGACCACCGGGCCAGCGGCGAGAAGATGAAATTAAAATACACAAGGCTCATTATCATCATCAGAGCCATGATTGTCAGGATAAAGGCAATGATGCCCCACTTCACGCTGACAACCAGCAATGCAAGACACCCGGCAGCCAGCACAGCCATCCACCACCAGTGGCGCGAGAACCACATTCCCAGGGCACAGCGCAGGTAGGTGCCGCTCGACACCCTACACGGCGCGTCAATGACCAGTGGCTGGCAGGTTGTGGCCATCAATCCTCAAACTTAAACAAGGAGAAGAACCCGGTGATGGTGAATACCTGCATCACGTCGGGGATCACGTTCTTGATAGTGACGTCACCGCCCATGGCGATAGTCTGCTTGCGCAACGACAGCAGCAACCTGAGTCCTGACGACGAAACAAACTCAAGTTGTGAACAGTCCAGGACGATATGCTTGTCGGCACCATCCATGAGAGGTTGCATCTCCACTGCAAACTGCTGAGAGTTGGCCGTGTCTAGGCGCCCTGCTATCACCGCTGTGATAGTATCGGGAGAAGTGGTAATTTCAAGTGTCATGTCTTATATGTCATTTATTTAATACTAAAGTGTAGCGACAGCACGTTGCTGCCGTTCTCACGCTTGTAATCAACACGGCTGGTAATCTTGAGCACCAGCATGATGCCCAGGCCGCCTATGGGACGTTGCTCCACTGGCAAATCCAGGTCGGGAGCGGCTGCACGCGTGGGGTCAAACTGACGTCCTTTGTCGGTAATGGTCACCAACAGTTCTTCATCATCAGCCGTGGCCGTGATGCAGATTGGCTGATGTTCCTTGTCATAGGCATAGTTAATCACGTTGGCAACCGCCTCTTCTATAGCCAGGTTCAGGTTAAACAGCTTTTCCTGAGCGATGCCATAGGCCTCGGCCAGCATGTCTACCCATGGTGCCAGCTGTGCCACACAGGCCACATCGTTCTCTATATTGAGCACATGGCTTGGCCGGCCGTTGTAAGCAATCATGAGCATTGTGATGTCATCGCTTTGCTCGGCTTCACCGACATGGTCACCTACAGCCCCTACCATCACATCGACCAGTTCCTTGGCCGACTGGTTAGGCTCGATGAAGGCATACTTGAGGATATTGAGGACGTTTTTCTCGCCATAGAGGACCTTTTCCTCGTTCTCGGCTTCACTCACGCCGTCGGTATACAGGAACACACCGTCCTCCTTCCTCAGCATGGTCTCTTGGTCCTGATAAGGGAATCCTTCTATCACGCCCAGGGCTACATTGACGTTCACAGGCAACACCTCCAGGCTGCTGCCACGCTTAAGCACCGGGGCGCAGTGCCCTGCATTGCAATAGTTCAGCTTACCGGTCGTCAAGTCAAGCACACCCAGGAACATGGTGCAGAACATGTTGTGGTCATTGCCACGGCACAGGGTCTCGTTCATCGACAGCATGATGCTCGCAGGCGTCTCGTTGTTCTCGCTCACGTTGCGGAACAGCGTGTGGGCCACAGCCATGAACAATGCCGCGGGAACTCCCTTGCCCGACACGTCGCCAATGCAGAAGTATAGTTTGTTGTCGCGCAAGAAGTAATCATACAAGTCACCGCCCACCGACTTGGCCGGGCAGATGTATCCGCACACGTCCAACGCATCGCCCAGCGAAGACGAAGCGTCGGCGTCAGGTAGCATGCCGCGCTGTATGCCCGACGCAATCTTGAGGTCACGGTCAATGACAGCCTTGGACAAAGCCACGCCCTGCAGACGGCGGAACAGCCACAGGAAGCACACGACCATGATGATAATGCTCACGACCGCAATCAGGAACGTGTCGCGGCGCATGCGGTCGATGTTGCCATAGACCGACGCCTCGGGACACTCGATGGCTATGGTCCATCCCGTTCGCTCTATCTTGGTGAAATAAAACAGGATATCCTCGCCTGATGCCGTTGTCATCGTGTTGTGACCGCTCGTCTGTCCGTCCAGCAACCCCTTCACGCTATCAGAGACATCATGCAGCTCATAACTCGCCACGTCCTCGACATGGCGCAGCAGCAATGTGGTGTCAGGATGGGCAACAAAGCAAAAGTTCCTGTCGGTCATCGTCACCAGGCTGTTAGGAAACGGCGACACGGCGTTACATTTATTCCTGAACCTCTCGGTATCAATGTCTATGGCTAGAACACCCAGGATATTTCCTTGGTCGTCATAGAGAGGAACGCTGTAACAGGTAACCACCCTGCCATGGCTAGTCTCGCGGAACGGATCACTCCACATGGCCCTGCGCGTCTTGATGACATTACTATACCACGGTTTCTTCTTGAAGTCATGTATAGCACCAAGGCTAAGTTCCTCCTTGCGGCCGCCCACGTTGGTCACATAGGCAGCGAAACCGTTAGGCTGGTCATGCGTGGCATAAGCCTCATCCTCAAGGCCAACTGCAATGCCACACACCTGAGGGTTGGCGTCAAGGAACTTGCCCAGCAAGTGAAAAATCTCTTGGGGCGACGGACATTTGAACGTGCTGTAGTCAATCATCACGCGGGCCGTGGTGTCGTTCTCACGCACCGTGTTGCCAAACTTAGTGCTCAGCAGCGTGTAGGCAGCATCTTCAACGCGTTGCAGTTGCCCGTCAACGTAGGAGTGGATATACTTGATGTTGGCATCAATCTTCTTGTCGGCCTCGACAGTAACCTCCTGCTGGGCCCAGTACACGCAGATGCCAAAGCCCGACGCAAACACGATGCCACCTATCAGCATCACCGCCAGCGTTATGTTAATCAGATTCCTTATGCCCAGGATTTTGTTCATGAAACAAATCTAATGTGCTCTTGTACTAATAGTTCTTTTGCTCCTGCTTGTACTTCCAGTGAGCCGCCTTGCCATGCTCGGCCTCGTCGTTCATGCGCTCCGAGCGTATCTGGATCTCGACCCAGTTGCAGTCAGGCCCCATCACCGTCAGCTGCAGGGCCTGGTAGCCCGAGGGCTTAGGGTTAGACACCCAGTTCCTGATGCGGTCAGGATGGATGCGGTAAAGCATCGAGATCACAGTGTAGATGCGCCAGCAGTAGAACTTCTCCACGTCCATGCCGGCAAGCTGCCAGTTCTTGGTGGCATCCACCTCGGCAAGGGCGTCCACCTCATTGGCTTGCACCATGGGCAGGTTGTCAATCACTGGCTTAGGCTTATAGATGATACGAGTGGCAAACAGGTCATATACCTCGTCAAAGCACTTGCCCTTGTTACGAATCTTGCGCCAGATGCTGTAGATCGACTTCATGCGGTAATGGAAGTCATACTCGATACCCATGTCGTCGAGCATAGCACGGATGGGCAACGCAAAAGTGCGGAACACCATCTCACAGGTCATCTCGCTCTCCAGGCGCAGCCTCTTGATATACTTATAGTCATCAGGATAACCCAGTTTCACCACCAGGTCCTGAATCTCACGTTGCTGCTGGTGCATGCCTGTCTGCTCGGCCAGAGGGGTCACCTCGTCAAGCACACGGTGCAGTAAGCCCTGCGTGTCATCACACGGAGCCACCCCGCTCTTATCCCACGCCTGCAACGTCTCCAGGCAAGAGATAACCTTATTCTTGTTTTCCAGTTCTTGTTCAGTCATGTTTCAATACAACGGCACATACTGTACCAAGTGCGAAGTTACAACAAATATCACAACTACACAAGCATCACCACCACATTTTTAAACCAAAGTCTACACACAGAGGAGCAAGCAGAGGAGCAAAAGAGTTCAATCCACGCCCCCGCGTGGGGGGCGACGTGGCTGCACCATCAGCATGCCCTTGCCTGCACAGTTCAATCCACGCCCCCGCGTGGGGGGCGACATCCAGCAGTTGTGCAACTGTTGCTGCGACATGTTTCAATCCACGCCCCTGTGTGAGGGGCGACTTGCAAAGCATTACCTTCTCTAAAGGCCCCGTGGTTTCAATCCACGCCCCTGTGTGAGGGGCCACAACTCTTGCTGGACGTGGTGTTGGTTTTGGATCGTTTCAATCCACGCCCCTGTGTGAGGGGCGACGGCTAAGCTGGCCAAGATGCGCGACGAGGGACAGTTTCAATCCACGCCCCTGTGTGAGGGGCGACAAGTCAATGCGAGGTGCAACTTGGTGACCAGTTGTTTCAATCCACGCCCCTGTGTGAGGGGCGACGTAAATTCATCAAGTTGTTTTGCAGTCCATTTGGTTTCAATCCACGCCCCTGTGTGAGGGGCGACTATTGAGCTCTTTGCCGGTGAGCAATGGGCAAAGGTTTCAATCCACGCCCCTGTGTGAGGGGCGACAGCATAATTCCACCACGGCTAATTTTGTAAGTACGTTTCAATCCACGCCCCTGTGTGAGGGGCGACCGAGTAAACATGCGGTGGAGACCCTGACTATATGTTTCAATCCACGCCCCTGTGTGAGGGGCGACAAGTTTGTAGGGTTCTTC
>JAZQPG010000078.1:0-9772 GCA_045628365.1 Sodaliphilus sp. | reverse complement strand
CAACTACAAGATAAGCACCCGCGCGGCACACACCCTCTTCACCATCGACGTGGCTCAGGGCATCGCCGGCGCTAATCCCAAGATTAAGGAAGCCGTTGACCACTGGAACGCTAACCCGCAGGACAGCGTGCTCGTGTCGATGCTCGCCAAGAACCAGGCCCTCAAGATAGGCAACCTGCTGGCTTCGCCCTGGCTCAACGAGAGCGACCGCCAGACGCTGCGCATGTCACGCATAGGCGACCTCATGGACAAGGAGAAGATGGCTGCCGAGCGCAAGAAGGTGGTTGACGCGCTGCTCGAGAACCAGAACGCCGACGGCGGCTGGTGCTGGTTCAAGCATCCCGGCTCAGAGTCGAGCCTCTACACCACCCACGAGGTGCTCGAGCTCATAGGCGAGATCAAGCACCTGGGCTACCTGCCCGAGAACGCCGAGCTCGACAAGGCGGTGAAGCGCGCCCTCGCGTGGTATGACAAGGAGCAAGTGCGCATCTACAACGAGCGCAAGAAATATGGCGACAAGAGCTACAGCGGCTTCAGCGACTTCGTCTATGTACGCACCCTGTTCAAGGATGTGGCGATGAGCAAGGACGCCAAGACCCTCTTCAGCAACGCCCTCAAGGCAATGAAGAGCGACTGGAACAAGGGGCTGTCACTCGCTGGCAAGGCCTACTTCGCCCTCACCATGGAGCGCAACGGCGAGCACAAGACCGCCGCAGCCATCACCGAGAGCATACGCCAGTTCAGCATCACCAAGCCTGAACTCGGAACCTACTGGGACAACCTGCAGAGCGGCTGGCGCTACTTTGACAAGGTGGCTGTGACTGCTACCATCCTCCAGGCACTCAACGAGGTTGACAACCGCAAGGCCGAGATCGACGCCGTGCGCAAGTGGATGCTGCTGATGAAGCAGACCAACGACTGGGGTTCATCAAGCCTCGCAGCCGACGCCGTTTACAGCATCCTCTCTACCGGTACCGACTGGCTGCAGCCCGCAAGCCAGGTGAGCATCACCGTCGACGGCAACGCTCTCGACATCGCCGATGCCGAGAGGTACCTGGGATATGTGCGCCGCACACTCAGCTGCCAGCCTGGTGCAGTGGTAAACATCAACCGCGACGGCACATCACCCGCATGGGGCGCTATCTACAACCAGTTCCGCGCCGAGATGAGCGAGACACCGCAGGTAGCCATCGACGAGCTCTCGATCAGCAAGGAATACTACGTATATGGCACCGACGGCAAGCTCGTTCCCGCAACCCAGCTCAAGGTGGGCGACAAGGTGCAGGTGCGCACCGTCATCAAGTGCAACCGCGACCTTGACTTCGTCACCGTTGTCGACGAGCGCGCATCATGCTTCGAGCCCGTTGACCAGCTCTCGGGCTACCGATATGCCGACGGCACCTACTACTACCTCGAGACCAAGGACTCAAAGACCAACGCGTTCTACACCAGCCTGAGGAAAGGCACCCACATCATCTCGTATGACGTGTACGTCACCGCCCCCGGCAAGTACAGCGCAGGCGTCGCCTCGGCCCAGTGCCAGTACGCACCCCAAATCGCCGCCCACAGCGCCGGCGCCACTCTCGAGATCAAGTGATAAGAGGTGAGAGATAAGAGATATAAGAGGTGAGTTGCCCAGCCATAAACGTGTGACGATATGGCTGGGCAACATCCCTTTAGGGATGCTGATCCGGTAGCCAGCCATGAAGGCGTGCGAAGCAGGCCGATATGTCTGGAAACGATGACACCCCACCACCCCATGCCTTTAGGTATGGGATAAACAACGATAATACAAAAACAATGGCAAATACTTATACCCAGATATTCCTTCATGTGGTTTTCTCGGTAAAAAACCGTGAATCCCTCATCTCGCAGGAAATCGAGACGGAACTCTACCCTTATATTTGCGGTGCTTGTATCAACCGCAAACACCATGTCCACGCCATAGGCGGGGTGCATGACCACATCCACATGCTTATAGGAATGCATCCATCGGAATCAATCAGCGACCTCATTAAGGCTCTGAAAATCCAATCAACGTTGTGGATAAAAGAGAAATTCGGTGTGGCTAATTTTGCGTGGCAATCAGGATTTGCCGCATTCTCCTATAGCAAATCCCAGTTACCCCAAGTAATCAATTACATCAACCACCAGAAAGAACACCACAAAGTTGTTACGTTTGACAACGAGATGGAAACCATCATGGAACGTTCAGGATTAGATTACAACAAAGATTACTTGCTGAAAGGCGTTGACTAATACCGTACCTAAAGGCACGGGGTATTGTTACGAACCTCATTCCAGCCATATCGGTCCGCTTCGCGGCCCTTCATGGCTGGCTACCTTATTTCATCCCGCTGGGATGATACAATGCCACCCATACACCACAAGCAAACATCCTGTTAGGGATGATACAACAGCACCCATACACCACAAGCAAACATCCCGCTGGGATGATACAATGCCATCATTCACCACAAGCAAACATCCCGCTGGGATGATACAATGCCATTCTGAATCACATGCCTTTCAAACCCATCTTTGCTAAATGTCATTTGGAACAATTTGACAGGAAAACCCACATCGGGATGTGATACGTCGGAGCGAAACATCCCGTAGGGATGTGATGCGGTAGCCAGCCATGAAGATGCGACGCAAGGAGCATTGATTTGGCTGGAAACAATGCCACCCACAACACCCCATGCCTTTAACCTCACGGTGCGGAGATACCTCCCTACCCCGCAAACACATCATCGATGCAATGCCTTCGTGTAGACATTGCATCGATTTTTTTGGACGTTTGAAAAAAAACATGTAACTTTGCATTGTTTTTATTATACTTATAATAATTATACCTATAATAATTATGACTACAATAAAGAATCCGTTCGTTATCGGGACATATATTTCGCCGGAATATTTCTGCGACCGTGAGCAGGAAGTCAAAGCATTGTGCAAACACATTGAGAATGGTCGCAATGTCTCATTAGTGTCGCCTCGACGCATGGGGAAGACAGGATTGATACATCACTTCTTCAACAACGAAGAAATCAAAGATAACTACAACACCTTTTTCATTGACCTGTACTCCACTACCTCGCTTGCCGAGATGGTAAAGGCTATTGCAACCGAAATATTCAAACGGCTCAAGCCAACCAGCGAAAAATGGTGGGAAAGATTTGCAACCGTCATTTCATCTCTCAATGCCGGAGTTAGCATCGACCCCATCAGCGGGCTGCCATCGTTCAACATCGGGCTGGGACAGATACAACACCCCGAAGCGAGTCTTGAACAAATTTTCAACTACCTTGAAACATCCGACCGTCCTTGCATTGTAGCCATTGACGAGTTTCAGCAGATAGCGCTATATGGCGAGAAGAATGTAGAGGCAATATTGCGCACTCACATACAACGATGCCACAACACACGTTTCATCTATGCCGGCAGCAAGCAACACATGATGGCGCAAATGTTTGCATCTCCATCAAGGCCTTTTTACCAAAGCTGCATACACATGATGCTAGCCCCCATACCACTCGAGAGTTACGCCGACTTTTGCCAGCATCAATTCGAACACAACGGCAAACAACTGCAACGCGAAGTTGTCGAAGCAATTTATGACAAATATGAGGGTTACACATGGTATATGCACATGATGATGAATGAATTATATGCCATCACCGACAAAGGCGAATGTTGCACTGAAAAGATGATAGGCATAGCGCGCGAAAACATAATAGTGTCGCAAAGCGCATTTTTCCAAGAACAACTATCAATGATACCTATAAAGCAAAAAATGTTGCTGGAGGCTATCGCGGCAGAGGGGAAAGTGAGTAGCGTAACATCAGGTGCATTCATTCGCAAGCACAACCTGCCATCAGCCAGCTCGGTCCAAGCAGCCTTGAGGGGACTTCTCGAAAAGGAAATTGTGGCTTGTGACAACAGAACATACTACATCTATGATTTTTTCCTTGCACACTATCTGAATATATAACCCTTCAAGAGGCAACATCCCGCTGGGATGATAATATACCCGCCACCGTGCCCATGCCGTTAGGTATGGGGTAACGAAAGGCAAAGAGCAGGGGGAGGCCGCTTGGGTTGCGGTCTCCCCCACTACTGTATAACGTCAATTACCAAGGTAATCACATCGCTACAAGTTCTTTGCCTATAGCTCTCACCTCGTTTAAGATAAGATCCTCACGTTCCTTTGATGGCTTTTTCATTCCATTAATATACTGAGCCATCAAGCTCTGACTGATGCCTAAGCGGCGTGCTACAGCCGATGCGTTGAGTTCGGGGTGAGCAAGGAACACACGTGATATTCCTTGTGGTTCAGGATCATCATATTCAAAACTTTCAAACGAAATATCTTCGTCAAGGTCATACCAATGTATTCCCTCGTCGTCCATCTCATAGTTATTTCGCTGCTCTTCGGTAGCAGCATTAAGGCGCTTGTACCACAGCAACGATTGCCACACGGTCTTTCCCTCATCCGTCTGACCATAAATGCGCCCATTATCAAACCATATTTTTGTAAGTATCATAATTACTCCTCCTCTTCCTCATTCATCGAACTGCCAAAGTATTCGTTCCATTTAGATATAGCAAGCTCCTTATTTTCCTCAAGAACCATTTCGGCACACTTGATATCCTTGGGTTTCATTCCCTTATTGTAGACTAACACAATGGCTTCTGGTTGAATATCAAATTTAGCCTTGCCATCAGCACTTTTTACATGAACATGAATAGGTTCGTGTTCACGAGAATAGAAAAAGAATCTCAATCCAAATATACGCAATATCTCTGGCATAATCTATTTATTTTGATTTCAAATGCAAATATAGGTAATAAATTTATAACCATCAAATAATCGCACAACTTTAACTGAAATTATTCTAATTATTTATGGAGACGGTAAGTCTTTGAGAGAATATCTCGGAGATTTACATCAGTGAGTGGGGGAGGCCGTTTGGGTTGCGGTCTCCCCCACTCTGTGTCGTGATAGTCTCGTGGTTATTGCCTGGGGGTTGCCTGGATGGTGTCGCTGGGTGTTTCCGGGATGCCAAGGATTTCCTTGAGTTCTTTGAGCTTCTGGGCCTCGGCGTCTTTGTCGGCCTTGGCTGCGGCATCGCCCATGGCACGGAGCTCCTCATACTTGCGCCACTCCTGCTTGATCATGTAATGACGGCTGTTTGACCTGTTGGAGGCACGCGACCTGCGGGTTCCGTCGGGAGCCGAGTTGACGTCCGAGTCAAACTTTGCCTCCTCCTGCATCCTGAGTGCGTTCTGCTTGTGCACCTCGGCCTGGCGGTAATACTCCTCAGCGCTCAGCCTGTTGGACGACTGGGCGATGGCTGCAATCGACAGCAGTGCGGCACTTGCCAGCAAAACCATTTTCTTAATCATATCCATTAGCAATTTAGTTAAACACACAATTTAGTGGACGTGCAGGCGGGCTACGGCGCTGGTGGTGCGCACGATGTAGATGCCCGGGGCGTCCACGGTGACGGTCTGTACCTTAGCGGCACGGTTCACCCGGGTCACCATGCGGCCGTCAACGGTGTAGATGGCAACGGCCTCGCCCTGGGCTCCTTCAACGGTGATGGTGCGTCCCTGGGCGATGATGCGTGCCTGCGGTGCCTTAACTCCAGCTATACCCGACGTAGAACCGGTGAAGAGCAGGTTGATGTCGGGCACTCCGGTGGTGGCCCAGCCCCAGTCGGCCTCGAGGTCAAGATGCTCGTCGGCGCTATAGGTCGAAGCGGCGCGGGTGCGGTTGGGGTCAACGCCCGATGTGCCGTAAGAGCCTCCGAACACAACACCCTGGCTATTGGTGCCGGGGGCCTCCTTGTGCATGAGCACCACGAGGTTGCCGCCCTTGTAGCGGTAGGGGGTGTCGAGAGTGAATTCCCACATCGTGGTGGTTGTGCGGATGGGCATGCTGCCCTTGTACACACAGGTTAGCTCGCTGGCGTGGATAGACCCGGCGTTGAGGTCGCCGCGTGTGGTCTCGCCCACATAGATGGTCACGGGCAGGACGGTATAGTTGCGCGTTGAGGTCACGGGGAACGACATCATGGTGAGGTCACCCTCTTTCACGCCAACCTCGCCGGCAAAGTATATCGACTCCCACACGCTCTCGTTGCTATAGAACGAAGCGGGATAGATGTAGACACCGTCACCGGGCTTGGTGATGGAAACATAGTTGCTGCCCGTGGGGCCAACGTTGACGGCCAGGGGAGCCGAGGCGTTGTTGGCAGTGTTCTCGTCGCCGGGATATGTGATGACAGCCTTGATGGTGTGGGCACCCTCGGCGAGCGGGGTGAAGGCAATGTCCACGTCGCTGCTGCCCAGGGCAGTCACATCAGTTCCGCTGGCGGTGGCAACGATGACGCCGTTCTCATCCTCAAGGTTCACCTTATAGTCGCCTCCGGCAACGTCGCCAAAGGTGGGATTGGTCACGGTAACGCGGTAAACCGACTCCTGCCCTACTGTGGGTCGGGGTGAACCGGTCAGTGTGCCGGCCTCGAGGTCACGGCCCAGGAGCTGGGTCGAGGTCACCTCGGCTAGCCAGCCGGTAGAGGTAACCATGATGTCGCTCACAAAGGAGAACGTGAGTGCTCCGTCACGGTTGGTGGCACGCAGGTCCTTAAGCTGGGCGGGAACCGAGGTGGCGGTGAACTTGCCCACGAGCGGCGCGCTGGTCGACGGGCCGTCATAGACCTTGAGCGTGTCGCCAAAGGTGTCGAGGTTGAACTGTGAGAACTTGGCGCTCACGATGCATCCTTCCAGGGCGGGACGCAGGGTCATCGTGCTATTCACCTCGTTGGTGTAATAGCCGGTGGCCCCGTTGTCGTAGAACTTGTACTTCACGTCTTTGTCGATAGCAACCTCGCCGTCGCCCATCACGATCCAGTTGTCATACTTCACCATCACGGGCTGCGAAGTCACTTCCTCGCCGTCGCCCTGGTCGTTAATCGCCTTGATGATGTAGGTGTAAGTGCCGAAACCGGGTTTGTCGGTATAGGTAGTGTTGGGCGCCTTGATGCTGAAGTTGGTGCGTGTGGCGCCGTTGATGCGGGTGATCTGGTACAACGTGATGCTTGCGGGGTCAAACTCGCCGCCATAGCGCCCCTGCGAGGGAGCCTCCCACGACAGCACGGCGTTGTAGTTGCCCTGTGTCACGGTGAAGTTGCCCACTGCGCCCGGAGGATTGGCACCCACATGGGTCTCCAGGTCGTCACTGTCGACACCGCCGTCGCCCTGCGCGTTGAAGGGCACGAGCGAGTAAGCATGATGCCCCGCAGGCACGTTCTCGTCGGTATAGCTGGTGCCGCTGACGGTTGCCACGAGTGCCTTGTCGCGGTACACCTTCACGCCCTCGAGCGGAGCAGTGAGGGGATTGCCCTGGGCATCAACCATGGGGTTGGTCCACGAGAGGGTCACGCTAGTGCCCTGGGCCTCGATACTGCGGCCGGTGACACGGTCGGGAGCACCTTGCTGAGCGTGGATATAAGGGATGGCAAAGGCGTTGAGGCTGTCGGTATAGCCCACGTAGGTAGCCCTGCCGGTTGTGATGTCGATGGTGAGCAGCAGGTAGTCGCCGTTGTTGACCCAATAGAGCACATGGTTGTGGTGGTCAAAGGCCATGGTCTGGGTATAGGCCACGTCCCAGCCGGTGTTGCCGATGAGCGTGCACACGGCCGTTGTCTTGTCGATGGAGTAGAAATTGTTGTCGGTCGACACGCCGTAGAGGGTACCGTCGAGGTCGGCAGCGATAGCGACCATGTAGCACTGCGACTGGTCGGCAGCGCGTGTGAATGCCGCTCCCAGTGTCACGACGCCGGTCTTGAGGTTGATGGTTGCCAGGTTGCCGGCACTGTTAGCGATGCCATAGGTGGTGCCCGTGGTGTAGTCGTGGGTCATGTCGCTCAGGGCGCGGTTGCTGGTTGCAACAAACCGGCGGCTGCCGTCCTTCATGTCGATGGTGTACAGGCCGTCGATGCTCGTCTGGGTGCCATAATGGGTCACCTGGCCATACCACTTGTAGTTGTAGTAGGTGCCGGCATAGACGTGCCCCATCTTGCTTTGGTCGGCAAGCAGGGTGACGTTCTCAGGGTCATCGGCCGGGAAAGTGATGGGGCCGGTAATATCGGCCTTGTCATAGGGTTGGTAACTGCGGTAGGCCCAGATGGTGGGCTGTGCCAGTGCCGAGGCTGCGATGAGCACGGCGGTCAGGCAAGATAATAAAGTACGCATAAGATGTTATTATAAAAGATTATACCGTCAGGAGGTCAAGAAGACGACTGCGCACGCCCCCTATGTGTATCGAGGCATGCGCAGTCGTGTTGCTATTGGTTACATGTTGTCGAGATACCAGCGGTAGAGCGCCGGGACACCGTCGCCTATCTCCATGCGGTGACGCCATCCCAGGGAGTGCAGACGGCTCACGTCGGTCAACTTGCGCATCGTGCCGTCGGGCTTGGTGCTGTCCCATAGCACGTCGCCCTGGTAGCCCACTGCCTGCTTGACAAGCATGGCGAGGTCGCGGATGGATATCTCCTTGCCGCTGCCCACGTTGATGTGGCAGTTGCGCACCTCGGGGTCAGTGCCGCGCACGTCCTCAAAGTTGATGTGCTCCAGGCAGTAGACGCTGGCGTCGGCCATGTCGTCGCTCCACAGGAACTCGCGCACGGGAGTGCCTGTGCCCCACAGCGTGAGGCTCTTGTCGGTGATGCCATATCGTGCCAGCACCTTGACGATGTCGTCCATCGGGGCATTGCCGTCGACACCCTCCACGGGGCGCGTGTTGAAGTCGCGGCGCAGGGCCTCCTCGTTGCCCTCGTTGAGCAGGCGCGCAAGGTGCATCTTGCGTATCATCGCCGGCATCACGTGGCTGGTCTCGAGGTTGAAGTTGTCGCGGGGGCCATACAGGTTGGTGGGCATCACCGCGATATAGTTGGTGCCATACTGCAGGTTGAAGCTCTCACACATCTTGAGGCCCGCGATCTTGGCGATGGCATAGGGCTCGTTGGTGTACTCGAGCGGTGAGGTGAGCAACGCATTCTCGGGGATGGGCTGCGGAGCCTCGCGCGGATAGATGCACGTGCTGCCCAGGAACAGGAGTTTCTCCACGCCGTGGCGCCATGCCTCGCCTATCACGTTCTGCTGTATCTGCAGGTTCTGGTAGATGAAGTCGGCACGGTACTTGAGGTTGGCCATGATGCCGCCCACGTGGGCCGCCGCAAGGACCACCATCTGGGGTTTCTCCTCGTCAAAGAAAGCCTTGACTGCCGCTCCGTCCATCAGGTCGAGCTCGCTGTGGGTGCGTCCCACCAGGTTGGTGTAACCCTTGCTCTGGAGGTTGCGCCATATCGCCGACCCCACGAGGCCGCGGTGACCGGCTACATATATCTTAGTGTTCTTGTCCATAATGCTTACCCTACGTGTTTCTTCACTTCCTTCATGTCGTGCTCAACCATGATGCGCACGAGCTGGTCAAACGAAGTCTTCTGCGGGTTCCAGCCCAGCTGGGTGCGGGCCTTGGTGGGATCGCCCAGCAGCTGCTCCACCTCGGCGGGACGGAAGTACTTGGGATCTACCTCCACAAGCACCTTGCCGGTGGCCTTGTCGATGCCCTTCTCGTCGATGCCCCCGCCCTGCCACTCGAGCTCGATGCCGGCATAGTGGAACGCCAGCGTGCAGAACTCGCGCACGGTGTGGTACTCGCCGGTAGCGATGACATAGTCGTCGGGCTCAGGCTGCTGCA
>JAZQPG010000077.1:0-15140 GCA_045628365.1 Sodaliphilus sp. | reverse complement strand
CGAGGTCGCTGTGGTTGCGGTAGTCGCGGTCGCGGTTGCGGGCTATCTTGGCGTTCCAGAATGCCGCGTTGGTCTCGGGGAAACGGCGCTGGCAACTGTGCCCGTGCCAAAAGCATCCGTTGACAAAGATGGCCACCTTGAGACGTGCTATCACGATGTCGGGACGTCCGGGGAGGTCCTTGCGGTGAAGGCGATAGCGGTAGCCATGATGCCACAGGAACTGTCGCACCGTGATCTCGGGGCGCGTGTCCTTGCCGCGTATGCGGCTCATGCAGCGGTGGCGCTGCTGTGGCGTCATCTTGTCTACCATGTTGTCATTGCTTGACTGGTGCCACCGGTTGCTTGAGGATTAATATCGCGACCGAGACGATGATTGCGACAAATCCCAGGGAAATCTCCAGGGTGAAGTCCTCGTGGAAGACACACACGCCTATCAACATGGCAGTGAGCGGTTCCATCGCACCCAGGATGGAGGTGAGAGTGCTTCCAATGCGCTTGAGGCCCAGGATGAGGGTGAAGTTGGATATGGCAGTGGGGATGAGTCCCAGCAGTAGCAGGTTGGTTAGCATGTTGCCGTCGGTTGCCAGGGTGAAGCCACCGTCGAGCGGCGACACCGCCAGGAGTTGCAGCGTGGAGAGGAAGAAGACATAGAAAGTCAACTTGCTGCTCTCGATGTCCCTGATCTTGAGGACAGGGACAAGCACGAGGTAGATGGCATAGGTGAGTCCCGCCATCAACTCGATGAACACGCCCAGGAACGAGATGTTGCCCTCCATGGGATTGTACCCCGACAGGCACGCCACGCCTATGACAGCCAGTAGGATAGCCAGCCCGGTGCGCAGCGTGAGACGCTCGTGGAAGAACGTCATCATGATGATGCACGTGAACACTGGGTAGGAAAACTGGATGGTGGTTGCTGCCCCGGTGTCCATGAAGTTGTATCCGTATATGAGAGTGAAAGCGCCCAGGTTGTTGAACAGGGCGAGTATGAAGATGCGCCAGGCGTCTTGCCACGTGATCTTGAGGTTCAAGCCCTGGAACAACATGATGACCAGCATGGCCAGGCAGCCGATGCCGTAGCGGTGGGTGATGACATCAAGAGTGCCCATGCCCGCGTCCAGGCAGGGCTTGGAAAACAATGGTATCATGCCGAAGGTGCATGACGATACCATAGCTATGATAAATCCTTTAGTCTTACTACTCATCTATTGAGATTATTCTTGTTTATCTGTTTTTGTTGTTTTGAGGTCCTATATTAATATATGTGTGTGAAAGATATGGTACAGAATGGAGGTGTAGAGGTTTATAGCAGTGCCAGCAGGATGACCTGGGCCAGAATGACTCGCATGAACATGCTCAGGGGGTAAACCGTGGCATACACCACGCTGGGCCGGTCGCTGGCGAGCGTGTCGCTCGAGTAGGCCATAGCCATGGGGTTGGCCATGGCGCCGCATAGCATGCCGCACACCGAGCCATAGTCCATCTTCATCACCCGCAGCGCTATGATGCCCACGATGATCACCGGCACGATGGTGACGGCACATCCCGCCGCGACCCATGTAAGCCCCTCGGGGCGCATCACGGTGGCAAAGAAGTCGGGGCCCGAATCCAGTCCCAGGCATGCCAGGTACAGCGCCAGGCCTATGGCCCGCAGCATGGGGTTGGCACTCTGGGTGGTATAGGTGTTCATGTGGATGCGCGGCCCGAAGGTTCCCATCAGGATGCCGGCGATGATGGGGCCGCCGGCGAGACCCAGTTTCACGGGCATGCTGATGCCCGGCAGCGCGATGGGTATGCATCCCAGCAGCAGACCGATGGTCATGCCTGTGAACACCGAGATGAGGTTGGGCTCGTTGAGCGATGCCACGGCATTTCCCAGCACCTTCTCCACGGCTGCTATCGACTGGCTCTCGCCCACGACGATGAGTCGGTCGCCCAGCAGGAGCCGCAGGTCGGGTGTGGCCAGGAGCTGCACTCCGTTGCGGTTGATGCGGCTGATGTTCACGCCGTAGTGCTTGCGCAGGTGGAGCGATCCCAGCCGCTTGCCGTTGATATTGGGTTGGGTGATGAGTATCGCCTGTGAACTGAGGTCGCTGTCCACTGCGTTCCAGTCGATGTCGTCCTTGTTCCAGTCGGTGTTTTCCTGTTCGCCAAAGAGGATTTTCATTGCTTCCGAGTCCTGCTCGTTGGTGATCACCAGCAGGCGGTCACCCTCTTGCAGCACGGTCTGGGACGACGGGGTGCTCACGTGTCCTCCGCGCCACAGGCGTGAGATGACAAACTGGAGATGGCTCAGCACAGCCACTTCGCCCACGTTCTTGCCATAGATGCCGGGGTTGGTCACCTGGTAGGCGGCGATGAAAGTGGTGTCGGCATCGTCGTCGTCAGGAACGATGATGAGACGGTGGGTCTTGGCCATGAGCTTGCGCATGAAAAGCAGGGCAATGATGACTCCCACCACTCCCATGGGATAGGTGACGGCACATCCCAGTGCGGCGCCCGATGCCGATAGGCCCATCTGGGAAAGCGTTTGCTGTGCAGCACCCAGCGCGGGAGTGTTGGTTGTTGCTCCGCACATGATTCCCACCGCGTCGGGCAGCTGGATGTCAAATGCCACGGGCAGCAGGGCGGTCATGACCAGTCCCAGCAACACCACTGCAAGTGCCAACAGGTTGTGTGACAGTCCCGAGTCGTGTAGTGAGTTAAAGAAGCCGGGACCCACCTGCAGACCCAGTGCATAGACAAACAGCACGAGGCCGAAGTCCTGGGCATAGCGCAGCATCTGCGGGTCGATGGATAATCCCAGGTGACCGGCAAGGATGCCCAGGAAGAAGACAAATGTAACACCCAGCGATATGCCACGCACCTTGAGCTTGCCAAGGGCAAGACCGCCGGCACACAACACCGAGAGCACTATCACGGCCTGTACGGCCGAGTGCTCCACGAGTACGCTGTTTATCCATTCTTTCATTGTCGGTGTGATTGTCTAGTGGGAGGTTATGATAATTGCCAGTGAATTCTGCCGGGAAGTGAAAATCTCCCTGGCTGTGCGGGTGTTTATTAATCAGACCCCCTCTATCTGTGTTTGATAAAGGGGGCTTAATCGTTAGTCAATCTTTACTACCAAGAAGTTAGAAAGCTCCCAGAATTTTGTCGGGTTGGTGATGTGAAGCACCTTGCCGTCGGGGCCGTCCTCGATGGTGTAGGAGTCGGCGGGGTGCTTAGACATTAGCTCGGCCTTCTTGCTGCGCAGGTTCACCTTGCTCAGTGCTCGCTTGTCGGCCTTGGTAAAGTAAGACTTCTCGAAGTCGCCCTCCATGATCTTGGTCTTGCGCAGGAAACCGGTCTCGATGATCTTGTTGTCCTTGAGCTGCTTCTTAGTGCCCACGGCATAGTAGCAGGTGTTGAGCTCGTTGGTGGCCTTGGTTGCCTGCTCCTGTGCTTCCTGCTTCTCCTGTGTGATGATTGCGTTTTCCTGTGTGATAGCCTCGTTCACTCGTTTCTGGTCGGCATTGACGGTGTTGAGCGAGTCCACGCGGGTGTTCAGGTTAGAGATCTCGATGTGTGCCGCCTTGAGTTCGGCCTTGAGCTGGTTGATGATTGCCTGTTGTGCCTCGAGCTGTGCCTTGAGTCCGGTGATGGTCCTCTGCATCGACTCGCTGTAGCTTGTTGACTGCTTGAGTTTCTTCTCGAGCTCGCTGAGGCGTGCTTTCTTTTGCTCGATGCTCTGGATGATGAGCATCATGTCGTTGCGCAGCTGTGCCTTGCGGTCGGCGGTTTCGCTGCTGAGGTCTCTAGTGGTGATGATGTCTTGCATCTGTTTGATCTGGGCAAACCCGTCATTGATGTCATTCATGAGGGTCATGAGACTGTCCTTCTCGGCTAGCGCTGTTGCCAGCGAGTCGGTGAGCTCGTTGTTGAGCGAGTCATTGTCGTTGCCGCTGCTGGTGGCCTCGTCGTGACACGACGGCATGCATGCGAGCAATGCGATAAACAGTGCGAAAACTTTAATTTTATTCATCGTTGTTGTCTTTAATTTTGTTCTTGTTCTTGAATTGGGCATACTTGTCAACCTTCTTGGCTGCCGGTTGTGCGCTGCAGCCTGCCACCACGATAACGATCTCGCCTCGCGGCGTGTTCTGGGTGAAGTATTGCACTAGTTGTTCAAGCGTGCCGTTGTGGGTGCTGTTGTGTACCTTTGAAATCTCTCTTACCACGCTGGCCTCGCGGTCGGGGCCCATCACCTCGGAGAGCTGGGTGAGTGTCTTGACGAGCCTCATGGGCGATTCGTAGAAAATCATCGTGCGTGGTTGTTCCTTGAGCTCGGCCAGTCGGGTTGCCCGTCCTTTTTTCTGCGGAAGGAACCCCTCAAAGGAGAATCGCTCGCAGGGAAGGCCAGAGTTGACTAGCGCGGGCACAAATGCTGTTGCGCCGGGCAGGGTCTCCACCTCGATGCCACGGCGGCGGCATTCGCGCGACAGCAGGAATCCGGGGTCGCTGATGGCCGGAGTGCCGGCATCGCTCACCAGGGCAATGGTGTCGCCCGCCTCGAGCATGTCCATGATGCCCGGTAGTGTCTCGTGCTCGTTAAACTTGTGATGGCTGCGCATCGGGGTGTCGATGCTGTAATGCTTCATCACCACGCTGCTGGTGCGGGTGTCCTCGGCAAGTATGAGGTGAGCCTCGCGCAGCACGGTCACTGCACGAGGCGTCATGTCTTCAAGGTTGCCCACCGGGGTGGGAACTATGTACAGTTTGCCTGCCATTGGGTTCTTTTGATTATTCAAAATACTGAGCCACGATCTCGAAGAATGCCTTCACGTCCTCGTTGCGCTCGTCCCAGTCGAGTTCGTAGATAAAGTAGCTCTTGACGCGTCCCAGCGAGTGCATGGTCTCGATGAGCTCGATGGCGCGGTTCATGTTGTCGTCATTGTTCTCGAAGAGCTCGCGGCGGAAACGGAAGCGGTCGTTGATAGTGAACAGCGAGCTAAGGTCTTTCTTGGGCTGTTCGTGCTTGGGTGCCACGGGTGCTGGTGCCGCTACGCTTTCAACGACGGGCTGGGGTTCTACGACGGTCTCGGGTTCTACGACAGGCTGGGTCTCAACCACGGGCTGGTAGGTCACGTCCTGCAGGAATACGGGCTGCTGGTCATCGGGCAGGGGCTCGTCCTTGATGCGGTGTACCGGAGCATCGTCGTCGTCATATGTGTCATAGAAACTGTCATTGTAGTCGTTGTAGACGGGAGCGTCGTTGTAGATGTCGGTGTGCTCCTCGGCTTGGCTGTGGTGCACGGGTGGCAAATCGTGGGTCTCGTCTTGAGCCGCAACGACGGTGTCCTCGGTATGCTTCTGAACAGGGGTGATATATTCGGTTTCGCGCTGAGTGGGGGTGTAGTAGCTGTCGCTCATGGGAGAACCAAACGAAATGTCGTCGTCCTCTTCCATGGCGCGTGCAAATGCCTCGTTGAACGGTGAAGCCGGTTTCTGCTCAGGCTCAACCACGGGTTCGGGCTCAACCACTGTCTCAGGCTCAACCACGGGTTCGGGTTCAACCACTGTCTTAGGTACAACCACTGTCTCAGGTACAACCACTGTCTCGGGTACAACCACTGTCTCAGGTACAACCACTGTCTCGGGTTCAACCACTGTCTCGGGTTCAACCACGGGTTCAGGTTCAACCACGGGTTCGGGCTCAACCACGGGTTCGGGTACAACCACTGTCTCAGGTTCAACCACGGGTTCGGGTTCAACCACAGGCTTGGGTTCAGAGACGATGGGTGTTGCCTCATCCTCGGGTTTGTCTTCGTCATAGATGAATTCAAAGTCGATGTCCTCGTCGGGCTCGCGGTCTTCCACGGGAACAACAGTCTCTTCGGGCTCGGGAACAACAGTCTCTTCAACCACGGGTTCGGGAGTCTCCACGGGTTCGGGAGTCACGACGGGTTGTGGAATAACCACGGGTTCGGGCTCGACGGTAGTGTCGGGAGCAGAGGGTACCTCGTCGGCGGTGAGTGTCTTGCATTGTTCGTTGAGTTCCTGGACGTGTTGCTGAACACGCTTAAACACTTGAACGGGAGTGTCTTCGCCGTGACGATCGGCCACGAGGAGCAGACCTTCGATTTCGTATAACTTAGTGAGAAGAGTCGATATTTTGTGATTCATTGGTGATGCGTTTTAAATTATTGTGCAATTTTAATACTATTTTTTGACCTAAGCAAATTTTTTGCCAATAAAAGCCGTTATTGTTCCAATAACGCGCCAATGAGCAGTCGGTCGATGTTGTCTTTTAAGGTGGAACGCGAGCAAGTGTAATTGTTGGCGAGCACTGCCCACACGATCTTTGGATTCTCGGCAGGATAGTAACCCACGAAGCACTGCACGTCGCTCATGCTGCCGCTCTTGAGTGACACGTCGTTGAAGAGCGATGTCTTGGGTAGCAGGGTGCCTATGCGTTTGCGGGCGCGAGGCATGAGGTCGGTGAGTCGTTGGTTGTTGTATTTCTTGTCGGCAACCTTGCGCAGCATGTCGCAGAACAGGTGCACCGAGCAACGGTTCACACGTGCAAGGCCGCTACCATCGCGCATGAACAGCGCTGTCTCGTCCATGCCCCATTTCTTGAAGAGGCTTTTCACTACCTGCACTCCTGCGCCGTCAAGGTCGCCACCGGTTGATTTATAGGAACTACTGCGCACTGCAACGGCACGCAACAAAGCGTGGGTGTACATGTTGTCGCTGCGGTCGAGCAGGGAGGTGACAATCTCGGTGAGCTCGGGTGACTTGTGGGTGAGGAGCAATGTCTTTTCCCCGGTGCTGATATTGTTCTTTTTAATGGTGATTCCTGCTGTGCTGAGGGCCTTGTACATGTCGCCCTGGAAAAGGATGTCGGGACGGGGGTTGGCCACCTCTTTGCTGAAGCGGTTCTTGCCCTTGCCCATAGCGGTTTCGCCCATGATGACGAGAGCCGAGCTGCCATATTCTAGTTCCTCCGAGATGTTGTTGCGCACACCGGGCTTGGTCTTGTCGAGGATAGACACGCCGGGGAGTTCAGGAGAGAAATGTGCGTCGGCAATGTGTCCGCGCTTGTCGATGCCATAGTGCACCATGATGGTGTTGTCACGGTAACTGAACGGGAACACTGCTGCGCCGTAGTCCCATGCCAGGTCGCCGGCGTCCCACCAGTCACTGTAGTAGGGGGTGGGGTAGAGGCTGTTGTCAACCACCACGTTGCCTTCGATGCATTTGATGCCCTTTTCCTTAAGAGCATTGGCGATTTCGGTGGGGAAATGTGCAATGCCTTTGATATAACCGGTGCCCACGGTGGGGTCGCCGCTGCCCACTACCACGATGTTGCCGCGCAGGGTGTCTCCTTCGACCTTGCCCTGGATGTAGACCTTGGTCTCGAAGCGGAAATTTCCTCCGAGCGTCTCGAGCGCAGTGGTCGAAGTGATGGTTTTCATTGTGGAAGCTGTGACTACCGACAGGTCGGGATTGGCTGTTGCAATCACTTTGCCCGAGTCGATTGACATGAACATGACGCCCACCGACGCGTGTTTCATCGACGCGTCACCAACGAATCGGTTTACGGCTTCCTGTGGTGTGATTGCCTGTGCCACTGCGGCAAGCAGGACAATGTAGAATGCTAGTGAAAATAATCTTTTCATGCTGTGAATGTTATCGGGTGGGGTTAAAGGGTGAATTCGTAGATATTTGCCGCCAGTCCGTCGGCCAGCTGCACCAGTGCCACCAGAGGATATTTGTCGCGTGCGGTGTTGATGTTGTTCTTGGCTTCGGGGCTCTGGAAGGCGAGGTCCCAAGCGGTCATGTGCCACCTGATGGCGATGAGCTCGTGCTCGTAGATCTCCAGTCCGCTCCACAGGGCCATGATGGCGCTTTTCTCGCCGTGTCCCAAGGGGAGGTTGCTGTAGTCCACGTCCCATCCGGGCACGTCTTCCCACATGCCAAAGGCGTTCTTGGCCTTCTTCATGACGGGCTTGTAGATGTCGCTCTTGTTGATGTCGTGGAGCAGTGTGGCGATGATGACGCTTTCGCGCTTGAGGTCATGGGCCAGGTCGGGGCGGCGTGCTATGGCCAGTTCGCGCAGCTGCAGGCCTGCGTCACACACGTTGAGCGAGTGCTGGCAGCATCCTCCTCGCTCGGCGAGGTGGAACCTGGTGCTGGCGGGAGCGTTGAAGAAGTCGTTTTTCCCGTCCTCGAGATACTCTATAAGGTCTTCCACGCCCTCGCGTCCGGTGGAACGCAAGAGTTCGCAGAAACGTTCTTTGTTAGCTTGTATGTCTATGCTCATAATTGCTTTGTTAGCGTTTTGCTGATTATAGTTCATGCTTATAACGCAGCGGCTTGTAAGCCGTCGCGCCACAGTTTTCGGTTGCAAAGGTAGTGAAAATCCTCTAAATAATCTGTATGTTGTGCAACTAAAACGTTTGCAATATAAATTGTTTATTATTTTTAACCAAAATATTAGGAAGTTTGTGATGTATTTTGTATTTTTGTGCATTAAATGTATCATGGCAAGTCCTATAGCGCTAATACACACGTGATGGTGACTTTGCCGGGATGTGAACTGAATTTACAAGGAATCAAATGATTGGAAGTATCTTAAACCATATTATTGACTCAAGTTTAGTTAAGTCATTTAAGCTAAAGACAACCCCTAGGTGGATAATTCTGCTGATAGACCTGCTGATAATCGCAGCTAGCTTTATAGTTGTGGAGCTGAAGGACTATTACGTGAGCCCGCAGGACTTCTCTATGCCTGAGGTGGCGATGACTATGGGTGTGTTCCTCGTGGTGTATTTCATCGTGATATTCATCAGCAAGAGCTACACGTGTGTCATCCGCCTGTCGGTGATAGAGGACCTGTACCGCACGTTCATGGTGGTGTGCATCTCCACGTTGGTGCTGATGGCTGTTAATGCGTTTGCTTATCTGGCGACGCATGACGCTCCCTATGGTTTCTGGAATATATTTGTGATAGGCATCATGGCGTTCTCGCTGATGATGATAGAACGCCTGTGTATCAAATACCTATACATGCGCATCACGGCGGCTGGTGCAACTGCACGCAAGAAGGTGCTGGTGCTGGGCACGTCGCTCAACTCGCTCGTTCTTGCCAATGCGCTCAAAAATGAAATTGACGGCAAGTATGACCCCGTGGGGTTGCTTAGCACTAAGACTTCCAAGGGAATAGGCGAGGTGAATGGCTTCAAGGTGTACTATTACGACCCCGAGACAACCCCCAACCTCTTTGTAGAACAAGGCATTTATGCCCTGATCTTCAACGAGAACCGCCGTGACATGGTGAGAGGCGGCATGGCCGATGTGTTCATAGGCAACAACATTGCGCTACTGGCTCTTAACCGTGTTGAAGAGTTTGAACTCGAGGACGACAAGGAGAAGGGCAACATCTCGACATTTGTCAAGGAAGTAGAGATTGAGGACCTCTTGGGTCGCGAGCCCATCGTGCTCAACAACTCGCTTGTGAGCACCAACGTGAAGGGTGCATGCGTGCTCATCACCGGTGCCTGTGGCTCGATAGGCAGCGAGATCGTGCGTCAGCTGGCCACCTACCAGGCCGGCCGCATCGTGCTCGTTGACCAGGCCGAGACGCCGATGCACGACCTGTCGCTCGAGATGAAGCGCAACTTCCCCGAGGCCGATGTGGTTCTCTTCATGGGCGATGTCCAGAACCACGACCGCATGGAGGTGGCCTTTGAAAAGTATAAACCCAAGTTTGTGTTCCACGCTGCCGCTTACAAGCATGTGCCCATGATGGAGATCAACCCCACCGAGGCTATCCTGACCAACGTGATGGGTACACGCAACGTTGCCGACCTGGCGTTGAAGCACGGTGCCTATAAGTTCGTGATGGTGTCGACCGACAAGGCGGTGAATCCTACCAACATCATGGGATGTACCAAGCGCCTTGCCGAGATCTATTGCCAGTCGCTCTTCTTTGATGCAGCCAAGCGCGGCATGACCACCCAGTTCATCACAACCCGATTTGGCAACGTGCTGGGTAGCAATGGCTCGGTAATTCCCTTGTTCCGCAAGCAGATTGAGCGTGGCGGTCCTGTAACCGTTACCCACAAGGATATCATACGTTACTTCATGACCATCCCCGAGGCTTGCTCGCTCGTCCTCGAGGCGGGCTGCATGGGCAGTGGCGGTGAGATTTATATCTTCGACATGGGCCAACCCGTGCGCATCTATGACCTCGCGTCCCGCATGATCTCTCTGGCAGGCTTCAAGCCCAACGTGGACATCATGATTGAGGAAGTGGGTCTGCGTCCCGGCGAGAAACTCTACGAGGAGCTGCTCAACGACAAGGAGAAGACCTCTGCCACCGTCAACAAGAAGATCATGATTGCCAAGGTGCGCACATATGACTACCGCAACGTGTGTGAGAACATCGAGCGCATCGTCGACTTTGCCCATGAGGGCAATGTGCACAACATGGTATACTCGATGAAGCGCTTTGTTCCTGAGTACAAGAGCAACTCGAGCGAAGAGTTTGAGCGCATCGACAGGGAGATTGAGGAGAGCATGACCAAGGAAGTTCAAAACACTCCCGAGACCGAGAAATACTATTGATTTATCATCCAAACACAATATCACGTGGGTACTGGGAGGTCGCTTGCAGACCTTTTTGTCCCCACGTCACACACTGACATGAGATACATCTTATCACTTATCATATTATTGACAGGCACGCTGTGTGCCATGGCCGCTAAGCTGTCGCCTACTATTGTGGTGCTCAGTGATATACACGTCGTGCAACCCAATGCGGTATCAGACACGCTTACCCTGCCTAAAGGTGAGCGCAAGTTGCTCACCCATAGTGCCGAGATCTTTAATTCAACACTTGTCGACATCATGAAGAGTCCACCCCAGGTGCTCATCATCACCGGTGACCTGACCGACCGTGGCGACCTTGCCAGCCATGAGTGGGTAGTGGGGGGTCTGGAACTTGTCAAGGCAAAAGGGACAACAGTTCTTGTCATTCCCGGCAACCACGACATCAGCAGTGAGGTGAGCAAGGAGAAGTTTGCTCAGTTATATGCCGACTATGGCTACGACAGCCCGGTGCGTGACAGTAACTCCCTGAGCTATGTGTGCGAGCCCGTCAAGGGGCTGGTGGTGCTGGGCATCGACAGCAACGGCGACAGCGGCGCAGCCATCAAGTGGGCAACCGAGCAGGCCGCCCGGCACAAGGGCAAGAACGTGATAGCGATGATGCACCATCACCTTGTCCCGCACTTCCTCAAGGAGGAGAAAGTGCTTGCTACCTCGGTCGTTGACGATAGCCAGGCATCGCGCGACGCCCTCATGCAGGCAGGTGTACACCTGGTGTTTACCGGACATACCCACATCCACGACGCGGCGGTGGGATACAACAGCGCGCAGACCGACTCCATTATAGACGTGTGCACTGGCGCGCTTGCCGGTTATCCGCATCCTTACAGGGAGATTACCCTCAAGGGCAACAAGTTAAAAAAGGACTGCTCGGTGTTTATGCTTCATCCTTACCAAGGCGAGGCAAGGGCGCTGCTCGAGGACGCTGTGCCGGTGATGGTACAGGCGCTTGGTCGCAAATACTGGGATAAGGCGCTGGGAGTTGTGGCAAGCCACCCCATGGCACAGCGCATGCTTGTCGATAGCCTGGACTGGAGCATGGTGAGCAGGCTGCTGGATATCCACGTGACCCCCACGCTGGCCAAGATGTATGTCCACACCAGCTATGGCGATGAATCGCTCAATGTCGATGAGGTCGAGGTGGTTGGTTTTGGGAAGGTTAAATCGGAGAATCCAAGCAATACCGAAGTGGTTGCTAAGCTCAAGCAAGACTTGACCGACGGCATAATGGCAGTGGTCCAGGCCGTTGTGCGTCCTCAGTATCGTGAGGCTGCTGTAGAACTGCTTGCTCCAGCAATCGAGGAGCAGCTCATGCCCATCGTGAACAGTGTGCTTGATGACACCAATCCTCCCAGCACAACCCCTGTGCATGACGGTAGCTTCTTGTATAAATAGCCATGAAAGTGATTTACAATACTATTATCCCGTTGGGTAACTTCAGGGCAATAAACCTCTGTGGCGTGGTGTTTGCTAAGAGGAAGTTTGGTGAATTGGATAAAGTCGTTGTAAACCACGAGTCTATCCACACGTGGCAGCAGCTTGAGATGCTAGTCGTGTTCTTCTATTTGTGGTATGTGATAGAGTGGCTCGTGAGGCTGTGCGTGTATAGGGATGCAATGAGAGCCTACTATAATATCTCCTTCGAGCGCGAGGCCTATCTCAACCAGGGGAATCTTGACTATCGCAACCGTCGCCGCCCCTGGGCCTGGATTGGCTATCTGGCTCGCAAATGAATAGATATAGGTGGGTATAAACTGAGTTTATGGATTTTCCCCATTCCTTATTTGCCGGGAACTCTTTTTTTTTAAATTTGCAACATAAATGCAAATGTTAGCCTATGAAAAAGATTATTTTTCTGTTCGTCGTTATGCTGCTGTGCGTCAGCAATGAGGCCCATGCTCTCAAATTTTTTGAGGTAGGAGGGTTGTGCTATATCTATAATTCGGGTACCAATGTGATGCTCACATGCTATTCGACCGACACAGCCGAGAATGCGGCGAAATATGTGGGTGACATTGTCGTTCCGTCAACGGTGGAGTATGACGGCAACATTTATAATGTTACAATTATTGATGCTAACGCCTTCGCGGGATGCACGGGCCTCACCGATGTTGTGCTGGGCGATAACGTACAGGAGATTGGGACGAATGCTTTTTTGAATTGCACTGGCTTGACTCAAATCACTATACCCGAGAATGTTGCGAAAATTGCGTCTAACGCATTCGGCAAAACAGGCATTACTACGGTAAACTTTAATGCTCGTCGTTGTTTCTCGTCAACTGAGCAGCAGGGATGGTTCCAAGGTTCTCCTGTCACAGGCATTAATGTGGGTGATGAGGTAGAGATGATTGACCGCTATCTGGTCAATGGCCTGCCATTGCTCAAGTCGTTTCATGTTCCTGCTTCGGTAAAGAGCATAGACCACGGCATGATGATAGGTACTACCGGCGTCGAAAGTCTAACCGTGGATCCCGAAAACCCACGCTATGACTCGCGCGACAACTGCAATGCCATCATCGACACTGAGGACAATGCCATCATTGCCGGCTGCAAGAACACGACCTATGCCCGTGATGTCACTGGTATCGCGGGGTATGCTTTCTCGGCAACCCCTGCGCATGTGGTGGTTCCGCGCAATATTACCGGCATTGGTTATGGTGCATTTTACCTGTGTCAGGATCTGGTAACGCTTGATATCCAGGGATTAGTACGCACGATAAACGGTCCGGCCCAAGAGTGCCCCAAGCTCACCCGTGTGGATTTGCCAGCGGTCACTACTATGCTTTATGATGGCTGGGTGCAAACCAATCCTGCCCTGGACACCCTCTTCATTCACTCTTACCTGCCGCCCAAAACCCTCAATAATCTTTATTTGCGATTTAAGGGCGACTTCAGGGTGATTATTCCGCACTCGGCAAAGGTTAACTATTTGACCGATAGCGAGTGGGCTAAGGTGCAGGTGCTTGAAGAAGATGCTACCGATAACTATGTGAGCATGGTGCGCGAGGGCAACGAGTGGGGCTATTGCCACTATGTCAGGGGAGGGTATGGTAGCCGGTATGTAACGCCTTACTCCTACAAACTCCAAGGTGATACAATTATCGATGACGTGAAATACAAGAAACTGTATCGCACTGGCGACTCGTGGGACTATGACACGGATGATCATTACTACTCAACCACAATACTCTATGCAGTGATGCGCGAGGATGGCAAGGTGGTTTACACCCGCAAGGTAGCCAATGTGGGATGCGAGAATACGTATTTCGGGGGCTTGCCCGGTGTGTATAAAGGCGAAACAATGAAGTATGACTTCAATTCCCATCAAGATTTCTACGAGCGCTGGACTCACTACGAGAGTGGCGACTGGCCATTTGAGACTTTTGTTACTGAGACCACCGACTCCTGTCTGCTGGTTGACCGCACATGTTACTACGTCAAGGCTCCCAGCAACAAGGGACGCATTGTCGAGGGTATAGGCTTTTATAGTGATGAGCGCGGTGACTTGCTTTCGCTCTTCCTCAGTGTGATACCCATGACCAGATATAACGACCCGCTTGCCTACATGAAGACTGGTGACGGCAACTATGAGTATTACAGTGAGTTGTTGTGTGGAGTGCGCGACATGTACCCCTACGACGTTAAGCGTGACATGGTGGTTGATGTTGAAGACGTCAACCTTTTGCTTGACATTGTTTTGGGTAAGCTAGACTCTAGGAAACTGTACAGTCCCGTTGATGTCAACGCCGATGGCTCAGTCGATATTGCCGACGTCAATGCCGTGGAAGACTACATCTTGAACAAGTAACAAGATAGCTACGGTCATAGGCAGTAGTAAACTGGTCATTGAGCATTGTCTCGCCAGAGTGCTGGTAGGGGTCATATGCCACATGGTCAAGGTCGGTGAGCTTCTTGCCACTATCACCGCTGTTGCCCTTCTTGAGAGCAAAGTACCATGCCACTTCTCCTTCCTGGGTGGTCTTCACTTTCTCGCCGTTGTAATAATACTCAGTTTTGCCGTTTACCGTGCGTTCCTCAAGTTCGGCATCGTTAGGAATGGCTCACTTGCCATGTGCTCACTCTGCTCCTCTACCTTAGCATGAGACTTTTTAATGCTTGACTCTTGCGGGGTTGAAGTGGTCGAAATGTCGGAATTATTGTACTTTAATGGAATATAGTATACAGAATCATTAACATTTTCTCTTTTTCCTATTGCAATTTCAAAAAAGTTTTCTAGTTTTGCATCATGAAATGGAACAAGACCCGGTTTCCGGGCGGTGTTACCGTCAGAGGTATGGGCAATTCCATTTTCTAAATCACTAGTAGTTTCACTATTGGTGATTTTTTTTAGTTCGCCCAGCACGAACGTATTCTAACGGGTGCAAGTCCCCAAGCCGCCCTAACGGTGGGAAGGCTACAGCCGAAGGCAAGGGTGTCCACCGCGAGGTGGAATCTGAAGGAAGCCGTAGGCAAACATCTGACCCGAC
>JAZQPG010000076.1:0-4105 GCA_045628365.1 Sodaliphilus sp. | reverse complement strand
TCATGGTCAACGCCAGTGATCACGTCGGTGTCAACATATTTCTTGCGGTTGATGCTTGTGGAGTTGCGAGTGCTGTAGCGTACGCAACGGTAACCTTCCTCAGCCGATGTCTTGGGCATGCGGTAAGAGTAAGCACCACCCACGTGCAGCATGAAGTCACCCTTGCCGCCGAAGGGACGAAGAACCAGCTTACCAGTGTAAGAAAGACCTTCGTTCTGACCAGCCTTGTTAGCATCCTCTGAGAGTGTCTGGAGAGCTTCGCCCTCAACTTCGGGACCAAATACACCAAATGCACCCCAAACGTAGGGATTATCATAAGTAGCATTGATACCAAGGTGACGAGAGGGAGCCAGGTAAGTTGCCATGGGACGCTCCATGAACAGGAGGTAACGAGAAGTACTGTTACGGTTCATAGAGAAGTTCTCCTTGAAGTTACCGGCCTTGATCTCGAGACCTTCAACACCTGTGAAAGCAACAATCGCGTCCTTGAGCTCGAATGTACCGCGAGTGAAGTCGGCGTCGATCTCACCATACCAGTTCTTACCGAGCTGAGCCTTTACGGCGAAACGGGTGCGGCGCAGGGTTGCACCGTTACCGATGTGGTCGGGATTGAGCTTGCCGTCGATCTTCTCGTCCTTAGTCCAGTCGGGACCACCGAAGAAGAAACCAGCGTCGGCCTGTACACGGGTGTCAAACCACAGTTTGTAACCATGCTCCTTGTTCTGGAATACCATGACACCGTCCTGGAACGATGCTTGAGCGGGGATTGCTTCAACTTTCTGACCGTACTGATTGTACTCAACGGTCTCGTTTTCTGTAGTCTGTGCATTAGCGCAAAGTGCGATTGCGGCGACAGAAATACCTAAAATTCCTTTTTTCATTGTGATTTTGATTATTAGTTAAACTATATTTTGTTTTCTATGTTTCAATTTCTAGAAGGTTGATTTTTCGTGGCAAAAGTATATTATAAATTCTATATAACAAAATAATAGTGATTGATTTTGTCTATTGTTGAAAAAATCCCATATCTTTGAAAAAATATTGATTTTAAAATAGTTAATGTAATTTTTGAAAATTGAATATGGTGTAAAATCAAGCCATGGGCATGGTGGTTGAAGTTGGTGAAAACGACATTGCTGATGTTGCTGCGTGTAAATGTAACAATATGTACCATACGGATTGTTGCATTGTCGCCGGGTTTTTATTAATTTTGCAATCGGAATATTAACTTTATAAATAATCAATTGAAATGAACATGACTAAACGTTTATCATGGATTGCAGCAGTGGTAGCTATTTTGATTGGCTTTACTGCTTGTGACAACGCAAGTTATCTCATTGCCAGCACGCAGGAGATCGAAACCGAGCAAGAAGCTAACGAGGGGTGTATTGTCTTGTCGAGTGATGGCAAGAAGTATGAAATCACTCATAGTCCCGATTGGGTCACTGTTACCATGGTTGACAGCATCATGTCTTATAGTGTATTGGCTAACGATACTCAGGCTGTGCGTACTGACTCGATTGTGGTCACTTGTGGCGGCATGTCATTGTGCATCCCTGTTATCCAGAATATCAAGGCTACATATATCAAGGTTGACCAGGAGAGCGTGACGTTTGAGAAAGAAGGCGGCTCACAGACCGTCAACATCGATACCGACGGCGGCAACATCACTACCGAAGTTACCGGCGACATCACTGCAAGCGTCGACGGCAAGACCCTTACCATCAACGCCGCTGCCAATGATGGCGGCAGCAAGAGCGGCGAAGTCACAGTGAAGTGCGACGAATTCAGTGCCAAAGTAAAAGTCACCGTCAAGGGTAGCATCTGTGCCCGTTGCAAAGGCTCTGGCAGAGTTAAATGTTCAGCATGTGGTGGCAGTGGAATGACATGTGCACGCTCTCATTGGGATCCTGACTTTAATGATTACAATTGTGACTATATTGATAATTGTGGTAGATGCGGAGGTTCGGGCAGGAGTAAATGTCCCGACTGCAAGGGCGCTGGCCGTTGATCCTCAGCTCTCGACGAAATAAACATCCCGTGGTGTCAAGCGAATAATGACTCCACGGGATGCTTTAGTTTGATGGTTTCAGCGTGACGGTTCTGCAGTCAGATTTTGGGGTACGGTTAGCAGTGATTTGCCGTAATGCTCCATTGTTTTGCTGTGGAAATTGCCATCAGGGGGACTGTCCCTTTGATGGCAATTTGGGGCGATGTTAAAAGAAGAACAAGGCATCGGTTGTGGCCGATGCCTTGTCGTGGGATGGTATCGTTGCTCGCCCCTAGTGGGGTGTCGCTTTACTTGCCGAGCATGATGTCGAGTGTCTTGTTGACGTCGCTGATGTCGACACTGCCACTGCCGTCAACGTCGGCACGGCCATTATACTTGCTTGCGCTATCCTTGCCCAGCACGATGTTGAGCAGGATGTTGACGTCACTGATGTCGACCACGCCGTTGCCGTCCACGTCACCCTTGTCGGTAACAACACCGCCAATGGGAATGATGCGGTAGAAGTTTTTCCAGCCTGTGGCTGCCTTGTATTTGCCCACACTCTCGGCAGGTACCTGGAGAGTTCCTCGAGTGTAGGTGTCATAATCAAATAGATATTCCCCAGCTGTAGGAGGTACGGGATTGTGTGAGATGACCGATGTGATGAAAATGTCATCATCATATTTACTGAATGCCATATCGCCTATTTCGACAACACTCTCGGGGAATTCAATTGAGGTTAATTTTGTACCATGAAAAGCGCCCTCTCCAATCTTCTTAAGATGGTTGGGCAATTTGATTGATGTTAAGTTTGTACGCAAAAATGCGGCCTCATCAATTGTCTCAAGATACTTAGGGAAATTTATATTTTCGATGCTTTGAGCGCCACTACACAAGGCATATCCCATCTCGGTCATGAGATATTTCTTGCTGCCGCCATTGGTGATGTCTTCCTCATAGTCTGTTCCCTCATAAGTATACAGCGCATTATCTTTAATACCTGATGCATACACATATTTAGCTTTGCCGGCGTATGTGACGCCATCAACCGTGACGGGCGCAGCACTTACAACGGTCATGTGATAAGCTGTATTGTCTTTTTTGTCACGATAAGAGAAGTCGTAAGCATCAGTCCCGAAAGTTGCAAATGTGCTTTTGCATGCAGTGTTATCGCGGAAGTGTTTGGATACCTCAGGACCTCTGGGTATATGCAGTGAGGCCTTACTGTTGACGTTGTGGAATCCCCACTGGTAATCTAAGGGGTAGTCACAGTTGATGTAAAGGTGCTCGAGGCTCTGAGTGCCTGCAATGAAGTAGTAGTGCAGTGACCTGCACGACGAGGGGATAGAGACAATCTTGATGGGAGTGCCGCTGAACGCGTAAGCACCCACATATTTCAATCCGTAAGAGAAATAGAGGTCACTTGCAAGCGCAGTGTTGGCAAATGCATAGTCGCCCACGTAAGTCACATTAGGACCAAGGGTGAGGGCGTTCATCTGCTTCTCGCCATAGAATGCGTATGTACTGATGGTGTCGACATTCGCGCCTAAGGTTACCTTGTACTTGCCAGAGCCGCCGTTGCCCGAGTAATTGTCAACGACATACTGACCTACGCTGGTAACGATATACTTCTTATTATTAAAAGTAACGCTTGCTGCTATCTTGAGCTCGGTTGAACCCCACTTGGGATACCACGAGTCGTAGCGCACGCGGCCCTGATACTGCACGCCGTCGATGGTCTCGGCCTTGGTGCTGACCACTGTGTAGCCGCTGTGGGGCTTGCGTATGCTTGAGTTGGAATTGATGTCGGTACCTATGTCATAAGAGCCGTTGGTAATGGTCCAGCCGCTGAACTTGCCGGTGCCTTGGTACTTGTTAATGGCGCTATAGGGCACGTGCAGGGTAGCCTTGGCTGGGGCATTCCTCATCATGTAATCATTAAAATAAGGAAGTGTCGAGGCATTGATACCCACATCTTTCAGCGATCCACAGTTGCTGAACACGTCCTTGCCAAAACTCAACATGGTGCTTGGCATCCACACGCCCTCTACGACCGATCCGGCAAACGCTTCGTTGCCTACGGTTACCACGCCATAAGGCAAGTGAATGCTCTTG
>JAZQPG010000075.1:0-7478 GCA_045628365.1 Sodaliphilus sp. | reverse complement strand
TTGTATTGTCTTCCTAAGACCGCTTGGCCTCCGACTTGAGACGAAGCCATAGCAAGAGGCATAGAGGTGAAAAAAACACAGCACTCTATGAAACGGAGGAGTCCTTGGCACGACTATCACCGTAAAGGCGTTTACATGCTTACTCTTGTGATCGATGGGCACACGCCATTGCTTGGAGAGTTAAGAGGCGATGTAGACTCCCCCAGGGTTGAGTGCTCCGAATTAGGTAATGCTATTCTCAATGAGGAGATTCCCAAGATCAATAAGTACTACCCTCAGGTGACCGTGTGGAAAACTTGTATCATGCCCGATCACATCCACTTGATTGTAAGTGTAAAAGTAGATATGCCACCAGGCAAGCACCTGGGGTTGGTGGTGAGAGGTTTCAAGACTGGATGTAGCAGAGCCTGGTGGCGATTAACCCCATTGCCCGCAGGAAAAACTGCGGGAACGGGAACTATTGTAGCTACCGTTCCCTTGGCTTTTCCCAAGGGAAAGCAAGTTGAGGAGAAACGTCCAGTCCTCTTCGAGAAAGGTTACAATGACAAGATACTCTTGCACGAGGGGCAACTTAACAACTGGAAAAGACACCTTGACGATAACCCTCGGCGATTGCTCCTTAAGCGCTTGAACCCGCAGTTTTTCACCGTGTTACACAACATGGAGATTGCCGGGCACAAGTGCCAGGTGGTGGGCAACCGGTTCCTGCTTGACATTCCTGACAAGGTTGCTGTCATCGTGCACCGCCGATACACAAAAGAGGAAAATGCCCGCTTACGCGAGGAGTGGCTGGCATGCGGCGAGCGAGGTGGTGTGCTGGTGAGTGCAGCCATTGCACCCAAGGAAAAAGATGTGCTGCGCGAAGCGATGAACCGAGGATACCGCATCATCCTGTTGCGAGAAAACGGATTCCCCGAGCTATACAAGCCATCGGGCGAAAGCTTTGATGCCTGCTCTCAAGGGTTGCTGCTTCAAATAAGCCCATGGGCACATCACATGGAGAAGAAAGCAATAACCCGCACCCAGTGCCTTGAACTTAATGCACTGGCCGAGAAGATAGCTAACACTTAAAAAACACCAAGCACGGGGCCCAGTGACAGATCCCGTGCTTGTGTTTATTGTATCGTTGAGTAATAATACTTACTCGGTGAAGGCGTTCCAGCCCTGGGCGCGGATTTCGAGCTCGGCATCGTCGCGGCTCACAAGGTAAGCACCCAGTTCGGGCTTGGTGATGCGGCCAATGAGCTTGGCTGTCTTCATCTGCTCGATCTTGTCGTGCTCGTGCAGGGGCACGGTAAACAGTAGCTCGTAGTCCTCGCCGCCGTTCATCGCGGCAGTGACGAGGTTCATGTTGAGTTCCTCGGCCATGATAGCGGTCTGGTAATCGATGGGGATGCGGTCCTCATAGACACGGCAACCTACGCCTGAACTCTGGCAGATGTGGAGCAGCTCGCTCGACAAGCCGTCGCTCACGTCCATCATCGACGTGGGATGTATTCCCAGCTGGGCCATCTCGGCAATGACGTCGCGGCGTGCCTCGGGCTTAAGCTGGCGCTCGATGATGTATTCCTTACCGGCAAAGTCGGGCTGGAAGTCCTGCACGCCCTGCCCTGCCTCGCGCTCGCGCTCCAGGAGCTGCAGGCCCATGTAGGCCGCTCCCAGGTCACCGCTCACGCATATCAGGTCGGTGTCGCGTGCTCCGCTGCGCTTCACGGTCTGCCCCTTCACGCCCTCACCAATGCAGGTGATGCTGATGATGAGGCCTGTCACCGAAGCACTGGTGTCTCCACCCACGAGGTCCACGCCATATTCCTCACACGCGAGTCGGATGCCGTCATATAGCTCAGCGATGTGCTCGATAGTGAAGCGCTTGCTGATGCCCAGCGACACGGTGATTTGGCGGGGAACACCGTTCATGGCATACACATCGCTGAAGTTCACCACGCATGCCTTGTAGCCCAGATGGCGCAGGGGCACGTAGGTGAGGTCAAAGTGGATGCCCTCGAGCAACAGGTCGGTAGTGACGAGTGTCTCGGTGTCCTTGCCGCTATAGTCGAGGATGGCGCAGTCATCGCCCACGCCCATCACGCTGCTCTTGTGCTTGAGCGAGAAGTTCTTTGTAAGTTCTTTTATCAGGCCAAATTCGCCCAGAGTTGAGATTTCGGTTTCGTTCATAACATGATATAAAAAGAATATCTAGAATTTCTAGTGTTCTAGAATTTCTAGATATTCCAAACTATTTTTTCAATTAGAGTTCTTCGAACTGGTTGATGATTTCCTTCATGAGGAAACTCATGAAGGGCTGAGCCTTGGCAGCGGCAGCCTGCACCTCCTCGTGTGTAGCCTCCTCGACGACACCCTCGGCGCCTATGTCGGTGATAACTGACATACCGAACACTTCCATGTCGGCGTGGTTAGCCACGATAACCTCGGGAACGGTGCTCATGCCCACTGCATCGCCGCCGATGCGCCAGAAGTAGCGGTACTCGGCAGGAGTCTCGAAAGTGGGACCCTGTGTACCCACGTAAACGCCCTCAACGACGCGGATGTCGTTAGCCTTAGCGATTTCGCGGCACTTCTCGATGAGGCGGGGGCTGTAAGCGTCCACCATGCCGGGGAAGCGGGGACCGAGCTCCTCATAGTTCTTACCGCGCAGGGGATGCTCGGGGAACAGGTTGATGTGGTCGGTGATGATCATCAGGTCACCGATCTTGAAGTCGGGGTTCATGCCGCCGGCAGCGTTAGAGACGAAGAGAGTCTTAACACCAACAGCCTTCATCACGCGCACGGGGAAAGTGCTCTCCTTCATCGAGTAGCCCTCGTAGAAGTGGAAGCGGCCCTGCATGGCCATGATATACTTGCTGCCCAGTGTACCGAAGATGAGTCGGCCGCTGTGGCCCTCAACTGTTGACACGGGGAAGTTGGGGATCTCCTCGTAGGGGATAGAAACCTCGATGTTGATGTGGTTAACCAGATCGCCAAGTCCTGTACCCAGGATGATGGCAGTCTTGGGCATCTTGCCCACGCGCTCCTTCAGGAAAGAAGCTGTCTCGTTTATGCGTTCAAGCCAATTGATTTCTTGTATCATTTCTTAAAAGTTAAATATTAGTGGTTATTATTATTTTTGTAAATAGATGAAAATCAAATTATCATGTCACGGTCAAATCACCGTGGGGTCTCCCTTGATGCGGTGTACCACCTCGCTCACGAAGTCGGTGTTGTCCTGCTCCAGGAACCCTACCCTGATGGGGATATAGAAGATGCAGTCGCGCATCGTGGGCGGATAGTATGCATTGTTGAGGATGCGCACCGAGTCTTTCTCGGTGGTGATGATGAACTTGCGGCGTCCCTCGAGTCCCTCAAAGATGTTGAAGATGTAGTCAAAGTCGGCGCGGGTGAAGTAATGGTGGTCGTCATAGTGTATCACCTTGACATTGGCATTGAAGCGACGCAGGTACTTCACGAGCGGCTTGGCATTGGCGATGCCGGTGACACACAGCAGCGTGTCCTCGGGCTGGAGCCACGTGAGCGACGGCAACTGCGGGCTGCGCACCGGGAACACCGGCACGGGATCGGCATAGCGTATGTTAGAGAAAAACAGACTCTGGGCCGGGTACAGGTCAAGGTTTTCCTTCACCTCGCGCAGACCCATAGGACTGATGTCGGACGGGCACTTGGTAACCACGACGATGTCGCTGTCAACAAGACGGTGCAGTGGCTCGCGCAGGGTGCCCAGCGGCAACAGGTCGTCATTGTAAGGCGGGCGGGTGTAGTCCACAAGGACGATGTTAACACGCGGCTTCACATAGCGGTGCTGGAAGGCATCGTCAAGCAGGATGAGGTTGATGGCGGGATTGATGCGCAGCATCTCCTTGATACCCTTGCGGCGGTTCTCGCACACGGCTAGCGTGATCAGGCCGTTGTACTTGTGGAAAATCTGGAACGGCTCGTCGCCGATGTCGCGCGGCGACAACGAGTCGGTAGCCAGGATGAAACCCTGGGTGGCGCGCTTGTAGCCACGGCTCAGCACACCTATATTATATTGACGGCACAACGCCTCGATGATGTATTCTACATGCGGGGTCTTGCCCGTACCACCCACGGTGATATTACCCACTGACACCACGGGGACTTCAAACTCCTCCTGAGGCAGCAGCCCCACGGTGAACGCCAGGTTGCGCAGGTACACGCCAGCGCCATAGGCCCACGAGAACGGGGTCAGGATGGCGTTGACAATTGCCTTGCGCTGCTGCTTGTTAAGGAACCGGTTAAAGTCTATCATCGCAGTGTTTAGTGATGTGTTATCGTCTCGTTTTCGTTATCAGAGAACCACCTGCTGCTCCATGATGCACAGCATGTGATCCCTGTTGAGCAGGCCCATGACCTGCTTGTAGTATTCATAGAAGAATCCCATTTCCTGCTGCATGCGTGCCTCGCTGCGCGTGTTTATCATGTCCATGAACGTCTGGAACTCATCGGCGGGAGCAGGATAGTTCTGGGTGCTGTAGTCACCGTCCTTGAGGCCGGCACTCTTAGCCACCCACTTGATAGCCTCCTGCAGGCCGCCCAGTTCATCCACCAGTCCTATGGTCTTGGCAGTCTGTCCGTCCCACACACGTCCCTCAGCAATCACCTTGATTGTGTCCTGAGTGACATGGCGGCCATCGGCACAGTGCTTGGTGAAGGTATCATATCCACGATCAACCGTGTTTTGTATCGCAGCCAGCTGCACGGGGGTTAAGCGCTTATTAGAGATGCCCATGTCGGCATTCTCGTTGGTCTTCACCACGAAAGTGCTTATACCGAGCTTCTCCTCGGCCAGTTGCTGGAAGCAAGGAATCACGCCAAAGATGCCAATGCTACCGGTGATGGTAGTGGGCTCGGCAAAGATGCGGTCGGCGTTGCATGAGATATAGTAACCGCCCGATGCCGCATAGTCGCCCATCGACACGGCGAGTTTCTTGCCTGTCTTCTTGAAGTCCTCAAGGGCTTTCCACATCTGCTCAGAGCCAAAAGCGCTGCCGCCGGGAGAGTTAACTCGCAGCACGAGTCCCTTGACGTCATCGTCCTTGGCAAGTTCCAGCACAGCCTCGGCAATTTCCTCACTGTCAATGCCCGTGTTGCCACCGAACTGACTGTCGGCACCGTCAATCTCGCCCACGGCATAGAGCACCGCGATCTTGTTACCGCTCGCCTCGGCCTCGAGGTCGCCGGCAAGGTCGCCGGGGGTAACGAGGTTCAGGTCCTCGTCCTCACCCACCTCGGTGAGAGCCTTGAGGCGGTCTTCCATCTCGTTGCGATACACGAGACGGTCCACGAGCTTATTCTTAACCAGCGAGTCGGCAGCCATGGTCACTAATACACCGTCGGCCAAGGTCTTGAAAGCCTCAGCATTGAGCTTGCGGCTGGTGATTATAGAGTCTGAGATATTTTTCCAAATGTTGCCCAGGTACACTTCCTGCTGCAAGCGGTTGGCGTCGCTCATCTCATAGACCATGTAAGGCTCCACAGCGCTCTTGAAAGTGCCCACACGCACTACCTGCATCTCCACTCCCAGCTTGTCGAGCAGTTTCTTGGGATAAGGAGTTGCCGATGCCAGGCCATGGATGTCAACAGCGCCCTCGGGATTGAGGAACAGGCTGTCGGCCACGCTGGCAACATAGTAATCGCCCTGGGTATAGCCCATGTAGCCGTAGGCATACACGAACTTGCCGCTCTTCTTAAAGTCCTGTAACGCACGGCGCAGCACACTCAGCGTGGCGGGATTTGCCATCACGCCGTTGCACTCGATATAGACACCCTTGACATCCTCGTTATCCTTGGCGTTGCTCAGGGCGGCAACCAGCGTGTTGAGACCGGTGCTCTCCACGTGTGTACCCTGCATCATGCCCACGAAGTCCATAGCGGAATCGCTGCCACGCTCTTCAATGACGCCACTAAGGTCGAGATGCAAGATGGCCTTCTCTCCCACATGAGCCTTGGCACCCTTATTGGCACCCATGCCGATGATGGCAAATGACATAACGACTGATACTACCGAGAATATCATCAACGCTAAGAACACGCCCACAAACGAGCCGCAGACGATGAGGAGAAATTTTTTCATCATAAGGCGATAATCTTTTTAAATTATTATCATTCAGTAATTTATGTTCATTACAAAACATAGTACACCCATAGTACTAACTTTGTAACTTACAAAGATACTCATATTTTTGCAATAATCACACAGTTTCAACACTTTTTTTACTTTTTTTTCGGACCATTTCGGAGCAAATTGCTTTTCGCGGTCACCGACTGAGCCCGCACAAAACAGGAGGTCCCGACGGCGACAGTTGCCATCGGGACCCCATGTCAATTATCTCGGGAAGGGTTTTATCCCAGTGAACCTATCATTTCACGAGGACCTTCTTACCATCGATGATGTTGATGCCCTGGGCGGGATGAGCGAGCTTGCGGCCCATGATGTCATACACACCCTTAACCTCAACCTTGTTCACGTTGAGGTCGTTGATACCGGTGATGGGATCAACATAGCTCATGACGGGAGCAACACACATTGAAACACCCTCGTCACTTTCCTTAACCCAAGTGTAAGTGCCCAGTGCTGTGTAGTTGTCATCCTCATCCTCAAGCAGGTGGTAAGTACTGCTGGGAGCATCAGCGCCACGTGCAACGCACAGGATGTTGATGTTGTCATAGTAACCGGTAACGTCGTTCATGCCGTCAACAACCACAAAGAACTCATCCTCAACCTCAACAGGAGTGTCAAACACGAATGTTGTGGGGAGAATATCGGTAGCACTAACCTGCAGCTCTGAAGCCTTGAGGACTTTCCTTGCAAGCACGTCGCCAGGCATGCCATCCTGTCCCACAGCATTGAGTGTCAGGGTAACCTCGGCGTTGGGATCCTCTGATGTAACGTCGTCGAAGTAAACCGAAACACCCTTAACGGTCGCTGTTGTCATGGGCTTGCCATACTTCTCGGCAAACGACTTCATACCCACATAATTAGTACCAGCATAGTTGCCATACCAGCCAAGGCCGATACCGCCGATGCCCTCAATCTCCTCGGGAGCGATGTTCCATACTTCCTGCTCGCCACCAGCCTGGATTGCCTCAACGAGGAAGTCGCGGTCGGTACCTGCGGCATTTTCAACAACGAGTTCCATGCCATACTTGCCGGCCTCGGTATAAGTTACGGTGGGGTTCTGCTCGGTGCTGGTGGCAACGTCGGTACCCTCAAATTTCCACTTCCATGATGTGGGGTTGCCTGTCGACTCGTCCACGAATGTCATGGGCACGCCAACGGGAACAAATGCGTAGGCATAGGGCGAATTGTAAGCGCCATCGGGAAGGCCGATGTGGGCCTTGGGAGCGGCAGCGCTAACCACTACATATTCGTTCTTAACAGCCTCTGAAGTCTCTTCGCCCTTAGAAGCGACGAGCTTCACGGTGTACTTGCCGGCCTTGTTGAA
>JAZQPG010000074.1:0-3312 GCA_045628365.1 Sodaliphilus sp. | reverse complement strand
ACCGACATGAAGATTGGTTATTGGCTGGGCACAACCCCTGCTAAACAGCAGACATGGAAGGCTGTGGGCACACTGCTCTCGGCAGCGACCGTGGGTGGAGTGATGATTGTCCTGAACAAGACCTACGGCTTTGTGGGCGACAACGCTCTCGTTGCTCCCCAGGCCAATGCGATGGCAGCCGTTATCGATCCTCTCATGATGGGTGGCGACACACCCTGGTTGCTCTACATCGTGGGCGCAATCCTTGCTCTGCTTCTCAACTGGCTCGGCGTTCCTGCGTTACCTTTCTCTCTGGGTATGTTCATCCCCTTGCAGCTCAACACTCCGTTGCTCGTGGGCGGTATCATTAGCTGGTTTGTCAGCTCACGCAGCAAGAATGCAGAGGTCAACAAGGCACGCAACGAGCGCGGCACTCTGCTCGCCAGCGGTTTCATCGCCGGCGGTGCCCTCATGGGTGTAGTGAGTGCTGGCATGGTATTCTTCGGCTTCGACTACAAGCATGGTTTGAGCGAGGTTACTACCAACTGGATTGCTGTGGCAATGTATGTGGCTCTCATCATCTATCTCACAGTATCTTGCCTCAAAGCCAAGAATGACGAGAAATAATCCTTATCCCCTCCCGGGGTTAATCCCGTTATAAAGTCGAACGCGGTGACTAGACCTCAATGCAGGTACAGCCACCGCGCTTATTTTACGGTGAAAACTGATTCAGGCAGTTGGTTTGCGGGCGGTCACGCGCGAAATCTCGGTGCCGTTCACGAGCATTATGTGCGACACCCCATAGATCTGGTTTCGATTTTTTTTGCTAAATTTGCATCATAATTTCATTTTGGAGCAGATGAAGGTAATAATTAGACATATATTGTTATTGCTGTGCATGGTGGGTGCATCGGTTGCTGCCCGTGCCGAGGCTGACTGCTCGCTGTCGGCACTGCATGCCATTGAATTGCCGGTGATGCAAATCAACACCGTTGACAGCGTGATGCCCACGTGTGACTACGTGGACCATCCGCCGGGCTGCATCGGCCACAGCACGACAAACGCCACCAAGGTGCCGGGTCGCATGGTCATCACCATGCTGGCCGACACGCTCTATGACTCGGGTGAGTATCTTGACGGCGAGTCCGGCATGACCATCAAAATCACCGGCAACACCAGTGCGTTCAAGGACCAGAAACCTTACAAGATAAAGCTGCAAAAGAAGGCCGACCTGCTCATGCGCGGCGATCCTGCTTGCATGGACCGCGAGTGGCGTCTGCTGCGCGATGACCGCACCTTTAACACCATCGTGGGCTTCAAGGTGAACGAACTAATGGGCTTGCAGTGGACGCCGCGGTGGCAATACTGCAACGTGGTGATTAACGGCGAGTACCAGGGGCTGTACCTGCTGATAGAGACCGTGAAGCGCAACCGCGGTTGTCGCCTGGACGTGGACAAGAGCGGTTTCATCGTGGAGCGCGATGCCTACTGGTGGAACGAGGAAAGGTATTTCAACACTCCTTTTTTTGACCAGCGTTTTGCATGGACTTTCAAGTATCCTGATGGCGACGAGGTCACCGAGGAACAGCAAGGCTACATTCAGGACTACATCACCCGTGCCGAGCAGTCGATAAAGCAGAGTACCTATGTCCGGTATATCGACGTAGAGTCATTTGCCTCGTGGCTGCTGGCCCACGACATCCTGGGCACGTGGGACAGCGGGGGCAGCAACCTCTATGTGACCAAGCGCGACAGCACCGACGGCAGTCGCCTCGAGATGGGGTGCCTCTGGGACTTTGACTCGTCGCGTGAGATGGGTGTCAACACATTCTCGCGCTACCACATGATGCGCGACTTTTACTTCGTTGACCTGCTCGAGAACAAGGACGCCACGTTTCGCCGTGCCTACCGTGGCAAGTGGGACGAGGTGAAGGCCACGCTACTCAGCGACATCGACGGATTTGTCAACGGATACGCCGCCTCCATGTCGCGCCCCATATACCAGTCCAGAGCACTCACAGCCCAACTCTATGGCTACAGCGTCTTCACTACTTATACCAGCGCCATCTTCCAGGTTGACTGGATGAAAAAACATTTGCCCGAACTTGATGAAATCATCTCTAGTATCGACATCTCGGCCATCGATGACATACGTGCCGAGGAGGCAGGCGACAACCGCACCTTCAACCTGCATGGTATTGAGGTGCCCGACGACACCCGCGGACTGGTGATAAGAAACCACCGCCTAGTCCTCCAGCCCTGACATGGGGGAGGGAGGCATGGCAACCCATAGCACGACAAGCATCAATGCCATTGGCTCATCTATACTTTCATCTGTATTAACACGTTATTGCTTTAAACCAAAAAAGAACAACTAACAACCGTAACGATTTAGAGATTCCACAAGTTGTGATAAACCACTTTTTTTGCATAAATTTTGCTAAACTCTTGTAAATGTGACGCAGTTTATATATTTTTGCACAAAATGCATAACTATGGCTGAAAATAAATACATACGTTTTGACTGGGCGGCAAAGAAAATCTTGCGCGACAAGGAGAATTTCAGCATTCTGGAAGGGCTCATCACGGTTCTCCTGGGTGAGAAAGTGACCATTGTTGAGATTCTCGAGAGCGAGAGTAACCAGATGGACGCCAGCGACAAGTTCAACCGCGTCGATATCAAAGCCCGCAACAGCAAGGACGAGATAATCCTCGTGGAAATACAGCTCACCCGAGAAATTTATTTCCTCGAGCGCATACTTTACGGCGTTGCCAAAGCGATTACCGAACACATCACCCTGGGGCAGAAGTACGACCAGGTGAAGAAGGTTTACTCCATCAGCATCTTGTACTTTGACTTGGGCAAAGGCGAGGACTTCGTGTATCGCGGACAGACCACCTTCCGTGGCATGACCAAGGACGACACGTTGCAGATTTCTACAAAGGAGGACAATGCCATCCGCATGAAAACTCCTGGCGAGGTGTTTCCCGAGTATTACCTTATACGCGTGAACGCATTCAACAAAATTGCCGAGAACCACCTGGAGGAATGGATCAAATACCTCAAAGACGGCGATATAGATGACAACACGACTGCGCCAGGCCTCCAAGAAGCGAAGAAGAAATTGGAGTATATGGCAATGAGCAAAAAGGAAAAACACGCCTACTTTGAACACCTCAACGAGCAGATGATCCAAAACGATATCATGGACACTGCCCGCATCGAAGGTCGCGCCGAAGGATTAAAAGAAGGATTAAAAGAAGGATTAAAAGAAGGATTAAAAGAAGGTCGCGCGGAAGGTCGCGCGGAAGGTCGTGCGGAAGGTCGTGCGG
>JAZQPG010000073.1:0-12168 GCA_045628365.1 Sodaliphilus sp. | reverse complement strand
CCCTGGCCGCGCGAGTCCATGGCATAGACGGTGTAGCCCGCCTGCGCCAGCTGGCGCTGCGCTGTCTCCAAGTCGTTGTGGCTGCCGCCGTTGCCGTGGATGAGGGCCACAGGCTTGCCTTTGCCCTCAACGGCATAGAACATCTTGAGGCCATCGTGCTCAAAGGTGTCGGTATAGCTGATATACTTGCCGCACGATGCCATTGCCAGCGTCATCACGGCCATGATGAGAGTCTTTTTCATAATCTTATAACTTGAGTAAATTCGGGCTTCAGCTCTTTGTCGTCAATGCCCTTGTCCACAGGAACGATTACATATATCTGCGACTTGGCGGGATTGCCGTCGGCATCCTTGCTGTCGACATTATACAGGTACTCGGTACCCAAGATGACTTCGCGCTTGGCGGCGGTGACAGGTGTGCCCAGCGGGAACTTGTAGTCGCCGCACGCTTGGTCGAATATGCTTTTTTCCTCATCGGTTACCGGGTGCTGCTCAGGGAATTCAGGCAATGGCTTGATGCTGCCATGGAAACCTTGCTCGCAAAGGAAGCGTTCTAACTCGATGTGCAAGGTCTTAAGACGCACCGCACGTACGCCGTAACCCTCAACGACCTCGGCATCGGACAGTGCTTTCTTTAAGTCGGCAGTGCTTGCCTGCAGGCCGCCGCTGCCGAAGGTGCAGAACGTGATCACCTTCTTGCCCTTGAACGACTCGTTCTTGACGAGTCCTGCAATGGGACGAGCGTAGGTCCCGAACCAAATGGGATATCCCAGGAAAATAACATCATATTTGCTCAGGTCGGCCTTGATGGGTTTCACCGCAGGAACTTCACCCGACTCCATTTCCTTCTGGCAACGCTCGATGGTTTCGTCGTATGATCCGCTGTATGGAACCTCGAGTTCGATAGCCTCGATGTCGGTTTCAAGCTCAAGCATATCATGCAAAGTCTCGGCTACATGTTTGGTAGACCCTTCCTGCGAGTAATAGAGGATGAGCGCCTTGGGCTGCTGCTCGGCGGCGCTTTGGTCATTGCTTGCGGTGGTGTTGCAAGCTGTCAGGGCGACTGTTGCAACTGCTGTGGCTATAAGTTTCTTCATGCTGTTGTTGTTTTGGGAGTTTTACAATCCCAAATTTACTGCAAGTTCTTGACACGGGCAAGCATTTGCCCTTTAAAATGACAATTTTCTTTAGACACAGGAACAAAAGGAACAATTACACCAGTGTCCGGCAAAAACTCCGAGACGTTTTTACCGGACACTGGTGAATGGCAACCGCACAGCAACAGGATAATCTCACGCGGATCTTTTACAACCTCCAGAAATTAAAATAATTAGAATAATCACACGGAGGGGAAGGAAAGAAATTATCCAAAATTATAAGAAATTTTTTGCATGGTCACTGGCATACTAAATTCGAGTAATTTCTTTCCTTCCATACCCTTACGGAATTATTGCCTGAGTCCCAGGAGCTCCCAGAATATATGGGGCAAGCTCACGTTCTCTAGGCTGATGGCGTTCCTGAACAGGGGAGCAATCGCTCTGGGTGTGAACCCGGCACCACCGCAGCCTATCGCGGTCACCAGGAATTGCTTCTCGGGGTGGCAGGCGGCATAGCGCAGGAACTTGTCGACCGCGTACTGGATTTGACGTAGCGATGTCCCCGCGGTGGGGATGGCGTAGCAACTGCCCTGCGGTCCCTCGGTTTTGCCTGGGATGGCGCCGAACCTGGCGGTGGCAATGCTTGCCAAACCGCTCGTGTGCTTGCTGCTCACGTGGTATCCAAACACCAGTATCTCGTTGTCGGTCAGCGTGGTGATGTTGTCGGGGGTGACACGGTTGCGGTAAAAGTTACCCGACATGCGCTTGCGCTCCTGGCGGCGTTGCTCGGCCGACATCGCACGGTAGTTGTCACTCGACAGGTTGTCAAAGTAGCTCATCTTGGCCGACATGTCGCGCTGCCAGGTGTTGCTAGCGCCCGTTTCGTCGTGGGAGAACTCCACCACGTTGTGGATGTGCAGGAACGTGGTTACCGACTGCACGTCGTGGTCCGATCCCATGTAGGAGAATGTCCACCCTTCGTCGGTGAGCTGGTCGATGAGTTTCACTACTTGGGAGGCTGTCCATTCATGTGAAGTGTTTTCCATGCCGTCGCTGATGATTGTCACCACTGCGGTTGCGTTGGCGTCAGTCATGATATTGCGGTGCATTGTCGACAGTGTCGTGCCGATGGCGTCATAGAGGGGCGTGCCTCCGCAGGGCGAGTAGGCGGTGAACTTGTCCACGGTATTGATGGGCTGGTCTTTGATGATGGCGCGCACCCACTCCTCTCGGTTGCCTGAGTCAAAGGTGACCAATGTGAGGAAGTGGCGTTGTGTGTCGGCGTGTTTTTCTTGGGCCTTCTTGATGGCGTTGATGGTCTCATTGATGCCGGCGACGGTGGCTTGGGCAAGGAAACACATCGAGCCGCTCTCGTCCACGATGATGATGTTGTGAACGTTGGTGATGTCGCGTTGTGTGTTGTGGCCATGGTTGGGGTCGGTTTGTGGGGCGTTTGAATTGTCTTTCTTGTGGTTTGAATAGTTGCTCATAGTTGCTTGTTTTTATTGTTTGTGTAATTTTTACACTGCAAAGGTAGTGTAAATTTTACACGTGACAAAATTTTCTATGTGTAAATTTTACACATTAACAATTATTAACCAAACTGGAGTCATGAAGGAGGTTGAGGACAGGAGAAGACAGGAGAGGATGGGTGTATGGAGGTCTCCGCGGAGAACCGCGGGGCACTGAACCCGCCTAGAAGGACAGCCTGTGGAAGACGGGTGGATAACGGGGCTTGACTTGCAGGATGATGGGTTGATAACTATTTTTAATGTTAAATTGATAATTGTTGTAGTAAATTGTTGTACCTTTGCGTCTAATATGTTGAAAGCGTCTCCCGCCGTGAGGGAGCTGCCAGTAGCGCTGGTCTCGGCTACAAGGACCGCGCCGCTGTCCCTAAACCGTAAAATGTAGTTATAAATTTAGACTGAGAAATGATACTTAATCAATTGTTCAAGAAAAACTTAGCCCTTGTTTTGTGCATGGCCTGCAATCTGATGGCCATGGCTCAGATGAACGTGTCGTTCACGCTTAAAGACAACAACGGGGAGTCAGTCCCCTATGCCACCGTGTATATATATAACGCCGCCGATACGGTCAATGCCGTTGCCACCGGTGTGACTGGCGATGACGGCTCGTTCAACCAGGAACTGGGCAAGGCCGGCAAGTATCAGCTCAAGGCTACGTTTGTGGGCATGAATGCCGCTCGCGTCCCGTTTGAGGTGAGTTCCGCGCAGCCTCGTGCCGACCTGGGCACGCTGGTGATGACTACCGAGGGAACCACGCTGAAGGGTATCGAGGTGACCGCCCAGCGCCAGCTGGTGAAGACCGAGATTGACCGCATAGGCTATGACGTGCAGGCCGATGCCGACAGCAAGACCAACAGCGTGCTGGAGATGCTCAAGAAGGTGCCCCTGGTGAGTGTTGACGGCAAGGACGAGATACGCGTCAAGGGCAGCACGTCGTTCAAGATATACCGCAACGGCCACCCTGACCCCGCGCTGGGCATGCTGGGCAACAACCTGGCGGCTGTGCTCAAGGCCGTGCCAGCCAACATGATCAAGCGCATCGAGGTGATCACCGATCCCGGTGCCAAGTATGACGCCGAGGGCACCACAGCCATCCTTAACATCGTGATGGTTGACAACACACAGGTCAATGGCGTGACCGGCACCGTGGGCGCCGGCGCCGACATCTATGGCGGCATGAACGCCAACGCCAACCTGACGGCACAGATGGGCAAGGTGGTGGCCAACGTGAACTATGGCTACAACCGCCAGAGCAAGCACCGTGCCCACAATCTCAACGAGCAGCACACCACCTATGGCGACACTGGCAACGAGTTTTTCTCGTTCAACGACTCGAGGGCGGGTGTCAACGTTCACTACGGCGACCTGAGCGCCAGCTGGGAACCCGACACGCTTAACCTGCTGAGTGCCAACGCTGGCGGTTACTACTATGACTATGCGGGCAGTGGCTTAACCCAGGCGACGATGAAGAGTGCCGCCGGAGCCACCCTTTACAGCTATAACACCAACGGGACGACGCCCGGCAACAGCTACTATGACCTGCACGGACGCGCCGATTACCAGCACCGCACCCGCCGACAGGGCGAGGTGCTCACCCTGAGCTACATGCTCTCGACTAGCCGCAACACTCAGGACGTGATGAGCGAGTACAGCACAGTGGAAGGCAGCAGTCCTTTCCCCTACAGTGCCATGAAGCAGTGGGGCAAGGAGAAGTTTGCCGAGCACACCGCCCAGTTTGACTGGACCCGTCCCTTTGCCCAATACCACAAGGTGGAGACCGGACTGAAGTATATCAACCGCTCGAACAAGAGCGAGAACACTAACACCTACACCGGCTACAGCGAGATGGACTCGCACCGCCTCTTTGACCACATGACCCAGGTGGGTGCCGCCTACCTGAGCTACAGCTACAGCCGTGAGAAGTGGAACGCACGCGCCGGCATGCGCTACGAGTTCAGCCACCTCGAGGCACAGTACCCCGACGGGGCGCAGGCAGGCTACCACCGCAACCTGAGCGACTGGGTGCCCAACGCCGCCATCGAGTTTAAGCCCGACTGGGCCAACAGCTATAAACTGGCCTTCTCGACCAGCATCGAGCGCCCGGGCATCACCTTCCTCAACCCGGCGGTGCGCGAGGACCCCCTGACAAAGACATTCGGTAACTCTCACCTGGAGAGCGCCCGCAACTATAACCTCTCGTTCACCTACATGCGCATCGGTGCCAAGCTTACCTTCAACGTGAGCCCCAACGTGTCGTTCAGCAACAACAAGATCGTTGGAGTCCAGTACCTTGAGGGTGGCAAGCAGGTGTCGACCTATGAAAACGAACTTAACAACTGCTACCTGGGTCTGAGCGCCTTCATGCAGTGGCGCATCACGCTGGCCACCAGCTTCATGCTCAATGGTAACGTGGGCTATGACATGAACCACAGCGATGCCCTGAGCCTCGACAACGACCGCTGGCGTGCATTCGTGTTCTCACAGGTGACACAGATCCTGCCTTGGAAGCTGCGTCTGGGCGTTGGCGGCGGTTACTGGAACGGCGGCGCGCAGGGACTCTACGGCTATGCCAAGGGCAACGGCTTCTACTACCTGTCGCTGCAGCGCTCGTTCCTCAAGGAAGACCGCCTCACCGTGCAGCTACAGGCCAGCAACCCCTTCAGCGGCAAGTATACCTCGATGCGCAGCTACACCACCCAGGGCGACTACACCGGCTGGAATGCAAGCAAGTGGGTGGCACGCAGCGTGAATCTCAACATCAGCTACCGCTTCGGTTCGATCAAGGCCAAGGTGAAGAAGGCCGACAAGTCGATCGAGAACGATGACGTGGTGGGCGGTTCTAGCCGCGGCGGCTCAAGCCAGCAGGGCGGCATGCCCCAGCAGCAATGATAGTGTGCTAAAAGAGACATCGCGCGCGGGAATGGCAGTGACAAGCCGGGCTCCCGCGCGCTTTTTTTGCCCGGTATTGTTGCCCATGTGGCGAAGTTGATATATATTTGCATTGTATAACCCTCTGTTTAACTACTAAATAATAATGAAAACTATGAAGAAATTACTCTATGTGTGCATCGCTGCACTCTCGCTCACATCATGTGGCGGCAATTGTGACAACAGCGCCAACGGTGGTGACTCGGCTACTACCGAGGCTCCCGCTGCAACTGCTCAGGCTCCTGAAGCTCAGGAAACTGCTACAGGCGAAGCTCCCACGCTTACCGGCGATGCCGAGAAAGATGCCAAGGCAGTGCTTGCCTACGTGATCCCCCAGTTTGAGAACCTCAAGTCGGTTGAGGAGATGGAAAAGATGGACAAGAACCATCCCGTCAACAAAACGCTGGAAGCCTTCGAGGCAAAGTGCAACGAGGATCCCGCCTATGCCGAGGTAGCCACCAAGATTGTAGGTGACTCGATTCGCAACACCCTCGACCGCGTGACAAAAGACCTCATCGGCAAGATGGGCAAGTAACCCCCACACTGTCCTATCATGAACCAATAACGGGAGAGACTGCAAAAGACGCAGCCTCTCCCGTTTGTTCTTGTTGTTGCTAGATTTCAATATACAGAGAAGTGTTTTGTAAACAACAAGTGTCCTCCACAATATATTTCATATCTAAATTTCCCTTTGGGATAATGTCCTTTCTTTTCGTTTCCCCACCCCGATAGTATATATGTGCTTTCTTCATTTTTGCTAGCACTGAATTCGTCAGAGTATGAATAACCGCTTGGTGAGGTTTTTCCAGTAGATAATCCATATGGAGCATATAATTTCACACTCAATTTGTAAGTACTGTCCACTAAACTGATATATGATATTTTTGGAGTTAAATATGTAGTGTTTTTACTGTATATTGTTTCGCCAAACTCCTCACCCCCGTTTTTGACTTCAACGTCGGTGATAATTAGCGGTGTATTTTTAGCAACGATACTTGTTACAGTTTCAAGTCTATTTAATTCGGCTTGCAAACTGGTATTTTTATGTCGTTCATCTCTTACAAGGTCGTTTTTGTGTTCAATCTGATTGAACAGCATGCTTATCCCTATTATACCTGAAATAATTATAAGTAATATTGAAACAAGCATGTAAGTTGCTCGAGTTGACACTTTGTTATATTCTGTGTTTAATTGGTTTTTTTCTTTCTTGAGTTTAGATTCAGATGTGGTTTTTTCCTGTAGTAATTCCTTGAGTTTGGATTCTGACGCACTCTTTTTTTGTAATTTGTTTGTTAGTATTTGACACTTTTGGGTAAGTGCTGTGATTTCTTCTTTTAAGCAAGTAGTTTCCTCTTGATTGAAGAAGATTTCAGTTCTTTCATCTGTTTTTGGAAGCTTAGATTTGAACGCTTTGATAGTTTGGATTCGTTTCCTGTAATTGGGCAACATTGCCATTGTTATAGTCTCAATGAGAGTTGCATTTACTCCTTTTGATTTGAGATTGCGTTCGATTAATTCGTCATCGCTTACTAATTCTGATGCACTTGGAGGTGTTTCTCGTGTCAATAATTTGTATAATGTTGCTCCGAGTGAATAAACGTCAATTGACGGGCGGAATTCTCTATTTTTTGCTTGGTCAATCTGCTCAATAGGTGCATATCCTGGCGTTCCCAAACCTATAGTTGTAGAGGTTTCGGGTTTTCCGTCGTTGTCAAAATGTTTGCTCAATCCGAAGTCGATTATGAAAACATGTCCATCATTGCTGCGTCTCATGATGTTTCCGGGTTTTAAATCAAGATGTAGCATATGGTGTTTCTCATGCATGAAAATAAGACCATCTGCTATATCCCTTGCGATGGAAACAGCTTCTTCTGTGGGGATGGGATGGTCTTTTATAAACTCATTAAGATTTTGACCATCAATATAGTCCATTACATAATAATAAGTCCCGTTCTCTTCAAATGTTTCATGTACCTTGACGATGTTGGGGTGGTTAAGTTTTGCTAAATTAGTTGCTTCTTCTTTGAATTTATCGGCATAGTAATGATACAAACGTCCTTCAGACGTGGATGTGACGCTTCCGTCTTCATCACGCTTGTTAAGGTCTTTCATGAAAAATTCTTTGATGGCAACCTTGCGCATATCTATTATTTCTTCGGCCAAGTATGTGATTCCAAAACTGCCTTGCCCCAATACGCTTAAAATTTCATATTTGCCACCTTGTAGCAGTGAATTGTTTTTTAATGTTTGCATAGGGATGGAATTAATTTTTGAGGAAAAAGTGTTATAATTAATTAACGATGTGGATTATGTTGGGTTGGTTAGAATTCTAGGCGGAAGCCTTTGGTTTTTAGTTGGTTGTAGTTGTCTTTGTTGAAGCTGTAGAGGTAGGAGCCGCGGGTTGATGACAGGCGGCCGGTCTCGTCGAGCTGGGTGAGCATGCCGAAGTGGAGCATCTTCTTGGCGAAGTTGCGTCGGTCGAAGGTCACGCCGAGGATTGCCTCGTAGAGTGTCTGCAACTGTTTCATGGAGAACTTACTGGGCAACAGGTCGAAGCCGATGGGCTCGAAGTGGATTCGCTCGCGCAGGCGCTGCTGGGCCATGCGCAGTATCTGCTTGTGGTCGAAGGCGAGGTCGGGCATGTCGTTGATGTCAAACCACTGGGCCTTGTTGGCGTCGTCGCCTCCCTTGACTTCGCTGATGTGGGTCAGGGCGTAGTAGGCGATGGTGATGACGCGCTCGCGCGGGTCGCGGCCTGGGTCGCTGAAGGTGTGGAACTGTTCCATGTAGCTGATTTCCAGGTTGGTTTCCTCGCACAGTTCGCGCAGTGCGCCCTGGTCGGCGCTTTCGTCCATGTGGATGAAGCCTCCGGGTAGGGCCCAGCATCCCTTGTAGGGCTCGATGCCTCGCTCGATGAGCAGGACTTTGATCTTGCCCTCGGTGCTGTCAAAGCCGAAGATGACGCAGTCGGTGGTCACTGCTGCGTGCTCATATCTATACCAATATCCGTCGACACCCTTGTGGGTGACGCGTGCCTTGTTGTCGTTGTTGTCCATGTGTAGTGTAAGTTTTACACTGCAAAGATACAACAACTTTTGCAAAACTCGTGGAACTTACGGGGTAAAAATTTCAGAAATCAGTGAGAACTGCGAGAGAATCCTCATGACCGTGTGGTTGCTCCGGAGCCCGTGTTGTGCCCGTGTTGTGTCCTATTGTGTCCTATTGCGTCTTAAAAATAGTTATTTTTAAGGGAATGGTATGGATGATTGCATGTTTTTGTGTATATTTGTAAATTAAAACACTTAAATTGTGATTTCAATGAAAATTAAGAGCATATTAGTGAGCTTAGGCATAGCGCTGCCCATGGCCGTGTCGGCTCAATCAGTGGTGATGAATACCACCGCGCAGGGTTACCTGGACCGCGGCAAGCACATGTTCAATAACCGCAACTATGTCGGTGCCCTCGACCAGCTCAATCAGGCTGAGCGACTGGGTCTTACCGGTACTGCACAGGAGGAAGCCGAGTATTATATCGCCCTGAGCAAGTTTGAACGTGCTGAGCACGGCGACATCAGCGCGCTGATTGACTTCATCGAGAACCACCCCTCGTCGGGACTGGCCCAGTGGGCCCAGCTCAAGGTGGGTGACTACTACTTTTACCGCGGCTACTGGAGGCAGGCTCTCAACAGCTACTCGCTGGTGCGCGACGGTGCGCTTGACGGCGACCGCGATGAGGACCTGGTTTACCGCCGTGCCTATGCCAACCTGATGCTTGAAGAACGCGAGGTGGCCCAGAGGCAGTACAATTCGCTGAAGAGGTCTAAGCGCTACAGCCAGGCGGCGCAGTTCTACAAGGCCTACATCAGCTATGCCGACGGCAACTATGCCGAAGCACTCACCCAGTTCACCGACATCTCCCAGAACATCGATGCCAACGCGACGCTGGCCTACCAGTCGCAGTACTACATCAGCCAGATACAGTTCCACAACAAGGAGTACAACCGCGTGATTGATAACGTCAAGAAACTCCTTGCCGAGGACAAGAACGACTACTTCACCACCGAGCTCAACCGCATTGTCGGCGAGAGCTATTACCACACCGGCAACGACGGCTCGGCTCGCAAGCACCTCGAGGCCTACATGGAAGGCGCTGCCGAGGAAGAGGCTGTGCCTTACCGCACCGCGGCTTACACGCTGGGTGTACTCGATTACAAGCGCGGCGACTATCAGGCTGCCCTCGACCACATGGGGCTGGCTACTGCCGAGCAGGACGAGATGGCACAGAGCGCTTACCTGTACATGGCGCAGTGCCGCCTCAAGCAGGGTGACGAGAAGGGTGCCGCCCAGGCATTCCAGAACGCCATGGACCTGAACATCAACAAGGATATCCGTGAGATCGCGTTCTATGACTATGCTCTCACCAAGGCCAAGGGCGTCCAGGATAACTTTGGCGAGTCGATACGCCTGTTTGAGAACTTCCTCAACGAGTATCCCAACTCCAAGTATAAGAGCGACGTGGAGGGTTATCTCGTGGACTCATACATGAGCACCAATAACTTTGATACCGCCCTTGAGAGCATCAACCGCCTCAAGAACCCCGGCAAGAAGGTGATGGCTGCTAAGCAGTATGTGCTCTACAACCTGGGTATGCAGAACCTGGACCTCAACACTGCCGAGGGCAACGACAAGGCGCTGGGCTACCTGCGCGAGGCCGTGAACCTGGGTGCCCTCGACACCGACGTGCTGAACGAGAGCCGCCTGTGGCTGGCCGAGGCCCTCTACCGCAAGGGCGATTCCAAGAGCCTGCAGGAGGCTGCCAAGAACCAAAAGGAATATGTGAAGCAAACCAAGAACAAGACCGAAAATGCCGGCGTGGCTCAGTACAACCTGGGTTACTCGCTGTTCAAACTTGAAAAATATGATGAGGCGCTCGCCGCGTTCCAGGCTGCTGTCGACAGCAAGCAGCTGCCTGCCGACGTGCTGGGCGACACTTACACCCGCATGGGCGACACCTATTACAACATGCAGGACTTTGCTGGCGCGATGGACAGCTACAACCGCTCGCTCGAGGTGGACAAGAACGCTTCGCGCGACTATGCCATGTTCCAGATAGGTAACATGCTCGCCCTGAGCAAGCAATATCCCGAGGCCGTGGCCCAGATGGACAAGATGATGGCCGAGTGCCCCAAGTCCAAGCTGCTGCCCAAGGCACTGCTCGAGAAGGGTAACATCCAGGCAACGATGAATGCCGGCAATGACGCCGTAGCCACCTATGGCAAGCTCATCAAGGACTATCCCAAGAGCGCCGAGGCCCGCAAGGCACTCATGCAGACCGCAATCGTGTACATGAACATGAGCCAGACCGACGATGCCGTCGACACCTACAAGAAAGTCGTGAAGAGCTATCCCAGCAGCGACGAGGCCAAGGCCGCTGTCGAGGACCTCAAGCTCATCTATGCCGACCGCAGTCAGCTTGCCGACCTGGATGCCTTCCTCAAGCCCATCAAGGGTGCACCTCAAATCAAGGTTGACGAGGTTGACAAGCTCACCTTCGAGGCAGCCGAGAAGGACGCCATCGACGATAACCCCGACATCACCCGCATGCAGGAGTATGTCGCTAATAATCCCACCGGAGCCTACGTCTCTAAGGCCAAGTACTACATAGCCCGCTACAACTATTTCAAGGGCAAGTATGACGACGCCCTGGTAGGCCTCGACGATGCCCTCAGCGCAGGTAAGCACTCCTCGTTTGCCGAGGACGCCATGTCGATGCGTTGCGACATCCTGATGCGCCAAAAGAAGTATGACCAGGCCCTCAAGGCCTACGAGGAACTCGTGGCACAGGCAAGCAATGACGACACCCGCATCACCGCCCAGCTGGGAGCAATGCGCGCTTCCAAGTCACTTGAGGACTGGAACAAGGTGAAGGAGATCGCAAGCTCGCTGCTCGAGCACGGCAACCTCAACTCGTCGGAGGAACGTGAGGCAACGCTCAACCGCGCCATCGCTAACGTCAACCTGAAGAATACTGCCGACGCCATGACCGACCTGAGCACCCTGGCACAGGATACCCAGAGCGAGCAGGGAGCACAGGCTACCTACGAGCTGGCATTGCTGCAGTTCAACACCGGCAACGCCAAGGATGCCGAGGCTACCATCAACGCCTTTATCGACGCCGGCACGCCCCACAGCTACTGGCTGGCCAAGGCGTTCATCCTGCTGAGCGACATCTACATCAAGCAAGGCAAGGTGGGTGACGCCCGCGACTATCTCCAGAGCCTCAAGAGCAACTATCCGGGCAAGGAGAAGGAGATACTCGAGGCTATCGACTCTCGCCTCAACACCCTCAAGAATGCCAAGACCACCACGGCCACCGGCACCAAGGGCAAGAACAGCAAGAAGAAATAACCTCATCCATCACTCGATTTTATACCTATATATACAATATAGATTCACCACACATTAGTCAATGGCTATGAACAAGAAAATATTACTAGGCATGGCACTGGCCTGCTCGGCAGCCTTGGTTGCCAGCGCGCAGCAGCCTGCCGGCAACGAGCTCAGCAAGGAAATCACGCTCGACAAGGACTTTGTCCCCGTGCTTCCAGTGGAGAA
>JAZQPG010000072.1:0-11759 GCA_045628365.1 Sodaliphilus sp. | reverse complement strand
GGGGTCTTTCCAGTAAGTCTCCCAGGTGTCGGGCAGCAGCTCCTTGGTGTTGCTGATGTAGCCGATGGGCGCGTCAAACCACACGTAGAGCACCTTGCCCTCGGCACCCTCCACGGGCACGGGGATACCCCAGTTGAGGTCACGGGTCACCGCGCGGGGCTGCAGATGGTCGTCGAGCCACGACTTGCACTGGCCGTACACGTTGGGCTTCCACTCCTTGTGCTGCTCCAGGATCCACTCGCGCAGGCGGGGCTCCCACTTGTCGAGGGGCATGTACCAGTGCTTGGTCTCCTTGAGCACGGGAGTGTTGCCGGTGATGGCGCTCACGGGGTTGATCAGGTCGGTGGCGTTGAGGCTGGTACCGCAGGCCTCGCACTGGTCGCCATAGGCGCGCTCATTGCCACACTTGGGGCAAGTGCCGGTGACATAGCGGTCAGCCAGATACTGGTCGGCCTTCTCGTCATAGAGCTGCACGCTGGTTTTCTCGACAAACTCGCCCTTGTCATAGAGCTTGCGGAAGAAGTCGCTGGCAGTCTTGTGGTGCATGTCGCTTGTGGTGCGGCTATACACGTCGAACGAGATGCCCAGTCCTTCCATAGAGTTCTTGATGATGTTGTGGTAGCGGTCCACGATATCTTGGGGGGTGACGCCCTCCTTCTGAGCCTTGATGGTGATGGGCACGCCGTGCTCATCGCTGCCGCCAATCATGATCACGTCCTCGCCGCGCAGGCGCAGGTAGCGTGTATAGATGTCGGCGGGAACATAAACACCTGCCAGGTGGCCGATGTGAACAGGGCCGTTGGCATAGGGTAACGCTGTGGTTACAAGTGTACGTTTGAATTTCTTGTCCATTATTAGTGCAATTTACTATATTTTTTGCAAAGTTACTAATTTTTTTGGACTGATGGAAACTGTTTGGGGATAAAAAAAAGAAGAGTCGCTGTTGCGACTCTTCCTGCGCTTCAAGATGGACTTGAACCAACGACCCCATGATTAACAGTCATGTGCTCTAACCAACTGAGCTATTGAAGCAGAATGTTTTGTTTTGTGCGCTTCAAGATGGACTTGAACCAACGACCCCATGATTAACAGTCATGTGCTCTAACCAACTGAGCTATTGAAGCGGGTTGCAAACACGCATTTCGTGAATTGCGGTGCAAATTTAGTCTCAAAAATTGAATTGTGCAACACTTTTGCCAAAAATATTAAAAAAAATGTGCATTTTAGGCTTTTTTATGCCTTGAAATGCCGTTTTTTCGCCCTTTATGTAGTACTTTAGCGGTCGCAAAAGAAAAATTGGAAATGAAAAAAGCTTATATCAAAATAGCCGCCGTCGCGTTAATGGCGGCTCTTGTCGTACCCGCCGCCATGGGCGACAAGAAAGATGCCGAGGCGGCCGCCGTGGCCCGCAACCTGGACATTTTTAACTCCGTGTACAAGGAACTCAACACTTTCTATGTTGACTCCATTGACCCGAAGAAGTCGATCGAGATAGCCATCAACGCCATGCTTGACGACACTGACCCATACACCGAGTATATCCCCGCCAGCGAGCAGGAGGAGTTCAGGGTGATCGCTACCGGCGAGTATGGCGGTATAGGTTCCTACATCCAGCAGCGCAAGGGTGACAAGCCCGGCGTGTACATCACCGGTCCTTACAAGGGCAGTCCCGCTGCCAAGGCTGGCCTGCGCCACGGTGACCGCATCGTCAAGATTGACGGCGTGGACGTGACGGCGTGGACAAGCGACAGCGTGAGCGCCCACCTCAAGGGACAGGCCAACACCAACGTGAAGATCACCGTGGAGCGCCCCTGGGTGGAAGACAGCATCCTCTCCTTTAATATAATGCGCGAGACCATCAAGGTCGACCCGGTGAACTACTATGGCGTGGCTCGAGGCTGTATTGGCTACATCGAGCTCACCACCTTCAACGAGCACTTGGCCCAGCAAGTGAAAGATGCCGTGCTCGAGCTCAAGAAGAACCCCGACGTCAAGTACCTGGTGCTTGACCTGCGCGGCAACGGAGGCGGCCTGATGGAGAGTGCCATCCAGATCGTGGGCCACTTTGTGCCCAAGGGGACCCAGGTGGTTGTGACCCGCGGCCGCGACAAGCAGAGCGAGAAGATATACAAGACCACCGAGCAGCCCATCGACACCGAGATTCCCCTGGCAGTGCTCGTGGACGGCGGCAGCGCCTCGTCGAGCGAGATCACAGCCGGTGCCCTCCAGGACCTGGACCGCGCTGTCATCATAGGTGCGCGCTCTTTTGGCAAGGGTCTGGTGCAGAGCACCCGTCCGCTCCCCTTTGACGGCTTGCTCAAGGTGACCGTTGCCAAGTACTACATCCCCAGCGGCCGCCTCATCCAGGAGGTTGATTACTCGCGCCGCAACCCCGACGGCACATTCCAGCGCAGGCCCGACTCGCTGGCAACCGTGTTCCACACGGCAGCCGGTCGTGAGGTGCGCGACGGCGGAGGCATCACCCCCGACATCAAGGTGGACTACCCCGAACTCACCCGTCTGGTCTACAACATCGTGCGCGACAACTGGGCGTTTGACTTCGCCACTAAGTATGCCGCCGAGCACGAGAGCATCCCCGCTCCGTCACAGTTTGAGATCACCGACGAGATATTCAACGAGTTCAAGGCCTATATCGACCCCTCGAAGTTCAACTATGACAAGGTGTGCGAGACTGGCCTCGATGCCCTCAAGAAGCTTGCCCAGGCCGAGGGCTACATGAACGACTCGGCAACAGTGGAGTTTGAACGCCTCGAGAAGATGCTCAAGCACGACCTGTCGCACGACCTGGACGTGCACCGCAAGGAAATCGCCAAGGTGCTGGCCCAGGAAATCATCGACCGCTACTACTACAAGCAGGGCCAGACCGAGTACATGGTGCGCAAGGACGAGACCATAGACCGCGCCCTCGAGATGTTTGCCAAGCCCGGCGAGTATAATCGCCTGCTGGGCCAGCCGGTACCTGCCGACGACACTAAGAAGCAGACTCCCAAGAAGAACCGCAAGAAATAATGGACATCAGGCAACTGTGTGACACGCTGAGCGGTGACGCGCGCCTCAAGGCCATCAAGAAGATGCTGGCCTCCAAGCGGTCGCGTGTGATGTGCATCGACGGCCTGGCCGGCTCGGCTGCCGCCATGCTGTTCTCGCGCCTGCCGCGCCTCGACAAGCCATACCTCATCATCGCCAACGACATGGACGAGGCCGGGTACATCTATAACGACCTGTGCAACCTTGCCGGCACCGAGGCAGCGCTCATCTTCCCCTCGGGCTACAAGCGCGACATCAAGTATGGCCGCGTGGACGCGCCCAGCGAGATCCTGCGCACCGACGTGCTCAACCGCTGGCACACCAGCCCCGCCCTGCGCTGGGTCGTTTCCTATCCCGAGGCCCTTGCCGAGCGAGTGGCTTCGCAGCAGACCGTCACCCAGTCGACCATCAGCCTCGTGGCAGGCGGCACCGCCGACCTGGGCGAGGTGACACGGCAGCTCATGGACCTGGGGTTCTCGCGTGTGGACTATGTCTACGAGCCCGGGCAGTTCTCGGTGAGAGGCTCCATCCTCGACGTGTTCTCTTACTCTAACGAGATGCCTTATCGCATTGACTTCTTTGGCGACGACATCGACAGCGTGCGCGTCTTCAACGTGGAGACCCAGCTGAGCGAGGAGAAGATCGATGCCGCCCACGTGGTGAACAACGTCACCGACCGTGGGCCCGAACGCCTGTCGCTGCTCGACTACGTGGGCGACGACACGATGTTGCTGTGCCGCGACGCTGCCTGGCTGTGCAGCCGTGTCAAGGGCATTGCCGAGAGCGACATCTCCCAGAGCGCCGTTGTCGACGGCGAGGGCGATGTCCACGCCATGGATAACGTTGTCGACCCCGAGCGCTTTGTCAAGGCCTTCAGCGCCATGCGCCGCATCGACTTTGTCAACGGCGAGGCCAGCGGCAACTACACCACCCGCCTCACGCTACACTGCAGCCCCCAGGGCGTGTACCACAAGAACTTTGACCTCATCAGCGACTCGTTCAAGGATTTCCTTGCCCGTGGCTATAAGATATACATCCTGAGTGACAGCGAGAAACAGATTGCCCGCCTGGGCGTCATCTTCGAGGACCGCAAGGACGACATCAGGTTCGAGCCGGTGCTCAACACCGTGCACGAGGGATGGGTCGATGACGACATGAAGGTGTGTGTGTTCACCGACCACCAGATATTTGACCGCTTCCACAAGTATAACCTCAAGAGCGACCGCGCGCGTAGCGGCAAGCTGGCGCTGTCGCTCAAGGAACTCAACCAGATCGAGGTGGGCGACTATGTCGTTCACGAGGACCATGGCGTGGGCAAGTTCGGAGGCCTGCTGCGCACCGCCGTCAACGGCAAGATGCAGGAGATGATCAAGCTCACCTACCAGGGCGGCAGCATGATATTCGTGTCGATACACTCGCTGCACAAGCTGTCAAAGTACCGCGGCAAGGAAGGTTTGGAGCCCAGGCTCAACAAGCTGGGGTCGGGCGCATGGGCCAAGATGAAGAGCCGCACCAAGAGCAAGCTCAAGGACATAGCCCGCGACCTGATCAAGCTCTATGCCCAGCGCCGCAAGGAAGAAGGCTTTGCCTTCTCGCCCGATGGATACATGCAGCAGGAGCTCGAGGCATCGTTCATCTATGAGGACACCCCCGACCAGCTCAAGGCCACCGTTGCCGTCAAGGCCGACATGGAGAGCGCCAAGCCCATGGACCGCCTGGTGTGCGGCGACGTGGGGTTCGGCAAGACCGAGGTTGCCATCCGCGCTGCCTTCAAGGCTGCCGTCGACGGCAAGCAGACCGCCGTGCTCGTGCCCACCACCGTGCTGGCGTTCCAGCACTACAACACGTTCAAGGACCGCCTCAAGGATTTCCCCGTCAGGGTGGACTACCTGAGCCGCGCCCGCAAGCCCAAGGAGGTGAAGCAGGTGCTCGCCGACCTGGTTGAGGGCAAGATCGACATCATCATAGGCACCCACAAGCTCATAGGCAAAACGGTGAAATTCAAAGACCTGGGACTGCTCGTCATCGACGAGGAGCAGAAGTTTGGCGTGGCAACAAAAGAGAAACTCAAGCAGCTCAAGGTGAACGTTGACACCCTCACCATGAGCGCCACCCCCATACCCCGCACCCTGCAGTTCTCGCTCATGGGTGCGCGCGACCTGAGCGCCATCACCACGCCGCCCGCCAACCGCTATCCCATCCTCACCTCGCTGAGCACGCTCACCGACGACCTCATGGCCGAGGCCATCAACTTCGAGCTGTCGCGCAACGGCCAGGTGTTCATCGTCAACAACCGCATCGAGCAACTGTATAACCTGCAGGACATGGTCAAGCGCGTGGTGCCCGACGCCCGCACCGTCGTGGGCCACGGGCAGATGGATCCCGAGAAACTGGAACAAATCATCATCGACTTTGCCAACCACGACTATGACGTGCTCATCGCCACCACCATCATCGAGAGCGGCATCGACATGCCCAATGTCAACACCATCATGATCAACAATGCGCAGGGATTCGGCCTGAGCGAGCTGCACCAGCTGCGCGGACGCGTGGGCCGCAGCAGCCGCAAGGCATTCTGCTACCTGCTCATTCCGCCGGGCAAGCCGCTCACTCCCATCGCGATGCGCCGCCTGCACGCCATCGAGAGCTTCAGCGACCTGGGCTCGGGCATACAGATTGCCATGCAGGACCTCGACATACGCGGTGCCGGCAACCTGCTGGGCGCCGAGCAGAGCGGATTCATCGCCGACCTGGGCTACGAGACCTACCAGAAGGTGCTTGCCGAGGCCGTGCTCGAGCTGAAGACCGAGGAGTTTGCCGACGTCTTTGCCGAGCAGCACAGCGAAGCGACTGCCGACGAAGCCGACTATGTGAACGACTGTACCATCGACACCGACCTGGAGCTGATGTTCCCCGCCACCTACGTGCCGCAGGAGAGCGAGCGCATCAACCTGTACCGCGAACTCGACGCCATGGAGAGCGCCGACCAGGTGGCAGCCTTCGAACAGCGCCTAGTGGACCGTTTCGGTGCAATCCCCCACATGGCGCAGGAACTGATACGTATCGTGCCGCTGCGCCGCGTGGCGCGTCACCTGGGCATAGAGAAAATTGTGCTTAAGGGTAGCGACATGCATGTCTACTTTGTGGGTGCCGAGAACCAGGCCTACTACCAGTCGCCGGCATTTGGCCGCATGCTCAAGTACTTGCAGGACAACCCTATGCGATGCGAGATACGCGAGCCCAACGGCAAGCGCAAGTTCGTCATCAAGGCCGTGGCAACAGTCACCCAGGCCCTGGATATCCTCACCACCATCCACACCACCGCCCTCTAACCGGGCGGGTAATGCCTCGAAGGCTATTGAAATGTATACTTGAAGTCGGTTCCACCAATCAGGGAAGGTGCTGATTCCGGATTTAGTGTTTTTTTATTAGACGTAGCCACGTTTTCGTCATAGTGGATAACACCCAGGGCCCACCTGAGCGTTATCCACTATGATGTTTTTCTTTTGTGACACTCTGATTATGCGTGCAGTTGCGTGTGTGTTACGTTAACGCCGGGGAACGGCGTGGTACGGTTAGAGGTCGCGTTGTTCAAAGGCGGCTATCGACTGGCGCCACTGGTCGGAAACGCGTGCCGGGACGCGCGCCTTGATGTCGAAGTAGACCATCGTGGCGGCACAGGTGCACTTCACCTCGCCGGTGTCGTGGTTGACGAGCTGCTGGATGAGCACGAAACTTTTGTCGCCGATGCGGTCCACCTGGGTGAGCACCTCGACGGGCTCGTAAAAGGTGGTCTGGCTCAGGAAATCACAGTTGATGTTGGCAATCATCACCGGCGGGCGCTGCCACTCGATGGCATCGCTTGCCACGCGGTTGAAGTAGTCGCTCTTGGCAAGGTCAAAGAGCTCGAAGTAGCGCGAGTTGTTGAGGTGGCCCAGCATGTCGATGTCGCTGAACCGGAGCTGCACGGGTGTGGTGCAGTGGAAGGGGTGTGTAACGTTTATGTTGCCTGCACGGCGGGGTTTAGTGTTATTGCTGTTGTTGTCCATGTTGCTTGTTTAGTAAAATATTATCTCGTGGATGACCTCGCGGCCCAGCGCCTCGTTGATGAGCGCGATGAGGCGTGAGCGGTTGAGCTGCAGCTCGTTGCGCAAGGGTGCGCTCGACAGCTGCACGTGCATCACCCCGTCCTTGACCCAGCGGGTGACGGTGTAGCGGTTGATACCCTGTCCCACGACCTGGGGCCACAGCGCGCTGGCGCGGTGCTCGTCGAGTGCGGTGTCAAGGTTTTCCTTCTTGAGGTACTCCTGCACGATGTCTCCTATTGTCTTAGCCTCGGTCTTCTTCATTGTTGGTATGGGTTGTTTCGGTTTCGGGGGCCTCGCCCACGGCGGTGCGGGTCACGGTGCCGTCGGTGACGGTGAACATGCAGTGGTCGCCGTCGAGGCGCTGCATGATCTCGTCGAGGTGGGTGCGGTTAGTGTCGGTGATGAATACCTGCCCGAACCGGTCGCTCGACACGATGTCGACGATGCGCTCCACGCGGTGGGCGTCGAGTTTGTCAAAGATGTCGTCGAGCAGCAGGATGGGTGTCGTGGGGCTGGCTTGGCGCAGGAACTCATACTGTGCCATGCGCAGGGCGATGGTGTAGGTCTTGCACTGGCCCTGCGAGCCGGTGCGGCGCATGCTGTGCTCTCCCAGCAGCAGCTCCAGGTCGTCACGGTGCACGCCTCGGCTGGTGTGCCCCAGCATCATGTCGCGGTCGCGGTTGGCGTCGAGCACCTGCTGCATGGATGCGCCGTTGAGCGGGCTCTCGTAGTGGAGCGTCACCGTCTCCCCGTCGCCGGCCACCGCGTTGTAGTATTCCATGAAGATGGGGGTGAACTGCTCCACCCATGCTGTCCTGGCCTCGTGGATGGTTGTCGCAGCCGCCACCATAACCGTCTCCACGGTCTCGTAGAGCAACGGGTCGCGGAAGTTGTTCTTGATCATGGAATTGCGCTGTTCCAGTGCCTTGCTATACTTGATGAGGGCGTCGAGGTAGCCGGGGTTGCCCTGAGAGATTATCTGGTCCATGAAGCGGCGGCGCTCCTCGCTGGCGCCCCTTATCAGGTCCCAGTCCATGGGCGACACCATCACGAGCGGCAGCAGCCCGATGTGCTGGCTCAGGCGCTGGTACTCCTTGCCACCGCGCTTCACCACCTTGCGCTTGCCTCGCTGCAGCGACACGGTGATGTCCTCGTCCACGCCGCGCCTGGTGTACTTACCCTGCAGCATCATGTACTGCTCGCCGTGGGTAATCACCTGCGGGTCGCTCAGGTGGATGTAGCTCTTGCAGAAGCTCATGTAGTAGATGGCGTCGAGCACATTGGTCTTGCCCATGCCGTTGTCGCCAATCAGGCAGTTGACATTGGGCGAGAAATCCAGCCTTGCCTCGGCCACGTTTTTATAGTTCAGTATGGTGAGATTGTTTAATATCATGCCATTTTAGCCACTAAAAAGGGTAAAAACGAAAAATTTTACGCAAAAATACACATTTTTTTTGTTGTATTCAAAAAAAAAGCTTACCTTTGCATCGCTTTTTTGAAAAGCGGGTAGATAGGTAAGTGGTTAAAACGGGCAGACTGTAAATCTGTTGGCATCAGCCTTCGGTGGTTCGAATCCATCTCTACCCACCAAACCGACGACTCAACACAGAGCCGTCGGTTTTGCTTTTTATCCCATGGAGCCACAGAGACCACATCCAACCTCCTGCAGGGCAGTGTGGCCGAAGCGGGAGGTGTTGGTGTCCATGTGCGAAGCGACTCGGTCGCTTTGGCTATTAAGAACTGGCTATTAAAACTATCCTTCTATTGATCGTCGAAAACAACCGGGGCCCTGCCAAGTGTTGTGGCAGGGCCCCGGGTATATTTAATTTGAACGAGTCGCGTTGATTATTTTTCGCTCACGTCAAACAGCACGAGAGTGGGCTGTGACAGATACTGCTTGAGATCGTTGGGAGAAATCCAGTGGTCTTTACCTTCTGACTTAAAGTAAAAGGTACGCTTCATGTTGTTGTATTCTTTGTCAGAGTAAACGGCCGCTATTCCCACGTAAGAGTAACCTTCGTTTATGATAACATGGTGCTTGGCCAGCTCGTCGATTATAGCGGCAGCATCGGGTTTGAGTTTGCCCACCAGCTTAAAGGTCACTTTGAAGGGCTTGGGAGATTCTCTCCACGACACGATTTTGGCTTGATACAAAAACGGGGTCTCCTGTACCTCACCATCGGCAGTAGTTGTGGTGATGGTGAAATCATAAATTGCGCTGAGTCCATCTTCAACAGTCACATCATAACTGCAACGAGTGTATTCGGGCTCCTTGGGTTCATCTTTTGAGCAAGACGAGAAAGCAAACACTGTGGCAACTACAGCCAGTAATAATAAAAATCGGTACTTCATATAAATAACATTTTATAGTAAAATAATCAACTCAGTGCCCTCTGTGCCACTGTGAGAGAGGGGTGGGGTTAGAATTCCTTGAAGGTGAGCGGCAGCAGGTCGGAGATGCTCTCCAGGCGGTAGATTTTGTCAATGCCCACCAGAAGCACTTCCATGGGGTATCCGGCGTTTTTCTCAAATTCGATGAGTGCCTGACGGCACACGCCGCATGGCGCGCAGGGGTCCTTGACAAAAGCCCCGCGGGTGAACGCTGTCACGGCGATGCGCTTGATGCCCACTCCGGGATAATTGGCTCCGGCGTTGTAGATGGCGCTGCGCTCGGCACAGATGCCGGCAAAGGCGGCGTTCTCCTGGTTGGCTCCCTTGATGAGCTGTCCGTTCTCGAGTTCGATGGCTGCCCCCACGTTAAAGTTGCTGTAGGGTGCATATGAAGACTTGGTGGCTTCTTTTGCGAGGTCAACGATATTTTTTTGCTCTTGAGTTAGCTCTTCGTAAGAGTAAATTTGTATCTTTGTAGTGATATTTTTTTCAGTCATGACATTTAAGATTAATAAATAATGGTAGAATTGCGGTGCAAAGTTATTGATATTTTCTCAAATTGCAAGACAATTTGGGCATTTTGCGTCGTTTTATGTGTTCTTTTTCCCATATCGGGGGCTGCACAGGACGTAATGAGCCGTTTTGACACCTATATAGAAAAATATAAAGACCTGGCCGTGGAGCAGTGCCGAGCCTATGGTGTCCCTGCCAGCATCACGCTGGCGCAGGGGCTGCTCGAGAGCAATGCGGGCTCCAGCGCTCTGGCCGTGAATAACAACAACCACTTCGGCATCAAGTGGCACCGCCGGGCGGGCGTGGAGGCCGACTCGCTGCATGGCGAGTACAGCTCCTATGCCAGCGCCGCCGAGTGCTACGAGGATCACTCGCGCATCCTCTCGAGCCGCCGCTATGCTCCGCTCCATGAGTTGGATACTACCGATTATAGAGGATGGGCCCATGGGCTGAGGCGCTGCGGATATGCCGAGGATCCGGGCTATGGTCCCAAGCTCATCGCCATCATTGAGCGCTACAAGCTGCTGCGCTTTGACTCCATAGCCATGATACCCGTGGCACCGGCGGCAGTGCTTCCTGCCACCGTCGAGAAGCCGGAGGTGCATGCCCAGCGCAATCCCAACGAGGTCCCGCCGGCTCCTCCTCGCCGTGCCACCCGTGACCGCCGCGAGGTGCCCGTCCCCAATGCCCGCAGCGAGGCTGTTGCGTCTCATGCCGTCCAGGGTGCCGCTGCAGCCACGCCCGCTACAGCCTCGGTCCCCGACGGGTCAGGCTCAGACGCCAAGACCTCTCGCCGTCGCCACAATGCCCGTCCCGAGACATCGGCAGGAGCTCGAGGTGCGGCCGTCGGTAGTGCCGACAACCCCGACTGAGGTGGCGGTTAAAGCTGTTGCAATCGTGTATAACAACCGCATATTCGGTGCATAACTTGCACAAAAATATACACATAATAAAAATTTATTGCAAATTATTTCGCTATTTCAAAACTAATTATTACTTTTGCGAGTTAACTTGTGCGAAGTGTCCCCTATGGGCTTAGGGCACAGCGTTACCATTAACAGAATTTTTCACTTTAATAATTATAACCAATTAACAATGAGAAAATTATTTACATTAATCGCAATGGTGGCTCTGGCATTTGGCTATGCAAGTGCAGCTACAACTACAGCTACAGAGTCATTCGCTGTTGCCGACATGAGCGGTCTTCAGAGCACAGCTCAAGACTTCACAGTCACATTCGGCAACTATTCACTGGCACTCGCCAAGGCTGACGGTCAATCTAACCCCGTTTACAACGAGACAGGTAAGGACATCCGCACTTATGCGAAGAACACCCTCACGCTGACAACAAGCGGTGCTGCAATGACCAAGGTTGTTTTCAACATCTCTGTTCAGGGCATGAAGCGTCTCACTGACGTTGCTGCAAGCACTGGTAGTGTTACTGTTGACGCTACTGCAAAGACTGTAACATGGGTAGGCCCCGCAAGTGAAGTTGTTTTCACTGTAGGCGAAAAGGCTACTTATGGCAGTGACGGCGCAACTAAGGCTGGTCAGCTCGACTTTGACGCTGTTGTAATTGAGACTGGCGGCTCTGTTGTTGAGACTGTTGCCACTCCCAAGTTCAGTGTAGCTGGTGGTACTTACCACGGCGTTCAGACTGTTGCCATCAACTGCGGCACCAGCGGCGCAAGCATCTACTACACACTCGACGGCACTACT
>JAZQPG010000071.1:0-3472 GCA_045628365.1 Sodaliphilus sp. | reverse complement strand
TTTGAATCAACGCATAACGTCACTTTTTTGTGACGAACTTTTTTGAAAAATCCCCTAAAAAACGGGTGCTAGCCACCTTAGCGGCTTGGAATTAACATTTGATTTTTCATTAGGTAACTCTGCAATAGTGTATTTTCCTGCTTTTGGTTGATTATCATGTTGCCCGGGCTACATTATGCGACACGTGCCCGGGCAGAAGGTATTTTGTGCATAGTTACGTATTAAGTCAGTTTCTCCCGTTGGTCCCCCATGATATATAGTTACAAATTTTGTGATATTTGTTTTTTTTTGTAACTTTGGGGACATGAAAGAAAATGACAAGAAATCACTCGACGAGTTGCTGATGCCCATGTACCGCGAGGATGCTCCCGGCGGGGCTGTGCTCATCGCGTCTGACGGCGTGATCGAGTATGAGTTTTACCGCGGCATGGCCGACATGGAGACAGGTCGCCCCATCACTCCCGACACGGTGTTCAACGTGGCAAGCATCTCCAAGCAGTTTGCCTCGGTGGGACTGCTGCGGCTCGTTGACAAGGGTCTGGTGAACCTTGACGACAGCGTTGCCAAGCATCTGCCCGAGTTCAAGAGCGAGCGCTGGAAGGACATCAAGCTGTGGCACGTGATGAGCCACTGCAGCGGCGTGCCCGACCTGCGTCCGCGCACCGACCGCCAGTTCATGCTCTACTGCACCGACCGCCAGAGTCTGGAGTACATGAAGGACCTAGACACCTTCCACTTTACCCCCGGTGCCGGATATGAATACATCAACCCCACTTATCAGATACTGTTTGCCATCATCGAGCGGGTGACAGGCATGGACTTTGACGACTACCAGCGACGCGAGATATTTGAACCGCTGGGCATGACGTCGACGTTCTACTTCGAGCCCGGACGAGCCACAGCCCACACCGCCCACGGCTACATCATCAACGAGGACACGGTGGTGAGCGGCATCGATGCCGACTATGAGAAGCACCGCGACAAGGTGGACAACGACCACGTGGACGGCGAGGGCAAGCACTGGGCCGTGTGCGAGTATGGCATCGAGACATTCTTTGCCACCAAGGCCGACGGTGGCCTCTACTCCACCCCGCGCGACCTGCTCAAGTGGGAAAACGCCTTGGCTGCCGGCACGCTCATCAGCGAGGACCTCAAGCGCCGTGCCTATGACTGCATCACCCGTGTGAGCGACAGCCCCTATTGCGGCTACCAGAACCGCCCCAACACCTGGTACGGCCTGGGATGGTTCATCGACACCACGCCCGGACGCGAGCGCAAGGTCTACCACACTGGCGACAACGGCGGTTTCCAGGCCTATCTTGCCAAGTATGAGCAAAGCGGCAAGGTGGTGGTGATGCTCGAGAACCGCAACGACCGCGACCGCTGGTCGACACAGCAAAGCATAGAACAAATAATTTTATAAACCAACTAATAATACGCTATTTATGAATTACTTTATCGCAGTCAATGGTCAGCAATTAGGACCCTTTGCCCTGGAAGACCTTGCAGCACAAGGCATCACAGCACAAACCCTGGTGTGGCACGAAGGCATGACAGGATGGGCTCCCGCCAGCACTCTCCCCGAGTTAGCCTCCATTTTAGTTGCCAGCCCCGAGGCAACACAGTACCAGCAGCCGCAGCAAGTGTACCAACAGCCACAGCAACCCTACCAGCAGCCGCAGCAAGCATTTCAGCAGCCACAGCAGCCACCCTATATGGGCCAAGGTTATAATCAGCAACCGCCAATGCCACAACCCGAAACCATAGGATTCATGGACGCTTTGAAGATTTGCTTCTCAAAATATGCCGACTTCTCGGGCCGCGCACGCCGCTCAGAGTTCTGGTGGTTTGTTCTATGGTATATGATTCTATCCATCTGCACCTGCGGTATAGGTATGCTTGTACTATTAATTCCTTATTACGCTGCCGGAACCCGTCGCCTGCACGATACCGGCCATAGCGGATGGTGGATAGTAGGAGGCCTGGTTTTCTCAGTAATAGTTAACTTTCTTTCCTTCCTAACAAATCCTGCGCTGAATGGTTCAGGAAATTTTTCGGGCGGATTGTTTGCGGTATATTCAATACTTGCAATTGTTTGCCTCATTTACAGTATCGCCGTGTTTGTATTCTTGGTTAGCGATTCCACCCCCGGAGTGAACCAATACGGTCCCTGTCCCAAAAATATGTAAGGTCAACACAGCAAAACATCCGAATTAAGTTTACAAAACAACTAATAATACAATATTTATGAATTACTTTATCGCAGTTAACGGCCAGCAGACCGGTCCGTTCACCCTGGAAGACCTTGCAGCACAAAGAGTAACAGCGCAAACCCTGGTGTGGCGCGAAGGCATGGCAGCATGGGCTCCCGCTGGCACTCTCCCTGAGTTGGCTTCTATTTTAGTCAGCAGCGAGGCTACACAGTACCAGCAGCCGCAGCAACCCTACCAGCAGCCGCAGCAGCCCTACCAACAGCCGCAGCAGCCCTACCAGCAGCCGCAACAGCCCTACCAGCAGCCGCAACAGGCATTTCAGCAGCCACCATATACAAATCCTGCTAGGTCTCAGATGCCTATGCCCGAGACTCACATGGTATTTGCAGTGCTCGTGACTCTGTTCTGCTGTCTGCCCTTTGGCATCGCTGGCATCGTCAATGCCTCAGCCGTAAGCAGCGCTTATGCTATGGGCAACTATCAGGAAGCCGTGAGGAAATCGGAGTCAGCCAAGAAATGGAGCATGTGGGGACTTATAGGTGGTGCCATTGTAATTATTCTCTATTTTATATTTTTAGGCATTGCAGCAGCATCCAACATGTAACATCACATATTCACCTATACAAACCAACGGAGAGGAATGGATGACATTAGCATCACATTCCTCTCCGTTGATTTGTTATTTTTCAACTAGCGGGTTTACTTCTTGAAATGGTGATAGAGTTCGCCTGCAATCATCACGGGGGCTGTGCCACCTATCACGTACAGCCACTGGTCAAACTCAAGGGGAGCGCATGCAAACACCGATCCGCCGTGCTGCACAATCAGTATCTGACCCACGAATATCACCAGCACCGTGGCAAAGAACAGCTTGCTGTCACGAACGTTGTGGAAGGCACTGTGGCCGCTGCCAAATGACTTGGCGTTGAACAGGTTCCAGAACTGCAGGAACACGAACACCGAGAAGAACATCGACACCTCGGCAGGGTCGAGAGTGAGCTGGTAGATGTGGGCGTCGCCAGGATTGTGGTGATACAGCAGGTAGTAGAATGCGCCAAGCAGCAATCCCGAGAAGAACACGCCACACAGGACAATGAAATGCATCATCGACCGGGTGATGATGTTGTCTCCGTCGCGGCGGGGAGGCACGCGCATCACGATGCTGTTAGGTGGCAGCGACGCCAGTGCCAGGGCAGCAAAGGTGTCCATGATGAGGTTTACCCACAGCATCTGGGTCACGGTGAGCGCCGGTTGCTTGC
>JAZQPG010000070.1:0-6045 GCA_045628365.1 Sodaliphilus sp. | reverse complement strand
GTCATACCGGTCACGAGCGTCAGCGGGAAGAACACGGCGATAAGCGTCAGCGTTGACGCGATTACCGAGATCGCGACCTCGTTTGTTCCGTGCACGGCGGCCTGCTTGGGATCGGCACCGCGCTCGATGTGGGTCGTCACGTTCTCAAGCACAACGATGGCATCGTCGACCACCATACCGATCGAGATCGACAGTGATGACAGCGACACGATGTTGAGCGAGTTGCCTGTAGCATACAGGTAGATGAACGAGGCGATGAGCGAGATGGGGATGGTGAGGGTAATGATCACCGTAGCACGCCAGCGTCCCAGGAAGAAGAACACGACGATGACAACGAACAGCAGCGCATAGAGCACTGTCTCGACAAGCGAGGCGATGGTGTTGCGGATGTTGTCGCTGGTGTCGACGATGAAGTCAAGCTTAACGTCGGTGGGCAGGTTCTTCTGGATTGAAGGCAGGATGGCGCGCACCTTGTTAGAGATCTCCACCGAGTTGGCACCGCTCTGCTTCTGCACCACGATCATCGCACCCTGGTGTCCGTCGTTGTAGGCCTCCTGCGAGCGCTCGGCGAGGCGGTCCTCGATGCGGGCCACGTCGCTCAGGTGAACCACACCGCCCGTGGGCGACACGCCCACCACGATGTTAGCCATCTGGCTAGGATCCTTGAACTCGCCCTGCACGCGCAGTGCGTAGGTCTCGCTACCGATGTCGAAGTTACCGCCAGGGATGTTGCGGTTCTCGGCACCGATGAGCTGTGATATTGCCTCAACGCTCAGGTTGTAGGCCTCCATGCGCACGGGGTCAAGGTACACATAGATGGTGCGCTTGGGAGCACCCGAGATTGACACCGAACCCACACCGTCGACACGCGCCAGGGGGTTGGCCACGTTCTCGTCCAGGATTTTGTAGAGTCCCGGCATGCTCTCGTCGGCCTGTGCCGAGAGGAGCACGATAGGAATCATGTCGGTCGAGAACTTGAAGATGATGGGATTACCGGCATCATCGGGCAGCATGCTGGACACCATGTCCAGCTTGTCTCGCACGTTGTTGGTGAGCGCATCGATGTCATATCCATACTCAAACTCAAGGGTGATGATTGAGATGTTCTCGCGCGAGTTAGAGGTAATGTGCTTGAGGTGCTCAACGGAGTTGAGTGTGTTCTCAAGCGGGCGCGAGAGGTTCTGCTCAATATCCTGTGCACTTGCACCCTGATAAGATGTCATCACGAGGATGGTGTTGGTATCAATATCGGGATACAGGTCGATAGGGAGTTTCTGCAGTGAGAACAAACCGATGATGGTCACCGCCACAAAGATGAGGATGACCGTTACCGGACGTTTCACCGAACTTGAATAAATACTCATGTTGATGTGTTTGTTATTACGTGATAACTAATGTTCTATTAATTACTTGGCAAGTTTAACCTTGGTGCCGTCGTTGAGGCGTGAGTGGCCGTAGACAACCACCTGTGCCCCGCTCTCCAGGCCGCTGATCACCTCGTAGCGGTTACCCATGCGGTGGCCCAGCTCTACGGGACGATAGTTAACGATGCCGTTGCTGTAAGTGTAGACGTAGCGCACGCCGCTGCCCACCTGCTTCTGCACTGCCTGGTCGGGAACCACGACGCTCTGGCGTGAACCGAAGTTGAATCTCACGCGTGCAAACATACCGGTGCGCACCTTGTTGTTGGTGTTGACGATGGTGACCTCAACCTTGAATGTGCGGCTGGTGGGGTCTACCTGGGGGTGGATGATGTGCACCTTGCCGGCAAACTGCTCACCGCTGAAGGCGTCAAAGGCCACGGTGACGGGCATGCCCGGCTTAACCAGCGTGAACTCGCTCTCGTTGACATTGACAATGACCTTGAGCGGGTTCTGCTGCTCGATGACGAGCACGGGGAGTCCCGCGGGCAGGTCGCCGTTGTTATAGTTCTTGGCAGTGACCACGCCGCTCATGGGAGCGGTGAGAACGGTGTTCTCTCTCATGGTGGTCATCTGGCGCTGGCTCGACTCGATGGCACGCACCTGTGCGTCATACGATGTCTGCAGCTGGTCCACGGCCTGCTGTGTACCGCCGCCTATGCGCACCAGTTCCTTGGCACGGTCCAGGTCGCGCTTCACGTTGGCAAGCTGGATGCGCATCTGGTCGATAGAAGCATTGAGTGTCGAGATGTTGACGTCGTCGAGAATCACGACCTTCTGTCCTGCCGCCACATAGCTGCCCACGTCCACTAGGATGCTCTTGATGCGGGCACCGCTGTTCGACGAGATGCTGTTAGTGTTAAACGGCTCTACGGTAGCTGTGTACTCACTGCTATCATTCACGCTTTCCTGATAGACGCTTTCCACCTTCACCATGGGGATGTCCTCCTTGGGTGCAGCCTGTTTCTCCTCTTTCTTACTGGTGCATGCTGCAAGCAATCCTGCGGCAGCCATCAGCACTAAAAATTGTTTTGTCTTCATTTATGTGATGTTGTTTTATTGATTCGGGGGAAAATAACGTGTCGGTTAGTTAGCATAGCTGCTGTTGCCCAGCACATACTCGAGTTCGCTGTCGGCCACGAGGTAGTTGTAGATGGCCTGGTAGTAGCTCAGTCGGGCATTCATCAGCGCGTCCTCGGTGTCGCGCACCTGGATAAACGATGCCGCACCCACCATGAAGGTCTGCTTGATGATCTCGCTTGCCTTGGTGGCCTGCTTCACGCCGGCGTCGTTGCTCTCGATTTGCTTGATGCTACGGTTGAGGTTATCGATCTGCACCTGCACCTGGGTGTGGAGCGAGCGCTCGAGGTTCTCGCGTTGCCACTTCATCTCGCGCACGGCGATCTCGGCCTGCTTCTGCTTGTGCCAGCGCTGTCCGCCCTGGAAGATGGGCACTGCCAGCGTGAGGCCAACGCTCGACACGGGATTCCAGTTGAGGCCCTTGAACGGGCTGCCGTTGCTCATCGAGGTCCACATCATGGTTGCCGAGCCGGTGAGGACGGGGAGCCACGAAGCCTTCTGCACGTCGAGTACCTTGTTCAGGTAGTCGGTCTGCAGGTCAAGGCTCTTGAGCGAGGTGTTGTAGACGAGCGAAGTGTCGGCATTGAGAGCACGCTCATACATCACGCCCTTGAAATCGTCAAGTGTCTGCACGGGTTCGATGTTGATACCTGCATCCATGCCCATGAGCAGCTTGAGCTGCAGCTTGAGCTTGTTGATTGAATTCTCGGCCTCGAGGATCGAGGGCTCGAGGTTGGTCACGGCCACGTTGGCTCGCAGCACGTCAAACTCGCTAGCGGTTCCCAGCGAGTACTGCTTCTGGTAGATGTCGGCATGGGCCTGCGCGGTGCTGTGGTTCTGTTCTATAACCTTCTTAGAATCCTGAGCCAGCAACAGCGAGTAGTAGGCGTTCTTAACCTGGTTCACGAGCGAGAGCTTGTTGGCGCGCGCTGTCTCCAGGTTCTGAAGAATCTGGTTGTCATTAAGTTTTATCGACTTCCACAGCGAGGGGACCACGATGGGAATGTTGGCCGTGAAACCCACCGAGTGGTTGTTGTCACGACCCATCTTCATGCCTGCGGGCTTAGCCTGCGAGCCATCACCGTCGGTCTCACCTCCGGCAGCGGCACCGCCACCGCCCATGGCGCCACCCATGGCGCCGGCGTCGATATAGATGGTTTGCAACGCGAGGTTGCGGGTGTACTGTCCGCTGAAGTTGATCTCGGGGAACAGTTTACCCAGGGTTTCTTTCTTAGCATAGTCAACGCGCTCGAGTTCCATCTCGTTGATTTTAACGGTGGGGTTCTCGTTGAGCGCAATCTTGATGCACTCGTCGAGCGTCAGCGACAGGGGCTTGTCCTGGGCTGTTGACAACAGCGCTGCTGCGGCAAGCAGCACGGTGGTGAATAATTTCTTGTGTAACATATAGATATTGTTGTTGTTTAATTATTGCTATTTAAAAAACTTGTTGATGTCTTCCTCAATGATGCCTATTCCCTTGATGGTGGCAAGTCCGCGCAGGAAGTTGATGAACGCTGCCTCATACACGCGCACGGGGTCAAAGCCCATCGCCTCGATGCTGGGGTTGCTGTGCAGTGAACGCATCTGGGAGTAGAACAGGAACGACGCCACCTCAGTATTGATGCCATCAACCACGAGTCCCTCGCCCTGCGCCTTGGACAGGACCTTGCTCAGCTGGGTAATGAATGATTTCTCATTCTCATGCTGGTGGGCAGTTAGTTCAGGATAGAGGCGCTTAATTTCACCAATAAACATCATCGACCGCTTGTCAAGGCGTGACCGCAGTCCCCTGAAGATAGCAAACAGCGCGTCAAAGCAATTGTTTGCCTCCATGAATATCCTGTGAGCCTCCTGGTTGTGCTGTGCATGCTCGGCGTTGAGACACTCGAGCACAAGCGTCTTCTTGTCGGGGAAAGTCTCATACAGCGTGCGCTTGGAGATGCCGCATGCACGAGCCACCATGTCCATGGTCATGGACGTGGGGCCTATGCTCATGAGCAGAGTGCGAGCGCGTGTAATGATTATCTCTCTATTATCCATTTTTACTTGTATAATTCTCGGCTTCCTGACATGTGTCTTGCCGCATCCTCCACAGCATGGATTTGAAAGTGCAAAGATACACAATTACCCCGATGCCCGGTTGTAAAAAACAGACATCGGCCCAGAAAAGCAATGCAAATTTAGTACAAAACTCTGGAAACCGCAAAAGTTTTCTAGGTTTTATCCAGCGTATTATTATAAATAGGAAAATAAGTCAATATTAAACGTGTTTTGGACCAATGCACTCGATAACCGCTCCCCCCGCCAGGGGCCAGAAAAAGGATTTTTCCACCCCACCACGGGCATGATACAGGCCCGGCATCCAGCGAGGATCACAAAAGGTCAATTTCACAATAACCCACCGTCCTGCCAGCCCGCATCACGCAGCCCCTGAACCACGGTTGCCAGCACCTGGCATCAGCGCGGCGAGAACAGCCCATGCCATCCCGTCTGCCACTCCCCCGCTCCACTTCATGAAGAGTATTTTTTTTGCACGCGACTATAGGAAGTGTGGAATATTAGCCGTAACTTTGCATCAATAATGAATGATCCTGCGACAACGGGTCCAGGATAGCAACGCTAAAACGATACAGACATGAAATGCAATAGCAACATCAAGGATATCAACGGGTTCCTGACACTCCTGGCTGCCAACAACGACCGCACGTGGTTCAAGGCACGCAAGGACGAGTTCGACGCCCTGCGCAAGCCCTGGGAACAGGACATGCAGCGGCTCATCGACACCGTGGCACAGTGGGACGACTCGTGCCGCGGGCTCACGTCGCGCGACGCCGTTTTCCGCATCTACCGCGACACCCGGTTCTCACACAACAAGCTACCCTACAAGACCTACTTCTCGGGCGTGGTGGGGCCGCGCGGACGCCATGCCGTGAAGGCGTGCAGCTACCTGCACATCGAGCCGGGCAACAACATGGTGGCGGGAGGCATGTGGTGGCCCGAGCGCCCCGTCCTGCAGCAGCTCAGGTCGCTCATCGACGCCGAGGCCGAGGAGTTCCTCAAGATCGTGGAGCACCCCGATGTTGCCGGCAATTTCCAGTGGGAAAGCGACTCGCTAAAGAAGATACCCGCCGGCTACCCCAAGGACCACCCCATGGCACGGTTCCTCAAGATGAAGGAATTCATCATGGTGAAGCGCGTCAGCGACGACTACTTTGACTGCGACGACTGGGTGGAGCGCGTGGCTCAGGACTTCAAACGCCTGCAGCCGCTCTATGATTTCCTCAACTATGTCTTTGACGACTAGACGGCTTTGACGCTTTTTTATTAGTGAAAAAGTTTGGCGTTTAAGTTTTTTTGTACTACCTTTGTAATATTAATACTTACCTAATTCGTCATTCAACATGAACAATACTAACGGGCCCAAGGTCCCCAAGAAAATCAAGAAGCTCCTGGGAGAAGGGGAAGTGGTCTACTACATCCCCAAGTGGCACTGGCTCACGTGGTTCAACCTGCGCCACTTCTGGAAATATCGTTTCACGACCTT
>JAZQPG010000069.1:0-15443 GCA_045628365.1 Sodaliphilus sp. | reverse complement strand
CAGGTGAGCTTGTCAAATGGTGGGATCATGATGACCACAAGAACTTTGACGTGTGTGCCGACGATCACTGCCAGCGCTATCAAGGCATAACACGTGCAAGTACCGAGACCGTGCGTGAAGCCATCAAGGCTACATGGGGTCAGGTGTTAATGCATGACGGATTGCTGTGCGACGCACGCTTCTCTAAGTCGTGCGGTGGTGTGTATGAGGAATTTGAAAACTGTTGGGAACCTCGTCACCACGACTATCTTGTTGCTCGTCGCGACGGTGAAAACGAAATGGATTTCCCCGACTTGACTCGCGAAGACAACGCTGCCGAGTGGATTCTCTCGGCTCCCAAAGCTCATTGTAACACTAACGACAAGGAAATCCTGTCGCAGGTGCTCAATGACTATGACCAAGAAACTACCGACTTCTACCGCTGGTCGGTTGAATACAGCGGTGAACAGCTTGCCGACCTCATCAAGCGCCGCACCGGCGATGACTATGGTCGCATCAAGGACCTGCAGCCCGTTGCCCGTGGCACAAGCGGCCGCCTCTACAAGCTCAAGGTTGTGGGCGAGAACATGACGCGCGTCATCGGTAAGGAACTTACCATACGCTACGCCCTGAGCGAGAGCGCACTGTACAGCTCGGCATTCGTTGTCGAGAAGCACGATGTCGACGAGGACGGCTATCCCGCTAAGTTCGTGCTGCGTGGAGCCGGCTGGGGCCACGGCGTGGGTCTGTGCCAGATAGGTGCCGCCGTGATGGGTGCCAAGGGCTATGACTACCGTCAGATCCTGCTGCACTACTTCATAGGCGCCGACATCGACAAGCAGTATTAAAGCGCGAAACGCTGCGCTACGAAACGGCCACTGCGTGGCCTACGAAACGCTCGCTAAGGCTCGCTACGAAACGCTCGCTGGAGCTCGCTACGAAACGCATGCTGCGCATGCTACGAAACGCTTCGCTACGAAACGGCCACTGCGTGGCCTACGAAAGACGGCATTTCCGGCACTTCCGGGATTTTCGGCACTTCCGGCACTTCCAGGATAGCTGGGATAGCCGGGATAGCTGGGATAGCCGGCATTTCCGGGTTAGCCGGGAAAAAACAATAATGATAATAATAAAAACAAAATAGATATGAACGCATTACAAAAATTTAAAAGTTCTCCTTGGGCATGGGTCCCCACGCTGTATTTCGCTGAGGGTATCCCTTACTTCATCGTGAACAACATCTCGGTGCTCATGCTGGCCAAGATGGGTGTTTCCAATGGTGAAATGGCACTGTTTACATCACTCTTGTATCTCCCCTGGACTATCAAGCCCTTCTGGAGTCCCTTCGTTGACATCATCAAGACAAAGCGCTGGTGGGTAATCTCAATGCAGATTCTCATGTCGATTGCTTTTATCCTGCTCACTCTCTCGGTTCCTCACCCTGATGCAGCAACCATTGCAAGCGGCCATACTCCCATCAGCATGTTCTATGTAACACTGATTCTGTTCTTTATCACTGCGTTTGCATCGGCAACCCACGATATTGCCGCCGACGGTTTCTACATGCTTGCACTGAGCCAGAAGAATCAGGCAGCTTACGTTGGTATCCGCTCAACGTTCTATCGCTTGGCTTCAATCTTTGGCCAGGGTGTACTCGTTTACATCGCTGGTGCTCTCGAGACTTCTACCGGTGATATCCCCAAGTCATGGATGCTCACCATCATGTTCACTGCTGTGATGTTCTGCGCAGTGACTCTGTATCACACATTCTTTGTTCCCAAGCCCGACTCGGACAAGTCACACCTTGCTACAGTTGAGGGTGAGGAAGCAGCGGCTAAGCCTACTGCAGGCACCATCTTCAAGGAGTTTGGCCAGTCGTTTGCCACTTACTTCAAGAAACCCGGCCTGTGGCTCGCTATGGCATTCATGCTGTTGTTCCGTCTTCCCGAGGCATTCCTTATCAAGATGTGTACCCCCTTCCTGGTAGCCACCCGCGACCTTGGTGGTCTGGGTCTGTCAACCGAGGAGGTAGGTATCGTGTATGGCACTATCGGTGTGTTCTTCCTCACCATCGGCGGTATCCTTGGCGGTATCTTTGCTTCCAGATTAGGACTTAAGAGGTCTATCTGGTGGATGGCTGCTTGCATGACACTGCCTTGCCTCACCTTCGTGTACCTGGCTGCTTATCTGCCCACTAACCTTGTTTCGATCAGCGTTGCTGTTGCAATCGAGCAGTTTGGCTATGGCTTTGGTTTCACAGCCTACATGCTTTACATGATCTACTTCAGCGAAGGCGAGTTCAAGACTTCACACTACGCAATATGTACAGCGTTCATGGCGCTGAGTATGATGATTCCCGGTATGTTTGCCGGCTATCTGCAGGAGTATCTTGGCTACGTGAACTTCTTCTGGATGGTAATGGTGTGCTGTATCGCGACTCTCGTCGTTACCTACTTTGCCGACAGAAAGATCGATCCCGAGTACGGCCGCAAGTAACCCCGCAATCGGTAAATGGCAAAGAAACTATACATAATAGCAGGTCCCAACGGTGCCGGTAAAACCACGGCATCGTTGACCTTGCTGCCTGTTCTCAACTGCACTCAATGGGTTAATGCCGATGAGATTGCCAAAGGGTTATCGCCTTTTGCTCCCGAGAGTGTAGCAATTGAGGCCGGTCGCTTAATGCTACAACGTATTCAGTTTCTTCTCGCACATGGCGAAACTTTTGCAATAGAAACGACTCTCGCCACCCGCTCTTATCACAAACTCGTTAAGCAAGCGCAAGAATCAGGTTATAAGGTTATTTTGCTCTTTTTCTACTTGCCTTCTTGTAAGATTGCAGAGGAACGTGTCGCTAAGCGGGTAAAACTTGGAGGACATAATATTCCAGTTGATGTTATTGGGCGTCGATACATAGCCGGGCTACATAATCTACGTGATATTTATATTAAGATTGTGGACGAATGGTTTGTTTACAATAATTATAAGTACCAGCGTCTGATTGCAAGGGGCGAAAAGAATGTTGTAAAAGAAATTTTAGATAAGGGTATATTTGATAAAATAATGGTTATGGAAGACTGCGTATCATATGGGAATGACTTGTCACAAGTTTACTTGGAGGCTTGTCGTCAAGCAGTAATTAATATGCTCAGGGAGCGTGCCCTGCATGACGACACGGTTGTGATGGGCGATGCTGAAGGAAATCCCATTCTAGTCAAGGCACAGGAGGTGCTTGACAAGAATCCTAACTATGACAGAGATGTGGAATATACCCCAGTAAATAATTAAAAAAAACTATATAATTATGAAGAAGATTTTTGCAACGATAATGGCTGTGTGTGCCGTGGCTCTGATGGCTGGCGCACAGGACTGTGGTAATCATTGCGGCGGCGCCGTTAAGGTGAAGCCCGGCGTGGAGGTACTGCGCGACGGTGGTTTCAAGGTGCTTGAGGGCAAGCGCGTGGGCCTGGTGACCAATCCCAGCGGTATCGACAACGACCTCAAGAGCACCGTTGACATCATCAACGAGGCTCCTAACTGTAAGCTCGTGGCGCTTTATGGCCCCGAGCACGGTGTGCGCGGCAATGCTCATGCCGGCGATGCTGTGGGCGACGCTGTGGATCCCAAGACAGGCGTGAAGACCTATTCGCTCTATGGCAAGACCCACAAGCCCACTGCTGCGATGCTCAAGGACATTGACGTGCTGGTCTATGACATCCAGGACATAGGTTGCCGCAGCTACACTTTCTATGCCACAATGGGTGTGTGCATGGAGGCGTGTGCCGAGAATAACAAGGAGTTTGTTGTCCTTGACCGTCCCAACCCCCTGGGTGGCAACAAGGTTGAGGGTAACCTCGTGGAGAAGGGTTACTTCTCGTTCGTGAGCAAGTATGCCATTCCTTACCTCTATGGTCTCACTCCCGGCGAGCTCGCTACCTACCTCAACGAGGAGGGCGTGATCAGTGCTGCAACCAAAGGCAAGAAGTGCAAGCTTACCGTTGTTCCCATGGAGGGCTGGAAGCGCAGCATGAAGTTCCGCGAGACCGGTATGCCCTGGGTAGCTCCTTCGCCCCAGATTCCTGCTCCCGAGAATGCGTTCTTCTATCCCGTGTCGGGCGTGATCGGCGAGCTCTACATCTTCAACACCGGCATTGGCTATACCTTGCCCTTCGAGACATTCGCGACATCATGGATCGACGCCGACAAGCTGTGCGACAAGATGAACGCGCTCAACCTGCCCGGCATCAAGTTCCGCCCCATCAACTACAAGCCCTTCTACGACCTGTCGTGGGTGGTAGAGAAAGAAAAGGGCAAAGAGGTGCATGGCGTGCAGACCTATATCACCGACTTTGACAAGGCCGAGCTCACCCTCGTGCAGTTCTACTTCCTGCAGGTTGTTCACGAGTTGTATCCCGACGTGACCCTGTTTGACCAGAACCCCAAGCGCTTCGGCATGTTTGACAAGGTGTGTGGCACCAACGAGATACGCGTGCGCTTCAGCAAGCGTTACATGGTGGAGGACATCAAGGACTACTTCAACAAGGATGCCGAGGCATTCAAGGCCAAGTCTTCAAAGTACTATTTGTATAAATAACTAGATACTCTAGAATAACTAGAAATTCTAGAAAATTCATAATATTATGACCGAACGGTATATACAATATGTGAATCGCATCAGTGCGTTCATCGACAAGGACCGCATCTACACCGACGAGCTGCGCACCCTGGCTTGGGGCACCGATGCCGGCTTTTATCGCCACATCCCGCAGGTGGTGGTGCGCTCGCGCAATGAGCAGGAGGTGTCTCAGTTGCTCGCCGAGGCCAACGAGTTGGGTCTGCCGGTGACATTCCGCGCAGCTGGTACCAGCCTCTCGGGCCAGACCTGCACCGACTCGATCCTCATCGTGGCGGGCAAGAACTGGGAGGACTACAGCATCAGCGAGGACCACTCAGAGATTACCTTGCAGCCCGGACTGGTGGGGGCTAGGGTGGACCAGATACTCAAGCCCTATGGCAAGACATTCTCGCCCGATCCCGCGTCTAAGGGCTCGGCAATGGTGGGCGGCATCGTGATGAACAACGCCTCGGGTATGAGCTGCGGCACCCACGCCAACAGTGACAAGGTGATGAAGTCGATGCGCATCGTCATGGCCGACGGTACCGTGCTTGATACCGGTGACAAAGCCAGCCGTGAAGCATTCAGCCAGTCGCATCCCGACTTCATCAAGGGCATCGAGGCCATCCGCGACAAGGTGATGGCCGACGACGAGCTGGTGGCACGCATCAAGCGCAAGTATGCCATCAAGAACGTGACCGGCCTCAACATATATCCGTTCGTCAGGTTTACCGACCCCTTTGACATCATCACCCACCTGATGGTGGGCAGCGAAGGAACCCTGGCGTTTGCCAGCGAGTTCACCATGGCCACTGGCCACCTGTATCCCTACTCGGCCAGCGCGATGCTCTACTTCCAGGATATGCGTCATGCATGCGAGTGTGTCGTGGCGCTCAAGAACGGCCCCGTGGAGTGTGCCGAGATCCTCGACCGCAAGTCGCTCGAGAGTGTCAACGATACCACCGGCGAGGGATTGACGGCAATCCTGATGCGCACCTCGGCCGACACCGAGGCCGAGCTGCAGGCCAACATCGCTGCCGTGGAGCAGGTGCTGAGCAACTTCAACCTCTACGTGCCTGCCAAGTTCACCAGCGACCCGGCTGAGAATGCCAAGTACTGGGGCATACGCTCAGGCATCTTCCCCGTTGTTGCCGGTACGCGTCCGCTGGGCACCACGGTCATCATCGAGGACATCGCGTTCCACATCGAGGACCTGCCCGATGCAACCTGCGACCTGGCCCAGATGCTTCAGGACCACGGATATGACGACAGCTGCATCTACGGACACGCCTTTGAGGGCAACTACCACTTCATCATCGCTCAGCGATTTGAGACCGACGAGGACGTGGCCCAGTACAAGAACCTCATGGACGAGATCGTGAAGCTCGTGGTCGACAAGTATGACGGTTCGCTCAAGGCCGAACACGGCACGGGCCGCAACATGGCTCCGTTTGTGGTGAAAGAGTGGGGCGAGAAAGCCTATGCAATCATGAAGGAGGTAAAAGACCTCTTCGATCCCAAGAATATCATCAATCCCGGTGTCATCTTCAACGATGACCCCGAGTGTTTCGTCAAGTCGTTCAAGCCGCTGCCCAAGTTCAACGACAACGTGGACAAGTGCATGGAGTGCGGCTTCTGCGAGGTGAACTGCGCCGCTTACGGCCTCACCATGTCGTCGCGCCAGCGCATCATCGTGCAGCGCGAGATCGCGCGCCTCAAGGCTACCGGCGAGGACAACGGCCGCCTGGCTCGGCTTGAGAAACAGTATAAATACTATGGCGAGGCAACCTGTGCCGCCGACGGCCTGTGCAGCACATCGTGCCCCATGAAACTCAATGTGGGCGACCTCACCCATGACCTGCGCAACTCCGCGCATGCCCCCGGCACCATGGCACACGGCGTGGGCAGCTTCACGGCTAATCACTTCGGCCTGGTCAAGAGTGGCCTCAAGAGTGCGCTCTACATGGCATCGGTCGCACATGCAGTGCTGGGCGACAGCGCTGTCACTGGCCTGGGCAAGGCATTGCACACGATGGGCATGCCGCTGTGGACCCCCGCGCTGCCCAAGCCCCACCGCATGAAGAAACTCATGGAGCAGAACGGCGGCAAGAAGGTGGTTTATTTCCCCAGCTGCCTCAACCAGACGATGGGACATGGCAAGCAGGGACCCAAGACCGACCTCGTGGACACAGTGGTGGCATTCCTTAACCGTGCCGGATGGGAGGTTATCTTCCCCGAGGGCATGAACAAGATGTGCTGCGGCATGATATGGGAAAGCAAAGGCATGCCCGACGTGGCCGACCGCAAGACCGCTGAGCTCGAGGCTGCCATGCTCCGTGCCAGCGAGAACGGCAAGTATCCCGTCGTGTGTGACCAGAGTCCGTGCCTGCACCGCATGCAGGGTCACATGAAGCAGCTGCGTCCGCTCGAGCTCATGGAGTTCATCCACGACTATGTTGCCGACGACCTCACGTTCCACCAGACTGACGAACCCGTGGCCGTGCACATCACCTGCTCGAGCCGCCACATGGGTCTCGTAGATAAGATCACTTCCCTGGCACGCCGTTGCTCAAGCAACGTGGTGCTGCCCGAGGGAGTGGGTTGCTGCGGATTTGCAGGAGACAAGGGCTTTACTCATCCTGAGCTCAACGCCTATGCCCTGCGCAAACTGCGCAAGGCCATTGAGGACGCCGGCGTGAAACGCGGTTTCTCAAACAGCCGCACCTGCGAGATAGGCCTCACCACTAACAGCGGTGTTCCCTACCAGTCGCTCATCTACCTCATCGACGAGGCGACGAGGTGACGAAACGCTCGCGGGGCTCGCTACGAAACGGTCACTGGCGTGACCTACGAAACGCTCGCGGGGCTCGCTACGAAAACGGTAACGTTAACGATAATAATAAAAAAATAGCAGTGTGCTCGGCCTTTTTAGGCCGAGAGAAAAAAATAAAACTATGGCTAAAGAAAACAGTAAACGACTGCTGGCAGTGGACATCCTGCGCGGTATCACCGTGGCGGGCATGCTGCTGGTAAACAACCCGGGCTCGTGGGGACACTTGTATACCCCGCTAGAGCATGCCGAGTGGATCGGGCTCACGCCCACCGACCTCGTGTTCCCGTTCTTCATGTTCGTGATGGGCGTGTCAATGTTCTTCTCGCTGCGCAAGTTTGACTTCAAACCCACCGGCAGCCTGATGATGAAGATATGCCGCCGCACGCTGCTGTTGTTCCTCATCGGCTGGATGACACAATGGTTTGGCATGTGGTTGCGCGGGCTGTATATCCCCGGTCAGTCGTTCCTGGACGTGGCCTTTGACAAGCTGCGTTTCCTAGGCGTGTTCCAGCGCCTGGCCCTTGTCTACTTCTTCGGGTCGCTCGTGGCGGTGCTGGTTAAGCAACGCTTCATCCCGTGGGTGATAGTCCTTATCCTGGTTGCCTATGCCTTCATCCTGGGGCTGGGCCATGGCTATGACTTCAATAGCAACAACGTGCTGTGTCAGGTTGACCTGACCCTGCTGGGCGAGAACCACATGTATCACGAGGGAGCCAACGGCTTTGCACTGGCCCTTGACCCCGAGGGCGTCCTTAGCACCCTGCCGTGTATCGCCCATGTTCTCATCGGTTTCATGATGGGCAGTTGCCTCGTCAACGTGCGTGAGAACCGCGACCGCGTTGTTCAGATTGCCGTTTGGGGCAGCGTGATGCTTCTCGTGGGCTGGCTGCTGCAGTATGGCATCCCCTGCGGCAAGAAGGCCTGGACATCGTCTTACGTACTGATCACCTGCGGCATGGCGTCATGCGTGCTTGCAATGCTCATATATTGCATCGACATCAAGGGCCACGACAAGTGGTGCCGTTTCTTCCAGGCATTCGGTGTCAACCCGCTGTTCTGCTACCTGCTGGGTACCATCCTGGCCATCGTCTTTGGCGCAGTGATCGTGTATGAGAGCGATGACTACGTGCGCGGCGATGCCGAGAAAGCCGTGGTGCTTTATCAACCGCTTGCCACCGCTGGCATGGCCGAGGCCCAGAACAACCTCGCCATTGCTTACTACAACGGCAAGGGCGTAGATGAGAACAAAGTTGAGGCAGTGAAGCTGCTGCAGGCTGCCGCCAAGGACTCGTCGATGATCAATGCCCGCTACAACCTTGCACTGGCCTACATGCAGGACGACGACACGTCTAACGATAAGGAAGTGCTGCCGCTGCTCAGTGAAGCCGCCGACTCGGCAATCGTCAATGCCCAGTTCAACCTGGCGCTGTGCTATGACTTCGGCAAGTTTGCCAAGGTTGACCACGACAAGGCCCGCGACCTGTACATGGAAGCATCCAAGCAGGGACTGCCCCGTGCCCAGGAGGCTTCCCGCGCATGCCTGCGCGACACCGTTGGCGCCACCACGTTCTACTGCTATGACGACGTGATGCTGGGCGAGATGGCAGGCTGTCCCGCCATTGAGGGCGATACCCTGACCTCGCAGCAAACCGCCTTTAACAAGGCCGTGACCACAGCCAGCGGCAGCGGTGAGCGCGCCTCGATCAAGAGCAAGGCCTACGACGCCTGCAAGGCAATGACCACTAGCGAGGAAGCCGCCTCGTGCCTGCACGCGATACTCTTCGTGCTGCTCAACTGGTGCTTTGGCTTCATCCTCTTCAAGAAGAAAATTTACATAAAATTATAAACCTCTATAACATTTATTTTACTATGATTTTAATTGCTGACTGCGGATCAACCAAGATCGATTGGTGTCTGCTCAATGGAAATGAGAAAGTAGCTCAAATCTTTACAACCGGTATGAACGCTCTGCTCCTCACCGAGGAGGAGATGACTGCGCGCATCAAGGAAGAACTCATGCCCCACATCGCTAACTACAAGGTTGACGAGATCTACTACTACGGTGCAGGCATCATCAGCGATGAGATTAAGAACCACGTGATCAACGCCCTCAAGGCCAACATCCCCACTGCAACCAAGGTGGAGGTTGACAGCGACCTGCTTGCCGCTGCACGCGCCCTGTGCCAGCACGAGCCCGGCGTTGCCTGTATCATGGGTACAGGTTCTAACTCTTGCTACTATGACGGCGAGAAGGTTGTCGACAACGTGTCTCCCCTGGGTTACATCCTGGGCGACGAGGGTAGCGGTGCCGTGCTGGGCAAGCTCCTCGTGGGCGACGTGCTGAAGAAGCAGCTCCCCGAGCACATCTGCGAGAAGTTCCTCAAGGAATATGACACTGACCGCACCAAGATTATCACTGCCGTTTACCGTCAGCCCGCCGCTAACCGCTATCTGGCACAGTTCGCTCCGTTCCTGCTGAACAACATGGACGAGCCCGCTGTTCACGACCTGGTAGTGCGCGCGTTCAAGGCATTCTTCCAGCGCAACGTGGCTAGCTATAACAACTACAAGGAACTTCCCTGCAACTTCGTTGGCTCGATCGCTTTCTACCAGAAGAAGGCTCTCACCGAGGCTGCCGAGTCACTGGGCATCACCATCGGCACCATTATCCAAGCTCCCATGGAGGGCCTTATCAAGTTCCACTCTAAGTAAGGACGCTTCGCTTTAAGGACGCTTCGCTTTAAGGACGCTTCGCTTTAAGGACGCTTCGCTTTAAGAACGGGCTTGCGCCCTATAAGAACGGTGCTCTGCACCTATAAGATTTTAAGAATTTAAGATTTTGAGAGGTCTCGGAGGTCCCGGAGGTCCCGGAGGACTCTCAACACTAAACAATAATTATATAATATGGCTTTTGTAAAGATAAGCGAACAATCATCACTGTATAACGACCTGGAGAAGAAGTCGGTTCACGAACTGCTCACCGATATCAACCGCGAGGACCACAAGGTGGCCGACGCCGTTGAGAAGGCTATTCCCCAGATTGAGAAACTCGTCACCGGCATCGTTGAGCGCATGAAACGCGGTGGCCGCATCTTCTACATGGGTGCAGGCACCAGCGGCCGCCTCGGCGTGCTCGACGCCAGCGAGATTCCCCCCACATTCGGTATGGATCCGGGTTGGATCATCGGCCTTATCGCAGGCGGCGACCATGCCCTGCGCAATGCCGTTGAGAACGCCGAGGACGACACCGTCCAGGGTTGGAAAGACCTCCAGGCATTCAACGTGAACGAGAAAGATACCATCATCGGTATCGCCGCATCGGGTACCACCCCCTATGTGATCGGTGCCCTGCGCGATGCACGCGAGCACGGCTGTCTCACCGCTGCCATCACCAGCAACCCCGACGCTCCCGTGAGCGAGGTTGCCGAGATTGGCATCGAGATGGTTGTGGGCCCCGAGTATGTGACCGGTAGCTCTCGCATGAAGAGCGGCACTGGCCAAAAGCTCATCTGCAACATGATCTCGACCAGCGTGATGATCCAGATGGGCCGCGTCAAGGGTAACAAGATGGTCAACATGCAGCTCTCTAACGCTAAGCTCGTTGACCGCGGCACCCGCATGGTTATCGAGGAACTGGGTCTGGAGTATGAAGAGGCTAAGCGCCTGCTGCTGCTCCACGGCAGCGTGAAGAAGGCCGTTGATGCCTATAACGAGAGCAAGTGATGAAACGGTTTCTCATTATATTGCTTGCTGCAATGGCATTGATACCGATGGCCGAGGCACAGCAGCGCGAGTGGGCAAACAATGACCCGTACTATGCGCGCCGTGTAACCCTGTTCGAACTGCTGCCCATCGGCAAGAAGGACATTGTGTTCCTGGGCAACAGCCTCACCGACGGCTGCGAGTTCAACGAGCTGTTTGGAAACCCCAACATCAAGAACCGTGGCATCGTGGGTGACATCGTGCAAGGCTTCATCGACCGTGTTGACCCCATCATCAAGGGTCAGCCCAAGAAACTGTTCATCATGGGCGGTGTCAACGACATCTCTCACGGCGTGGACGGCGACAGCATTGCCCGCGCCATGGAGAAACTCATCGTCATGGTGAAGAAAGGCAGTCCCCGCACTAAGATTTACCTGCAGAGCCTGCTGCCCTTCAACAACGAGGTGCGCGAGTGGAAACTGCTGGTGGGCCGCGAGCACGTGGTGGTCGAGGCCAACAAGGCGCTCGAACAGGTGGCTAAGCGCCAGGGTGTGACCTGGATAAACCTCTATCCCCTCATGGTCGACAGCGAGGGACGCCTCAAGCGCGAGTTCACTAACGACGGCCTGCACCTGATGGGGCCGGCCTATGCCGTGTGGCGCGACACCGTTGCACCCTACGTGAAGTAAATATTTATCCCAACTAAACAAATCAACCTAGCGGGGACAGCCATCATGCGCTGTCCCCGTTTCCTGTGTAAGGGAGGATGCGCCCCCGAGTAATTGTCCCAGAAAGTGCATTAGTAGCAAATGCCAATATTCTGCTTCTCGTAGGTATGATTTGCACTATCTTTGGCTCATATAGGAGCCCCTAAGTTCGTTCAATATAGCGCAAATCCTGACCAATGATAATCTAAAATCTTATACATGCCCTAATGCACTTTCTGGGATAATCGATTGAAGGATTGAATGCCGAAATGTAAAAAAAAGAGAAAAAAAATGGTGAGTGTCTGTTATTACCGAAGAAAATTGTTATCTTTGTAAGTTGATTGGGGCAAAGTGTGTTGACACGATGTCCCGTACAGGAGTTAATGTACTGATAAGGAATAGATAATGAAAGGAACTACAGTTACTCGCGTGGTGCGTGCAGTCTTTGGCGTTTTCATGGTGTGTGTCTACATGGGCATGGCCGTGCTGATGGCTACTAACTTCTTTGGCTGGAACAACACGCTGGTGTGGAAAATTGCCCGCTGGGCCATGGCCGTCGTGTTTGGCATCTACGGTCTGTACCGTGGCTACCGCCAGTGGAAAGGCATCGACTACTATCGTCACGAGCGTTAACTATATAGACCCATACAATAATAAAATACAATGAACAGCATCAAGCATAATTTACTGCTCCTGGCCATGGCCGTGATGATGGCCCTGGGCACAGCGTCGTGTGGCAACGGTAGCAAAGGCCCCACCAACACCAGTACCAAGGGTATTGCCAAGATAAACTGCGACGAGTCGTTCCGTACCATCCTGGACCAGGAGATCGAGGTGTTTGAATATACCTATCCCGAGGCAAACATCATGGCGACATACATGGACGAGGCTGCGGCGCTCGACTCACTGCTGCACAAGCAGTGTGACCTCATCATCACGTCGCGTGACCTCACCGACGCGCAGCGCGACATCCTCAAGAAGCAGGGCCGCGCCTACCGCTCGCGCAAGATCGCCGTGGATGCCGTGGCAATCATCGTCAACAACGAGAACGACATCGACGAGCTGTCGATGGACGACCTCAGGGATATCTTCACCGGCAAGGTGACCTGCTGGGGCGAGGTGTTCCCCACCAAGCTCAAGAACGACTCGATCAAACTCGTGTTTGACAACTCGGGCAGCGGCGTGATGCACTACATGAAGGACAAGTTCCTGAATGGCGGCAAACTGGGCGCTAATGTCTTTGCTACCAATTCTACCGAGGAAGTGTTCAAGCGTGTGGAGAGCCACAAGAACGCAATAGGCTTTGTCGGCGTGAGCTGGATCAGCGCGACGATGGACGGCCAGGCACAGACCATCGAGCAGCGTGTCACCGACCTGAAGAACAAGAACGAGGTGAGCGCCATCTCGTTTACCGACCGCATCAAGGTGATGAACGTTCGCGGCCCCGAGCAGACTCGCGGCTACAAGCCCTACCAGGCCTACATCAACGACGGCAGCTACCCGCTGTTCCGCGTCATCTGGGCCATCGATGCCAGCGCCGGCGGCACGCTCGACCATGGCTTCTACTCGTTCCTTACAGGCACGATAGGGCAGAAGATCATCCTGCAGACCGGTATCCTGCCGGCAGCCGAGCCCGTGCGCTATGTGGAGACCGTGAAATGACGGTGTGAAATAAAAAACAAACTTTTTGATGCAATAATTAAACCAAAACGGCGTTAATGTGTCAAATCGAACAAAATAACAAGTGTGAGAAAACAATTTAAAATTAATAACACATAAAACATTACTGAAATGAAGATGAGATTTTTTGCTGCTTCACTGCTCATCGCAGGAGCATCGCTGTCCTCAATGGCTATGAGCAACAAGGACGCTATCGACTACTACAAGGTAGGCGAACTGGGTAATGCACAGGAGCTGCTCACCCGCAACATCGAACAGAGTGACAACGTTGCCGAGGCTTACTACTACCTGGGCATGATCGCTATCAAGGCTGATGACAAGGATGCCGCTGCCAAGTACTTTGAGAACGGTATCAGTCAGGACGCTAAATACCCCTACAGCTACGTTGGCCAGGGTCTGCTCGCACTGATGAGCAAGGACGATAAGGGTGCCAAGGACGCTTTCTCTAAGGCTCGCAAGAACGCCGGCAAGGACCTGAAGGCTAAGATCGAGACTGAGATTGCACGCGCTTACAACTCGGTTGATGCAGTGGCCTATGCTAAGGACATCGCTAAGTGCATCGAGACTGCCCGCAAGGGTAAGGATGCCAACGACCCTGAGTCTTACATCTTTGAGGGTGACAACTACACCGCTCAGGAGAAGTGGGGCGACGCTGCTGGTCAGTATGAGCTCGCTTACAACTTCGACCCCGAGAACGTAGAGGCACACGTTAAGTGGGCCAACACTTACTACAACGTGAACCCCGAGCTGGCTCTGGCTAACCTCGAGAAGTACAGCAGCGAGCACCCCAACACCGCTCTCGTTCAGCGTCAGCTCGCCGAGAAGTACTACGACGACAACCAGGCTGCCAAGGCTGCTGAGAAGTATGGTGAGTATGTAAACAACCCCAACCACTTCTACCTTGACGAGGCACGCTACTCACAGCTGCTGTTCTTCGCTAAGGAGTATGAGAAGTCGTTCGAGGTGGCTCAGGCTCTCCAGAGCAAGGTAGACCCCAGCAACTCTAACATGTTCTTCATGCAGCGCATGAAGTTCTACAACAAGATGGGCCTCAAGGACTACCAGGGTGCTGTGGCTGAGGGTGAGAAGCTCTTCGGTATGCCCGTTCCCGCTCTGGCTCGCTACGAGTACAAGGACCTCACCGACTATGCTGTTGCTCTCCAGAAGACCGAGCAGGACGCTAAGGCTGTTGAGTACCTCAAGAAGGCTTATGACCTCCGTCCCGAGATCGATGGCAAGCCCAACCTCGACGTTCTGCGCTCGCTGGGCGACGTTTACAACAACATCAAGGACTATGAAAACTGCATCAAGGTGACTGAGCAGATCTGTGCAACCGAGGATGCCGACTACACCGACTTCTACGATGCAGCACGCCGCTACTACAACCTGGCAGTGACCACCGAGGACGCTGAGGCAAAGGCAAGCGCTACTGCTAACGCCCGCAAGTATATCGACAAGGCTTATGCCCAGAACAGCGAGAACATCTCAATCGTTCGCCAGCTCAGCCGCGTTGACGAGCTTGAGGAAGGCGAGGAGAACACCGGTAAGGCTGTTAATAGCTACAAGCGCCTCATCGAGCTCATCCTCCAAAAGGATGCACAGGGTCAGAAGGACTACGAGCCCTACCTGCGCTCAGCTTACCTGTACATCGCTAACGCTGCAATGAAGGCTGGCGACAAGGTGACTGCTAAGGAGTACTACCAGAAGCGCCTCGAGGTTGATCCCGAGAACGAGAACCTGCGCAACTATCTCCAGAACTTCAAGTAATCCCAGTATTACTTCTTGATAACACCAGGCGGCGAAGCTCCCGAGCGGAGGCTTCGCCGCCTTGCTTTCTTCCCTAGGAGGCATTCTAGGCTCTCTAGGCATTCTAGGCATTCTAGGCTCTCTAAGCTCTCTAAGCTCTCTAGGCTTTCTAGGCTTTCTA
>JAZQPG010000068.1:0-3583 GCA_045628365.1 Sodaliphilus sp. | reverse complement strand
GGGGATATGGTTTGTTCTATTTCCCGGTATTCGGCGGGGTTGCCTGTCTTGCATTCCTGGAACAGGTGGTTGAGGCCGGGGTATTCAATGAAGCGGTTGTCCTTTCCCTCGTGCAAGGCGTTCTTTATGCCGTCAAGGTTGAGCGGCGAAACCACCTGGCAGTCTTTGTCGCCGCCAGCGGCAAAAACGGGGCAGCGTGTAGCGGCGATGTCGCTAGCCGGGTCATAGTTGACAAACCATGTGAGCCATGGATTGTTCTGCATGAGCACCATGTTGCGGTACTGCTTGGTGTCGGCAGTGCCAGGCATGCCGTTGAGACGCATGATGCAGTTGGCCTGTGCAGTGAGGGCAGTGTCACCCTTCACTCCCACGCCGGCGAGCGAAACGACGAAATCGGCCTTTTCCCATGCGCCCAGGATGAACGCGATGTTGGCGCCCTCGCTGTGACCTAAAATGCCGATTTTACCGAACTTTTTCATTGATTTGAGTCTCTCGTAACCAGCCTTGGCATCATGGGCGAAATTGAGCGTTGTCGCGCTCTTGACGTCACCGCCGGTCGACTTGCCGGTGGCGCGGTCGTCATATCGTAATGAGGCGATGCCGTTGCGTGCCAGGTAGTCGGCAATCACGAGGAAGGGCTTGTGGCCCATCAGCTCCTCGTCACGGTTCTGCGCCCCGCTGCCGGTGACCATCAACACCACGGGAACATCGCCAGGATTCATCTTCTCATAGCCCACGGGATAGGTGAGCGTGCCACACAGCGTGGCCATGTCGGCAACGTTAGTGAAAACCACTTCCTCGGCATCGTAGGGGAACGGAGCAATCGGTTCCTGCGGACGGTTGCGTGTTATCGTCCCACGCTTGAAATTGAGCGGAAAAGAGCGCCCCATCTGTGTGAATGTGCCCTGGAGTTCATCACCGGTGCGGAGTGCTCCATAAGACGCACCTATGGCCTTTATTGACACTGCGATAGAATCGTCGGTACAGAGATCCACGGTGGCAGGGATGCCCTTAGCGCCCTGGTCAGGGCTGTCGAGCGTACACTGCATGGCGCCGTTGTCGTCGGTGGTCACGTTGAGCACGAGTGAGAGCTCGGCCACTCCAACCGGTAGTTTCCCGGTCCACGAGCCCACCATGGCTTGCTGGGCCTGGCAGCAAAGAGCCGCCAGCGCGGCAGTGAGGATAGCAAAAAGATGTTTCATAATATCTGAATTAATATGACGCAAAGTTAAGGAAAAAAGTTAAGATTGCGCCAAACTATAAGTTGGAAAGAGGGCGATCCCCGGACAGTCCGGGTGTTCCGGATTTTCCAGAAATGCCGGGTGTTCCGGTGGTTATCGTTTTGCGGTGAGTTTGTATCCTCCCACGTAGAGGAGGAGAACCACGTTCATCAGCAGGGCATAGATGATGGCGGGGATGGCGATCTTGTCGTCGTTCATCACTGTGGTGGCGATGAGGATTGCCTGCGCAGCGTTCTGCATGCCCACCTCGATGACGATGGTGCGGCGGCGCTGGCCGTCAAGGCGCAAGCCCCACGACAGCAGCAATGCTCCGCCGATGGCGAGGACGAGAAGCACGAATGTGCTCATTCCCAGCAGGGTGAAATTGTCGATGATGGCTTGCTTGTTCTGCACGAAGAAGATACCGGCCAGGAGCATGAGTGCCGGGAAAGCACACTTGCTGAGCACGCGGTGGATGGCGTCGGCTCCGCGGGGCGCAAACTTCTGCACGGCAGCGCCTATGAGCATGGGCAGGAACACTGCCACGATGTTCTGCATGATGAGTTTCATCACGGGCAGCTCAATCACCTGCTCGGCACCGTCGTTGCAATGGGCCACGGTCATGGCAAGGATAAACGGGATGGTGAACAGCGTGAGCACGCTGCTGATGGCGGTGAGTGTGACGCTGAGCGCCACGTCGCCCTTGGCAATCATCGAGAACACGTTAGACGAGCTGCCGCCGGGACAGCAGGCGATGAGCACCAGGCCCACGAAGAACAGCGGGGGCAGCTGCAGCGACGAAGCCAGGGCATAGGCGATGACGGGGAGCAGCACCAGCTGGCCTATCATGCCGGCCACCACAGCGCGAGGCTGCTCGGCGAGTTTCTTGAAGTCTTCAACTTTCAGTGTGAGGCCCAGTTCAAACATGAGCACACACAGGATGGGAATTACTATAAAAATCATGTGGTTGGATTTGCGTTGAAAAGAAACCGGTGGCTTTTGTCTGGCCACCGGTCGGTATGTTGAAATGATAATTAGCCTACGCTTGCACCGGACTTCACGGGACCGGTGGGGCCGATGACGATGAGGCGTCCGTCGGCATCCTCGGCGCTCAGGATCATGCCCTGAGACTCAACGCCCTTGAGCTTGCGGGGCGGGAAATTGGCGATGAAGCACACCTGCTTGCCCACGAGTTCCTCGGGCTGGTACCACTTGGCGATGCCGCTCACGATGGTGCGTCCGCCCATGCCGTCCTCGATGTTGAACTGCAGCAGCTTGTCGCTCTTCTTCACCTTGCTGCACTCGAGCACTGTGCCCACGCGTATGTCAAGCTTGGCGAAGTCGTCGATGGTCACCTGGGGAGCCACAGCCTTGGGCTTGAAGTTGGCCACGATGTTCTCCTGCTTGATGCGCTCCAGGCGCTGCATCTGTGCCTCGATGGCTGCATCCTCGATCTTCTCAAAGAGGAGCACGGGCTTCTCGACAGCGTGTCCTGCGGGCAGGATGTCGGTGTCGCCCAGCTTGTTCCAGTCAACCTCGCCCATGCCCAGCATGCCGCGCAGCTTCTCAGCGCTGAAGGGCAGGAAGGGCTCGAAGGCGATGGCCAGGTTAGCGCAAATCTGCACTGCGAGGTTCATGATGGTCTCCACGCGTGCCATGTCGGTCTTGGCAAGCTTCCAGGGCTCGGTGTCGGCCAGATACTTGTTGCCGATGCGTGCCAGGTTCATGGCGTCCTTGAGGGCCTCGCGGAACTTGAAGTTCTCGATGTTGGCACCCAGGGTCTCCTTCACGTTCTTGAACTCGGCGAGTGCCTCGCGGTCGATGTCCAGGAGCTCGTGAGCCTCGGGAATCACGCCGCCAAAGTATTTGTGGGTGAGCACCAGTGCACGGTTAACGAAGTTGCCCAGGATAGCCACGAGCTCGTTGTTGTTGCGAGCCTGGAAGTCACGCCATGTGAAGTCGTTGTCCTTGCTCTCGGGAGCGTTGGCGGTGAGCACGTAGCGCAGCACGTCCTGCTTGCCGGGGAAGTCCTCGAGATACTCGTGCAACCACACCGCCCAGTTGCGGCTGGTAGAGATCTTGTCGCCCTCGAGGTTCAGGAACTCGTTGGCAGGCACGTTCTCGGGGAGCTGGTAGCTGCCCTCGGCCATGAGCATGGCGGGGAAGATGAGGCAGTGGAACACGATGTTGTCCTTGCCTATGAAGTGGATGATGCGTGTCTCGGGGTCTTTCCAGTAAGTCTCCCAGGTGTCGGGCAGCAGCTCCTTGGTGTTGCTGATGTAGCCGATGGGCGCGTCAAACCACACGTAGAGCACCTTGCCCTCGGCACCCTCCACGGGCACGGGGATACCCCAGTTGAGGTC
>JAZQPG010000067.1:0-18305 GCA_045628365.1 Sodaliphilus sp. | reverse complement strand
ACGCCGTCCACGGTAACAGGCTCGCTGCTGGTCACAGTCATCTTGTAGCGGTTGCCGGGGATGTTACTACCAGTAACGAAGTCAAACGCTCCCTAAGTCGGATCGTAGCCATGTCGTTCTGTGAGCCAAGGAGTTGAACTGGTGTATTGTCTTCCTAAGACCGCTTGGCCTCCGACTTTATGTTACGCCGTCCACGGTAACAGGCTCGCTGCTGGTCACAGTCATCTTGTAGCGGTTGCCGGGGATGTTACTACCAGTAACGAAGTCAAACGCTCCCTCCATGACATTGAACTTACCCCAGTCGCCGTTCTTGAACATATCCACGCATCCCACGGGCACGTACACCTTGCACGACGAGGGAACGTTAGTAAATTCATAGGGAATATAACCAATATATTTGCTCATTTCGGGATTGTTGACAATTATCTCCTCAAGATAGTTGTTCTTGGCGATGAAATCAGGAGTTCCTAATCGAAATGTAGACGGTAACAAAATGCGTTTAAATGAGTTGTTATAGAATGCTTTCTCGCCCGCATCAATTGTACCATAAGGCAAAATCACATCGCCCGAGATGCGGCAGTTTTCAAAGGCGCTAGTACGAATTTGTCGAAGAGCATGTGAGAAGGTGACTTTTTTCAGTTGGGTTATGTCCTTAAAGGCGTAATCTTCAACCACTTCAATATTTTTACCCATTACCAACTCAAAATCGGCATTCATGCCATCGCGACAGACGTCACTACCGATTTTAGTCACAAGAATTATTTCACCTGTGCGAGGATCGGTAATATAGTCAGGAATCGTAAGGGTTCCGGGCAAGTTAACATTTGATATATGGGTCAAAGTAGCTTCAGAGATAGGGATAGCAGGGGCCTTATGTACAAGGACGCAAAAGCGACATTCTCCGAAATAAATGTCCTTACCCTGAGCATCCTTTGACGAGAACAATGCATAGCCACTAAAATCAAAGGCATCTTCATATATGTTGGGGAATTTGCTCCATGGTGTGTGCCTCTTGTATATAGGCTTCCTACTTGAAGGAACATGAAGATTACCTAAAACAGCCACACCGAAAAACTCATCGCTGCTGAGCTCAGGTGCCTCGCGAGGCCCCATATACAGGTCTCTTGCAGCACAGAAATAAAATGCATCTTTGTAAAATTTAGTAACCGTACTTGGAATCTTGAGTTCATCAAAATATGTAAGATTAAAAGCCTCTCCATGTATCGTAGTTATACCGTATGGAAGATATAATTTCTTCAGTTTACTGTATCCAAAGGCACCGCCCCATATTTCAGTAAGTGAATACGGGAAATCTTTTTCTAACATGTTACCTTCGAGCCCAGGCGGACACCTATAGAGAATTGTCTTTTCCTTATCATACAATAATCCATTAAGACTGCTAAATTTAGAATTTGCTTCATCTACTGTGATTGAAGTCAAATAATCACAATTATTCACGCATGTATTTTCAAAATATGTTACACTTGTGGGGATGTGAAGGGTTGTAATCGCAGTGCCAAAGAAGGCATAACCCTCGATGGAGTCGATTGTCTTACTATTAATTGTTATTTTGGAGAGATTGGAACAGTTGTAGAATGCATGGTTACTAATTCCCTTCATACCATCGTTGAACTCCACGCTCACGATGTTCTTCTCCTCCTCAAACGCTTTTTCAGCCATCTCGGTCACGGTGTAGGTGTAGCCTTCATTGCCGATGGTTGAAGGAATAACAAGATTAAGGCTCTTAGCAGCCTTTCCTGCCGAGGAAAGTTCCCTCACCTCGACGGTGCCCGTGTTGTCATATTTCTCGTCGGTAACAAGATAAATCAAATCACCACGCACGATGTATTGTCCCACAGCAGCCGATGCCGTGATGGCAACCAGCATTGACACGATTAATAATGATATCTTTTTCATAATCGATATGTTCTTTTCAGCCATTTATTACAATCTACAAAAATAACTATTTTTTTTCAATATAAACTCGTTTTCAAAGAAAACGTAATTTTTTTCGGCAAAAGCAAATAAATTAGATAACTTTGTGATTTGAAAAAGAAAACTATGTGATTAACCAAACTTTCAGCTATATGAAAGCTATAACTAAGTTGATATTTGTCCTGCTCATGGCCGCCGTGGCCATGCAGGCTGTGGCTGCCCCCCGAAAGGAGTACAGCGAGAAAGAACTCTACATGGCGCAGTTTGTGAAAGCGTTCAAGCAGGCCTACACGTTACCCATGACCGCGAGCGACGGCGTGGTGCTCACCGACTTGTCGTGTGAGGGCGACGGCATCTATTTCCACTTCAACATCACCAAGCCCGAGCTATATCACACCTATAGCAATGAGTGGAGATTTCCGGTGACGATTCGACAGTTCCTGGCCCAGCTCGTCTCGGTGGACGACAGGTTCAACCTGCATAAAAACCGCGTTTACATGGGCATCAAGACCTTCGACGCCAAGGGCAAGAAATTGCTGGTGAAAAGCGGCGCGATATATTCGGGCATGCTGCTGCGTGCCACAGCCCCAAACGAACCGCTCAATGAAGAGGAGCTCGCCAAAAGGAAAATCGAGGTGACCGAGCAGGCTGCCGAAATCCTGCGCGGTTTTTTGCCCTACTCAATTGACCAATACTCAAAAATCGAGTCTATCACAACCAAAGGCCCCGAAATCACGTGCCACATAAAATCATCTCTGCCTGTCTATAATATTGATATTGAGGAGCTAATGAGGATTGGCCGAGATTACATATATGTGTGGCTCACTGAAGTCTATACCGATGAGTCACTGACCTTGATGTCCTACTACGGGGTACATTTCAAATGGGTCCTTGAAGACTTCCTCGGGGACGCGGTTGCCTCTGCCCAACCCATCAACCTGCTGGTTGGTCCCGCCACTAAAGCCGGATATCTGGGCTACACCTATATGTGTTACGCCAGTTACTTTGAAACGAAATCAGGCATAAAGAACTTGAAAATCCAGGGCAACAAGCTCACCGGCGAATACATCATCCCCAACGACTACAAGGACGCGTCGACAGCAGCGTTGACTAAAAAGCTGATCGAAAGCTTCAACTTCTCATGTTACAAGCGTTGCTTCGACATATTTGCCTTTGCCTCGTTGGGCGGCGAGATTGAGTTCAACCTGCTGAGTCCCAAGAAGAAGCCCACCGGCATCACCATCCATCTCACCCCACAGGAAATCCTGCAATACGCCCCCGAGTAAAATATATTCATCCCATACATTCCCCCCAAAACGCTACAACAGGGACAGTCCCCACTGTAGCGTTTTGAAGTTTTACTTACTAACAGATGTCCCTGACAGGTTAAGAATTTGGGATTTCATTCCCGAATTATCATAAGAATTTTGGATTCAATTCCCGAATTATTATAAGAATTTTGGATTTTGCCCATTTTTTACTAATTTTACCAATATCAGAATTAATAGAACCTGCCTTCAGTAATTCTGCGAGTTCTGCGGGGGATATTACGTTTGCTGTATAGTTACTTTTTGTTATGTCATGTCCATAACGTCAAAAAAAAGTTGTAACTTTGCAGGTTGAAATAGAAAGATACAGACAATGGACAAATTGAACCTTACATATGACGCCCCTAAGGGGGAGTTCAGCAAACTGCTGTTTATCGAGACCTACGGTTGCCAGATGAACGTGGCCGACAGCGAAGTCGTTGCCAGCGTGATGAAGATGGCGGGATATGACACCACCGAGGACCTGGACCAGGCCGATGCAATCTTTATCAACACCTGCAGCATCCGCGACAACGCGGAGCAGAAGATTTTCAACCGCCTCAACACGCTCAACACCATGCGCCGCAAGCGTCAGCGCCGCCTCATCGTGGGCATCATAGGCTGTATGGCCGAGCGCTTGAAGGAGACACTCATCAACGACTATGACGTGGACGTGGTTGCCGGCCCCGACTCTTACCTGGAGCTGCCCCAGCTCATCGGCATGGCCGAGAACGGCGAGAAGGCTATCAACGTGGAGCTGTCTAAGACCGAGACCTACCGCGACATCATCCCCACCCGCGTGGGAGGCAATAAGGTGAGCGGCTTCATCAGCATCATGCGCGGCTGCAACAACTTCTGCACCTACTGCATCGTGCCCTACACCCGCGGCCGCGAGCGCAGCCGTGAGCCCCAGAGCATCCTCAACGAGCTCGCCGACCTGCGTGCCCGTGGCTTCAAGGAGGTGACCCTGCTGGGCCAGAACGTCAACTCTTACCTCTACAAGAACGAGGACGGCTCGACCGTAGACCTGGCGGGCCTGCTCGAGATGGTTGCCGACGCTGCTCCCGAGATGCGCGTTCGCTTCACCACCAGCAACCCCGAGGACCTGAGCGACGAAATCATCGCCGTGATGGCAAGCCGCGACAACATATGCAAGCACATCCACCTGCCCGTGCAGAGCGGCTGCAACAAGGTGCTCAAGCTGATGAACCGCAAGTACACCCGCGAGTGGTACCTCGACCGCATCGCCAAGATCAAGGCCGCGATGCCCGACTGTGGCATCTCGACCGACATGTTCACCGGTTTCCACGACGAGACTGAGGAGGACTTCCAGGAGACCCTGAGCCTGATGCGCGAGGTAGGCTTTGACTCAGCGTTCATGTTCAAGTACAGCGAGCGCCCCGGCACCTTTGCCAGCAAGAACCTGCCCGACAACGTGCCCGAGGAGGTGAAGATCGACCGCCTCAACCGCATGATCGCCTTGCAGAACGAGCTGTCGCTGTGCAGCAACCGTGCCGACGTGGGCAAGACATTCGAGGTGCTCGTGGAGGGCTACAGCAAGCGCTCCAAGGACGACATGTTCGGCCGCACCCAGCAGAACAAGGTCATCGTGTTCCCTGCCGGCGACACCCAGGTGGGCGACAAGGTGATGTGCACCGTCGAGAGCGCGTCGAGTGCTACGCTCAAGGGCAAGAAAGTAACCGGCTAAGGATACACATTAAGTTCGGAGCACTCGGAGTTCTTGGAGATCTCCGAGTGCTCCGATGCTATTTGAATCAACGACTATGCAAGAGAAACTGTGGAACAGCAACTTTGTGAAGGTGAATATAGCTAACTTCCTGCTATTCTTTGCCTTCTACCTGCTCATGCCATTGTTGCCACTGTACCTCAAGGAGACGTTCCACTCGACCAAGGACGTGATAGGGGCGGTGCTGAGCGGCTATACCATCGCCGCGCTGCTGGCTCGCCCGTTCAGCGGGTTCCTGGTCGACAGCTTTCCGCGCAAGGCGGTGCTGCTCACGGTCTATTTCCTGTTTTTTATCTTCTTTGCAGGATACCTGGCGGCAGGGTCGCTGCTGCTGTTTGGCATCGTGCGCACGCTTCACGGCGCTCCCTTCGGTGCTCTCACCGTTGCCAACAGCACCGTTGCCATCGACGTGCTGCCGTCGTCGCGACGCAGCGAGGGAATAGGGTATTACGGCCTGAGCAACAACCTCGCCATGGCCACCGGTCCCACCGTGGCGGTGTATGTCTACAACAGCATGCACTGCTTTGAACTACTGTTCTGGCTGTCGCTCGTCGTGGCCGGATTGGGTCTGCTCGTGGACTGCACCGTGAAGCTGAAGCCACGCCCCGTCGTGCAGGACAAGCGCAAGCTGTCGCTCGACCGTTTCTTCCTCGTGGCGGGCTGGCTGCTGTTCATGGACATGATAGCATTCGGCTTTTCATACGGCGTGCTCAGCACCTACCTGGCTATCTACAGCAAGGAGATGATGGGCATCACCAGCGGCACCGGCACCTACTTCCTGATACTTGCCGTGGGACTCATACTGTCGCGCCTCGAGGGTGCGTCGTCGCTGCGCAAAGGCAAGATCGTATATAACGCCGCCATAGGCATGGCCATCTCGGTGGTGGGCTACACGCTGTTTGTGGCAGTGCCCAACATGTGGGGCTACTACGGCTCGGCGGTGCTCATCGGCCTGGGCAACGGTCACCTGTGGCCCGCGTTCCAGAACATGTTCATCAACCTGGCGCCCAACGAGCGCCGCGGCACCGCCAACTCCACGCTGCTCGTGTCGTGGGACGTGGGCATAGGCCTAGGGGTCGTCATCGGCGGTTTCTTTGCCGAGCACATGGGTTATGCCTCGGCTTTCTGGGTGGGTGCTGCTGTTAATGCGCTGGCAGTCATTCACTTCTACCTGCACAGCCGCCACCATTACCACGCCCACAAGTTGCGCTAACACCACCGTTCCCGGGGGGGCTATCTATTATAAATAGATACCCTCTTGCAACAAAAATCCGCCTCTGCTTGGCAGTTTCATATTATTTTTATAATTTTGTGTGTTAAAACCGCTAATTAATTAACAACAAAAAACCATATAACTTATGTACGGTAAAATGCAAGAGTTCCTCACTCAGGAACTTGCCGACATCAAGGCTGCCGGCTTGTATAAAAATGAACGAATAATCACTACAGAGCAACGAGCTGCCATCAAGGTGCAGCCCGACAGTGATGTACTCAACTTCTGTGCTAACAATTACCTGGGACTTTCTAACAATCCCCGACTCATTAACGCCGCTATCGAAACAATGAAGGCTCACGGCTACGGCATGTCGAGCGTGCGCTTCATTTGCGGTACCCAAGATATCCACAAGGAGCTCGAGGCTTCGATTGCCGACTATTTCCACACCGAGGATGCCATCCTCTACGGCTCATGCTTCGACGCCAACGGCGGCCTGTTCGAGGCCCTGCTCGGTCCCGACGACGCCATCATCAGCGATGCCCTCAACCATGCTTCGATCATCGACGGCGTGCGCCTGTGCAAGGCTAAGCGTTACCGCTATGCCAACGCCAACATGGAAGAACTGGAGCGCTGCCTCCAGGAGGCCCAGGCCCAGCGCTTCCGTCTCATCGCCACCGACGGCGTGTTCTCGATGGACGGCAACGTGGCTCCCATGGACAAGATTTGCGAGCTCGCCGAGAAATATGACGCCCTGGTGATGGTCGACGAGAGCCACTCGGCAGGCGTTGTAGGCCCCACAGGCCATGGTGTTGCCGAGCAGTTTGACCTCTACGGCAAGATTGACATCTTCACCGGCACCCTGGGCAAGGCATTTGGCGGCGCCATGGGCGGTTTCACCACTGGCCGCAAGGAGATCATCGACATGCTGCGCCAGCGCTCACGCCCCTATCTGTTCTCTAACTCAATCGCTCCCGGCATCGTGGGCGCCAGCATCGAGATGTTCAAGATGCTCAAGGAGAGCAACGCCCTGCACGACAAGCTGGTGGAGAACGTGAACTACTTCCGCGACAAGATGATGGCCGCAGGCTTCGACATCAAGCCCACCCAGAGCGCCATCTGCGCCGTGATGCTCTATGACGCCAAGTTGTCGCAGGACTTCGCTGCACGCATGCAGGAAGAGGGCATCTATGTCACTGGCTTCTACTATCCCGTTGTCCCCAAGGGAGAGGCACGCATCCGCGTCCAGCTCTCGGCAGGACACGACCGCGAGCACCTGGACAAGGCCATCGCCGCATTTATCAAGGTCAAAGGCGAATTGCTGAAGTAAAGGGGTAAAAGTTTAAAAGTTTAATCGTTTAAAGGTTTATTCATTTAACCGTTTAACAATCGGAGACCTCGCGAGAACTCCCAGGTCTCCGAGAACTCAAAACAATAAACAACTCTAAACAATGAAGAATATTCTTATCATCGGTTCCACGGGCCAGATTGGCTCGGAACTGGCAATGAAGCTGCGCAGCGTGTACGGCGGCAGCCACGTGGTGGCAGGTTACATCCCCGGGGCCGAGCCCAAGGGTGAGCTTGCCGAGAGCGGCCCTATGGAGGTGGTCGACATCACCAATGCGCAGCAGATTGCCGATGTTGTCAAGAAATACAACGTCGACACCATCTATAACCTCGCGGCTCTGCTCAGCGCCGTGGCCGAGAACAAGCCCCTGCTGGCTTGGCACATAGGCATCGACGGACTGCTCAACGTGCTCGAGGTGGCACGCGAGAACAAGTGTGCCGTGTTCACCCCCAGCTCTATCGGTTCGTTCGGCCCCAACGCGCCCAAGGACGGCACTCCGCAGGACACCATCCAGCAGCCCAGGACCATGTATGGCGTGACCAAGGTCTCGGGCGAGCTGCTCAGCAACTACTATGCGCTCAAGTTTGGCGTTGACACCCGCTCGGTGCGCTTCCCTGGCCTGATCAGCTACGTGACACCTCCCGGAGGCGGCACCACCGACTATGCCGTGGACATCTACTACAGCGCCGTGAAGGGTGAGAAATTCATCTGCCCCATCAAGGCCGGTACCTTCATGGACATGATGTACATGCCCGACGCGCTGCGTGCTGCCATCGAGATCATGGAGGCCGATCCCGTCAATCTGCACCACCGCAACTCGTTTAACATCGCCGCCATGAGCTTTGACCCAGAGATCATCTATGCCAGCATCAAGAAGTATGTTCCCGGCTTTGAGATGGAGTACCAGGTTGACGCCCTGCGCCAGGGTATTGCCGACTCGTGGCCCAACAAGCTCGACGACACCTGCGCCCGCATGGAATGGGGCTGGAAGCACGAGTATGACCTCGACGCGATGACCCGCGACATGCTCGACAAACTCTCCAAGCGCCTCAAATAAAATTTCAGGATAACCATAGAAATTCTAGAGATTCTAGACTGACTAGAGTTTCTAGAATTTCTAGTACAGACAAAACCATTAATGAAGATTGTTGTTTCAAGTGGCGCGGGAATTAGCGCCGAGAGCGGTATCACCACGTTTCGTGATGCCGGCGGACTGTGGGAGAACTACCCTGTGATGGACGTGGCCAGTGACGAGGGCTTTGCCCGCGACCCGGCTCTGGTGCACCGTTTCTACAACGAGCGCCGTGCACAGCTCGTCAGTGTCAAGCCCAACCGGGCACACACGCTGCTCGCCGAGCTCGAGAAAAAACACGACGTGCAAATCATCACCCAGAACGTTGACGACCTGCACGAGCGCGCCGGCTCCACCAAGGTGCTCCACCTGCATGGCGAATTGATGAAGGTGCGCACCATGCGCCAGCCCTACAAGTTCTACCAGCTGCCCAGCGACCAGCTCACCGACGAGGGTATGTGCACATCGCCCGACACCTGTAACCTTGACGGCGAGCACGTGCGCCCGCACATCGTGTTCTTCGGCGAGGACGTACCCAACTTCGCCCCCGCGTGCCAGCTGGTCAATGACGCCGACGTGTTTGTCGTGATAGGCACCACGCTATCGGTTTATCCTGCCGCAGCCCTGCTGCAGTACACTCCCGAGACCGCCAAGGTGTTCTACATCGATCCCAAGCCCGCCAAGGTGCCCAGCTGGGTGACCGTGATAGCCAAGCCCGCCACCGAGGGCGTTGCCGACCTGGTGAAGATACTTGAAGCATTCTAAAACCAACTTTTTGCTCTATGAAAAACCTTGCCACATTGTTACTTATGGCCATGCTGTGCCTGAGCACAGCGGCAGCCAATTTCGACACAGCCCTCAAGGCCCTCAACGACCCCCGGGGCAAGCACGTGGTCGTGGTGGCCCACCGCGGTGACTGGCGTAATGCGCCGGAGAATTCTCTGCCGGCGATACAGCACTGCATCGACATGGGCGTGGACATGGTGGAGATTGACTTGCAGAAGACCCGCGACGACCACCTCGTGCTCATGCACGACTTTGACGTGAACCGCACCAGCAACGGTCAGGGCCGCGTGTGCGACCTCACGCTCGAGGAAATCAAGAAACTGCGCCTCAAGAACGGCATGGGCCGCGTCACCACGGTGCAGATTCCCACCATCGAGGAAGCCTTTGCCCTAGCTAAGGGGAAGATTCTCATCAATGTCGACAAAGGCTATGACTACTTTGGCGAGGTGTATGCCCTGGCCAAGCAGATGGGCATGGTAGGCCAGATAGTCATCAAGAGCGGACACCGCCTCGACAAGGTGCAGCGCGAGAACAGCGAGGCACTGGAAAACAGCATCTACATGCCCGTCGTGTCGCTCGATAGCGACGGTGCCGAGCAGTTTATCGACGAGTGGGCAACGGTGCACCCCGTGGCCATCGAGTGCTGCTTCGGTCGTTTTGGCGAGCGTGAGAAGGCTCTCGTCAAGAAAATACAGAGCTATGGTATCAAGGTGTGGATCAACTCGTTGTGGGCATCGCTGTGTGCCGGCCATGACGATGACGTGGCAGTGCTCGACGGCAACGTCAAGGACTCCTGGCAGTGGCTGCTCGATGGCGGCGCCACCCTCATCCAGACCGACCGTCCCGCCCTGCTCATCCAGTACCTCAAAAAGAACCACCGCCACTAACCTCCATGTGACCTATATAGCTTATGTAGCCTATAAAAAATCAATAAATCACACAAAATACACAAAGTTGTGCCACACAAACTTGTGTATTTTGTGTTCTATGGAGAGATTTCTACTTGAATATTAATTAATGCGATTTTTGAATCGATCTAAATTATAGAGAATGAAAACCAAACTTTTAGTTTTGGCGCTGGTGTGCGCCGTGTGTCTGCCCGCGTGGGCAGGAAAGATTGTGACCGACAGCATCCAGAGCAAGGTGCTTGGCGCTACGGTCAAGTATAACGTGTATCTGCCCAACGGCTTTGACAAGAGCGGCAAGCAATATCCCGTGGTTTATCTGCTGCACGGCCTCTATGGCGGCTACGGCGACTGGGCCAAGAACGCCAACGTGAGTGAGGTGGCCGACGAACTCATAGGCACCGGTGAGGCCGCCGAGATGGTCATCATCATGCCCAATGCAGGACACCACGACATACACAACGTGTATAACGGCTACTTCAACATGCCCGACTGGAACTATGAGGACTTCTTTTTCCAGGAGCTCATACCTCAGGCCGAGGCCAAGTACCGCGGGGTGGGGGACAAAGGGCACCGCGCCGTCATGGGCCTCTCGATGGGCGGAGGCGGCAGCACCGTCTATGCCCAGCGTCACAGCGACATGTTCTCGTCGTGCTATGCCATGAGCGCGTGGCTCGACCAGCAGGAACTCAACGACAAAATGCCCAAGGACAAGTTCTACTACACATGCCTCAGCGTCAAGGAACGCTCGGCAGTGGCCTACGTGGAGAACGCCACCGAGGAGCAGGTGAAGCAACTGCGATCGGTCAAGTGGACCTTTGACTGCGGCGACGACGATTTCCTCATGGACCTCTCGGTGAAAATCCACCAGGCAATGCGCGCCAAGAAGGTCAAGAGCGAGCTGCGCATCAACAACGGCGTCCACAACTGGGAATACTGGCACCTATGCCTGCGCAAGGCCCTCCCCTTCGCCTCACGCAACTTCGACAAGTAACCACCCCAAATGCCATCAAAGGGACAGTCCCCCTGATGGCACTATCAAGAGTGCAATAAACTCATACACAACCAACTAAGCAACAGAAATGCCGTCAAAGGGACAGTCCCCTTGATGGCATTTTGTGGCAAAAAAGAAACGGTCGCGATGCTCCATTGCAGGAGTCGCGACCGTCAGTGTTTTGTTGCTTTCTTCAGGGATTAACGTGCAGTGCCTGTGCCCTTGCAGTCTGGGCACTTGTTCCATCCACGACCATCGTAGCCTGAGCCGTCTGTCTGAGGACGACCACCACAATACTGGCAGCCTCCACCTTCGCCAATATTCAAATATCCTGAGCCATGACACCATCGGCAAGTGACGCGGCCGGTGCCTTTGCAGCGGGCACACACGGCACCCTTTACGGTTACATTAACTGTTGCCGTGTGGCTGTCGCAGGTGAGAGTGATGACACCATTGATAGTTCCCTTATCATTCTTGGGAGCGACTACGCTGAGTTTGCCGTCGGCATAGGTTGCGGTGATGCCTTCGGGGCAGTCCACCTTCACGCCGGCACCGTCGGTGTCGACGGTCACCTCGGCCGTGCCGCCTTCTTTCTCAAACGATACCTTTTCGGGGTCTACACTGAGCTTGGTTGCCACGGTGACCTGTGTGACGGGGATTGACAGCGTCAGGTCGCCACACTTGACATCGATAGTGCCGGTGCGCACCGCATGGGTATCGTTGGCACCAATGGTATAGGTCAGCGTGGAGTCGGCGATGTTTGCTGTAACCCAGTCGGGTGATTGGGTCAGTTCAAACTCTGTGCCGTCGCTGTGGAGGGCGATTGTTCCTTGTGCCCCAGCCATTTCGGCCTTGATCTCGGTCTCGTCGGCATTGAGGTAAGTCGCCTTTTTACACGACACCACTGCCACCATGAGCGCCACCATGAGTGCTGCCCAGATAAGTTTACCTTGTTTCATTGTTGTTGTGATTAATGGTTTGTATTCCTTATTATGGTAACAAAATTACTAATCATTATACTAATAAACAACTATAGTCTCAACAAAGTGTAGCGTTGCATGAAAAAACGGGCTTGAGGACACTTATTTTTTGGAAATTTATGTATAACTTTGCCGTGGACATAAACCCCTTGAAACTATGAAACAATTTTTTGTTGCAGCGCTGATGCTGCTGCTGGGACTGCCCGCAGTGGCACAGCCCTCGATCGAAGTGGTGGACGGAGAATGCGCCACCAGCACAAGACACACCGACCTCGTGTGTAAAACCGAACCTGAATCAACCGCTACCATCAACGGCCAGCAGGTGCATGTGTATAATACCGGATGCTTCGGCGCCCGGGTGGCAGTTACCGACGGTGATGTCACTCCCGTCACGGTGACCGCCACCAAGGACGGCCTCACCACCACCCGTGTGATTAATGTGGAGCCCGCGGTCAGGGCGTTTGGCTCTGTCAATCAACCAGTGATGCGCGACGTGAATTTTACCGCGAGAACGCTACCCGGCGCGTTCCTGCAGTATGGCAACGGCACCGACCGTCTGGGAGGTTCCAAGATGGGGTTCCTGGACGAGGGCATCGACCTGCAGGTAGTTGGTGATTTTGAGAACCTCTACAAGGTGCAGCTGTCGTCGCAGCGATTTGCCTACATCCAGAAGGAATATGTAAAACCCAGCTATGGCTCTGTCATGGCAGTGAACACGAGTTCGATAACCTATAGCGACCAGGGCAAGTATGACCGCGTGACCCTGTCGCTGCCCTGCCGCCTGCCTTACCACGCCTGGACCCAGGTCGACCCCACCACCATCTGCGTCGACGTGTTCGGAGCGATGAACAACAGCAACTGGATTTCGCAGCACGGCACCCTGGGCATGATAGACTACGTAGACTTCCGCCAGGTCGAGAGCGACGTGTTCCGCGTGGTCATCAAGCTCAAGAAAAAATACTCGTGGGGATATGAGGTGTCATATCGCAACAACACCCTCACCATCGACGTGAAGCACACCCCCAGCCTCAACCTCAAGGACCTCACCATAGGCCTTGACGCGGGACACGGCGGCGATGCCCCCGGCGCGATAGGTAACTCGGGACTCACCGAGGCAACCATTAACCTGCAGCTGGTGAACCTCGTGAAGCAACAACTCGAGGCCAAGGGAGCCAAGGTGGTGCTGAGCCGCAGCGACGACCGGGCGGTGACTATGGCCGAACGCAAGAAAACATTCAAGGACGCAGGCGTGGACCTCATGCTCGCCATCCACAACAACTCAGGCGGCTCGCCCTTCGAGCCTCATGGCAGCAGCACCTACTACAAGCACATCACCAACCGTGCCCTGGCGGCGACCATGCTCAAGCACCTCGTTGCCTGCGGACACAAGGACGCCGGCCTCACAGGCAACTTCAACATCTCGCTCAACATGCCCACCGAGTATCCCAACGCCCTGCTCGAGGTGCTGTTCATGAACAGCCTGGTCGACGAAGAGATGCTGTGCAATCCTGCCCATTGCAAGAAGATTGCCGCTGCCATCGTTGCTGGCCTCGAGGACTACCTGCAGCAAGTGAAACAGGATAAGTAAGCGGCCCACCGAACAACCCGAAATGCCATCAAAGGGACAGTCCCTTTGGTGGCATTTTTAAGGGGGTGGGTTGGTGTATTGGGTTGGGGCGTAAAGGTCAGGTTTTGGTGCATTTTGGTTCATTTGGTGCAAAAATCGGGCTTTTTAGAAAAAATATTTATATCTTTGCCGTCAAGATGGAAAAAGAAGTGAAATATCAGCTGCTGCGCAACGAGGTGGAGAAGACCGTGGGCTACAAGATGAGTACTCCGCGCGACTTTGACAACCTCTCGTCCGACATTGACCGCCTTACCCACGTGAGGCTGAGCAGTTACACGCTCAAGCGGTTCTGGGGGTATCTCAAGAGTGTTGATGTGCGCCGCTCGACGCTCGACGCGCTGTGCCGCATGGCGGGCTACACCAGCTGGGAGGGCTTTTGCGATCTGGTCGACAGGGAGGGTGACAGCCAGAGTCATCTCTCCTTTGGCGAGTCGCTGGATGTTGCCAAGCTCCGGGTGGGCACCCGCGTGCGTCTCACGTGGAACCCCGGCCGATGTGTTATCGCCCGCTACGAGGACCATGGCCTGTTCGTGGTGGAGGACAGCGTGAACAGCAAGCTGAAGTTTGGCGACACGTTTCGCTGTTTCCGCATCGTGTCGCATGAGCCGTTGCTGCTCACCGACCTCAAGCGACCGGGCATGCCGGTGTGCAACTATGTGTGCGGTCAACGCGATGGCGTGACTTATGCCGTCATTAGAGAAGAGTAATTGTGCAAGGAAAAGATGTCCTGAGATGTTGCCCCCGGCCTGTGGTAAAAGCCGGGGGCAACTCCGTTTTTTTATGAACAGAGGGTGGGCGTAATGTTGAGGCTCCTTGAGCTGACGCTCAAGGCACAGGGGGCTATTGTGGATGTGGGGAAAAAGTTGTACATTTGCATCATAGATGATGAAAACAAAAAAACTTATAAATATGAGAACGATTATCATGATTATCGCGGCTGTGGCAATGTGTGCCATGCCGCTGTGCAGCAGCGCGCAAACCTCACAGAGCGCGCCACAACTCGAGTATCCCGAAAATGCGACCACCATCGACTCGCTCAGCATTCTCTCGGGCTATGCTATCGCAATGTCTATGCTCAAAAATGATATACCTACCGGTATAGTTGAAAGTGAGAGTTTCAGGAAGGGTGTCCAGTTGGCCTTTGAAGGTGATTCCGCATTATTGATTGGATACTGCATGGGAGTCACTGTGCAAATGATGGCCGAAAAATCCAAGGAAGAGATAGGCGAGGAGCTTGACCCTAAGAAGGTTGTGCAGGGAATCATGGCGCGCGCCAGCGCCCCTGTCCAGATTGACACCAGCGCGATAGAGTCGCTGCTGGTTGACATGGGCAACCGCGCCAAGCTTGCCTATGAGGATAAACTCGCCAAGACGCCCGAGGCGATTGCTGCCAAGAAGGCTGGCGACGAATATCTCGCCCGAATGAAGAAGACTAAGAAATACACCGTCACCGAGAGCGGCCTGATGTACCGCGTCATCACTCCCGGTGAGGGCGAGAATTTCTGTGAATTTAACGATATCATCGTGAACTATGAAGGCCGTCTCGTCAATGGCAAGGTAGTGGAGCAGGCCGACTCGGCATCGGTTTATCCTGGCGGCGTTACCGATGGTTGCGGCGAGATGCTCCTGCTCATGAAGCCCGGCATGAAAGTGGAGGCCATCATCCCCGGCAATATCGCCTACGGCCTGCGTGGCAACCCCAAGCGCGGCATCGGGCCCAACGAGACACTCGTGTTTGTTATCGAGACCATTGGCTTTGACGAGTCGGGAATGGCGGTTATAGAGGATACAGAGGAAGTCGAGGACTTAGATGACGAGGCCGACGAGTGACACCCTGATTTCCGCAACAAGTGGCGTGTGGAAAATAGATTTGTGCCTTTGGGAAAAAAGTATTAACTTTGTAAGTTAAACAAGAATTCGACAATTATGAAAAGGACATTTTCAGCTATTATCATGGCGATGGTGGTCATGGGTATTGCCTGGGCTGCCGGCCTGGGTGCAGTGGCCACGTTCCAGAACCGCTCGCACGACTTCGGCGTGATCAAGGAGGACGGAGGCCCTGTGTCACACGTGTTTGAGTTCACCAACACCGGTGACAAGCCGCTTATCATTGTCGAGGCAACAGCTTCGTGCGGCTGCACCCGCCCCGAGTTTACCACCAAGCCCGTCAAGCCCGGCAAGAAGGGTAAAATCAAGGTGACTTACAGTCCGCTGGGACGCCCCGGAGCCTTCCGCAAGACCGTGAAGTTGAAGACCAACGCCAGCGATCCGCGTGCCGTGACACTCATCATCGAGGGCACCGTGACCCCTGCCAAGAAGAAATAAACGCCTAGCAGCTGCGACCCCCCCTATGAGAAGTGCCGTTGCCCTGGTAGCCCTGCTGTGCTGCACGCTGCTTGCGTGGGGCCAGGCCGAGGTGCGCTGGCTGGCAACGAGCTACAACTTCGGGACTTTCAAGGAGGAGACCGGCAAGGTGTCGTGCACGATGCGCCTGGTCAATGCAGGCGACTCGGTGCTGGTGATAACGCGCGTGCAGAGCACCTGCGGATGCACAGCCACCGACTACACCCGCACGGGCATCGCCCCCGGCGACACTGCCAGCGTGACGCTCACCTACAACCCGTACAACCGTCCAGGCTCGTTTGAGAAAGACGTGTATGTCTACACCAATGGAACGCCGCGCCGCAGCCGCCTCACCATCAGAGGCAAGGTGATAGGCGCCGAGGTGACAGTCGACGAGAAATACCCCGTGCGCGTGGGCGGCCTGAGGCTGGAGAACGCCACCATCCCGCTGGGCGAGATGTACCGCGGAGCAGCACGCAACGCCTACATCAAGGCCTACAACGCCAGCCGCGACACCGTCAAGGTGACCGTTGACGGCAACCTCAAGCACGTGTCGCTCTCGGCCGCACCGGCTATTGTGCCGCCCGGCGAGGCGTCGGCCATCGTGGTGCACTATGACACCGGCAAGGCACCGCTGTGGGGTCTCAACGTGGACACGCTGATGGTGATGACCGAGCCGTTGCACAACTCGCCCGAGGCTGTGGCCGGACTGGCCAGGATATACGTGATGGCCCAGGTGCTCGAGGACATGAGCACGCTCACCCCCGAGCAGCGGGCAAAGGCTCCCGAACTGGCACTGGGCACCGATAAGATTGTCTTTGAAAACCTGACGCCAGGCGTTACTTCGCAGGGAGTTATAACATTGAAGAACAAAGGCAAGAGCACGCTCAACGTGAGGCGAGTGTGGTGCCCCGACAAGGCCGTGACAGTAAAGACTGTTCCCAAGCAGGTCAAGAAAGGCAAGCAGACGACAGTCACGGTGACCATAGACCCGTCGATGGTCGACGGCAGTGTCCTCAACACCACCCTCACCATCATCACCGACGACCCCTACACCCCCGTGCAGCAAGTGCGCCTAGTGGGCGTGGTGGTAAAGGGTTAAGAGGTTAAAAGGTTAAGAGGTTAAGGGTTAAGAGGTTAAAAGGTTAAGAGGTTAAAAGGTTAGAACCTAGATAGCCTAGATAGCCCAGAGAGCCTAGAGGACCTATAGAAAACTTAGAAAAAACATAGAAAACAACGATATGAACAACGATGAAATGAACAACAACGCAGAGTTTGCCAACTGTGACCACCACCCTGAGAACGACTATGCCGGTCTCCAGGTGAATGCAGGCATCGAGCAGCCTCCCATGGTGAATCCTTATCTCAAGCGCAAACGCCGCCCGCAGCTGAGCGTCAACGACTACGTTGAAGGCATACGCAAGGGCAACCCCGCCGTGCTGGGACAGGCTGTGACTCTGGTCGAGAGCCTCAACGCCGAGCACCAGATGGTGGCTCAGGAGGTGATTGCCAAGTGCCTTCCCTACACCGGCAACAGCCGCCGCATAGGCATCACCGGCGTACCCGGAGCGGGCAAGAGCACCTCGATTGACGTCTTCGGCATGCACGTGCTGAACCGTGGCGGCAAGCTCGCCGTGCTGGCTATCGACCCCAGCAGCGAGCGCAGCAAGGGCTCCATCCTGGGCGACAAGACACGCATGGAGAAACTCTCGGTGCAGAACGACGTGTTCATTCGTCCCAGCCCCTCGGCTGGCAGCCTGGGTGGCGTGGCACGCAAGACACGCGAGACCATCGTGCTGTGCGAAGCGGCAGGATATGACAACATCTTTGTCGAGACCGTGGGTGTGGGCCAGAGTGAGACTGCCGTTCATTCGATGGTCGATTACTTCCTGCTCATCCAGCTTGCTGGCACCGGCGATGAGCTGCAGGGCATCAAGCGCGGCATCATGGAGATGGCCGACGGCATCGTCATCAACAAGTGTGGCGGCGACAACGTGGACCGCGGCAACCTTGCCGCAGCACAGTCCCGCACCGCACTGCGCCTGTTC
>JAZQPG010000066.1:0-10501 GCA_045628365.1 Sodaliphilus sp. | reverse complement strand
CGTCGATATCGCTTACGGTTGCCTTGCCGCCGTCGGGACCATAGGTGTACTGCTTCATTGTGAGCAGGTCAACTACAGCGTTGAAGCCTGTGCCGCTAGTTACGGGGAACTGGATGGGAACGATCTTGTTGCCAAATGATTCCTTCAGCATGTTGATAACATTGTCAAAGTCGCTCTTCTCAGCCTCAAGCTTGTTGATGGCCATGATGAGGGGCTTCTTGTTTGCTTCTACAGTGCGATACTGGTTCTGGGTACCAACCTCAACACCATACTGGCCGTCAACGAGCATCAGGGCTGCGTCGGTCACGTTAAGAGCAGTGACAACGTTGCCTGCGAAGTCGTCCATACCGGGGCAGTCGATGAAGTTGATCTTCTTGCCAGCCTTCTCTGCATAGAACAGAGTTGAGAATACTGAGTAGCCATACTCCTTCTCTACGGGGAAATAGTCACACACTGTGTTGCCGTCGGTAACTTTACCACGACGGTTAACAACGCCACACTCAAACAGTATAGACTCGGCCAGTGTGGTCTTACCCGAGCCCTTACCTCCAATCAGTGAGATGTTCTTAATCTCATTGTTCTTGTAAACTTTCATGAAGTCGTATTTAAGAATTAAATTATGTTTGTTTACTTATTTAGGTTAATTTTTCACGTTACTCTCGTGACGGTATTCGTTCACCGTGACGCAGGTTTACGTTTCAGTCTACAAATTTAATAAACAAATATGAAATAACCGCACAAAATTTGAAAAAAACACAGATTATTTATAATTTTGTATCAGAAAACGCTTTTTACCCCACATATTATGTCTGCAATATATGTCCATATCCCCTTTTGCAAGCAACGTTGCATCTACTGTGATTTCTACTCGACGTCCCTTCATGGCATGATTGATGACTATGTTAATTGTGTGTGTCGTGAGGCGGCGATGAGAAGGATAGACGGGGAGGTGAGAACGCTTTACATGGGTGGCGGCACCCCTTCGCAACTTTCAGCCGAACAGATTTCGAGGATAGCATATGCCATTTCCAAGGTCCATAACCTGACAGCGCTCGAGGAATTCACTGTCGAGGTTAACCCCGACGACGTGACGGTTGGGTTCGTCGGCGACCTGGTGTCGCTGGGAGTTAACCGCATCAGCATGGGGATCCAGAGTTTTGATGATGCTGAACTGCGCACCATTAACCGACGTCATGACTCGCAGCGTGCTTTGCAGGCCATCAGGGATATCAGGGCAGCGGGAATCGAAAACGTCAGCATCGATTTGATATATGGTATTCCGGGACAGACGATGGAGTCTTGGAGACGCTCAGTTAAGGCCGCCATTGCCGCCGGCGTTCAACACATCTCGGCTTACAACCTTAGTTATGAGGAAGGCACGCCATTGTGGCGTATGCGTGACCGTGGCGAAATTATTGAAGTGGACGACTTGACGTGTATCGGCATGTATAACGAGTTGACCAGACTGTTGCGTGAAGCCGGGTACCAACACTATGAGATATCTAATTTCTCGCTACCGGGATGGCACTCGAGGCACAACTCCTCTTATTGGGATTCCACTCCTTACCTGGGACTCGGGGCTGCAGCCCACAGTTATGACGGGCTGGCACGAAGCTATAACGTGGCGTCGGTTAAAGAGTATATAGAGAAAATCAACGCAGGTGTGCTGCCCTCGGTTGTCGAGGAATTGCAGGAGTATGAAAGGTATGATGAGATGATAATGGTTGCCCTGCGCACAACCCGTGGGTTGGAAATCGAACGTATCGTCAACTCTTTTCCAGCCAAATACCATGACCATCTGATGAACGAGGCAAGACGGTTTCTCGAGACCGGTGACCTTGTTGTTGACTCGGGACGTCTTTGCATCCCTGAGGACAGGATAATGACAAGTGACTATATTATAAGGGAACTGATGTGGGACGGGGATTGAAACCGGCAGGTCACTGTTCCACAACCTTTGAAAATCGCAACTGGCTCTTTAGCACCGGGAAATTGACCGCCATCACCACACCGTTCTCGATTGTGATCTGTACATCCTCGGTTATGGGTTGGAACGTCGAGTCTATCCACATGCCATTATACACTCCACTGAACATCGTTGGAGTCATTTTCCCTTTAATCAAGAATGGTTTCCAGTCTTGTTTCATCACTTGTGCTCCGTCGCAATAAATAATATCATAGGAGTCACCGTTCCTCACAACGGCAAGCATGTATCGGCCGCCCATTTTTGTCCACTTGTCGTCCATGTCACGGTCGAGATAAACCCAAAGTCCCTCCACCGGGTCGCTGCTTTGGGCAAAGTGTTCACGCAGTGAATCCATGTTCCACCGGGTAGGAGACACGATGCGGCTGTCGGGCGTGAATTGGAGTGCTGTGCGGTCTATCTCTAATTTGGCTTCGCTACCGGCATATAGGCCTACATGGTTGCCAGGCAGTATCCGGTTGTCGAGCTTGGCTTCAAGCACGATGTCCATCTTTTCCCGTCCTGCCCACACGGTGACGTTATTGTTCTCGACGTTTATTGCTATTGTGTTTTCTTTGTTGTCAGTAAGGTATGGTTTGTCGATGCGGACCGATGCCACGGTTGTGGTGACTTGTTTAACGTGATGGTTTAACTCCACGATGGCAAACGGTTTGTTATCAGTATCGTCGTGGATGTCAATGGAACCACTCCTGAACTCAACTGTGTACATCTCACCATCAGGAGTGATGTCAAATGCAATGCCCCATGTCTTATTGTTGATTCGGTTACTCTGATTGTGCAGTGATATCTTTCTGGTGGCATTATTGACACAGGCCATTTTTACGGTGTATCGGTAATTGCATGGGAGTGCAGTTGTGTCCATGAGGATACAATTGTTAACGCCGTTTCCTTCTAACATCAGCTTGCCGTCATCAATGCGTAATTGGTTGCCATTGTCGGGCACGAGCGTCTTGAACCCGTTCCCGGCATAGGAGTATCGGGAAGATGCCAACATTGCAATAAATGATATTGAGCATAACAGTGATATGACAAATCGGGTACACATTCTGGATGCAAAATTAAATCATCTTTCCCAATTGTGCAAAAAAAACAGGAGGACACTTAATATTTATTATGGTATATATCATGGATAATTGTCGAAAAATGAGTAAATTTGCACGGAATTTAGAAAATATTTATCAATGAAAAGATACAATTTTTTGCTCACGTCATTGATGCTGAGCACTTTAATTAGCGCGCAAGCCCAAGAAGCTGTGACTGCCGACAACGTGGCATCAGATGTTGCTTGTGACACAACAGTGAAAGCCCCCAAGAAGAGAAATATCATCCAGAAGGTGGTTGATTACATATCTAATAAGGACGACAATGAACTGGACACCAAGAAGGTGAGCTGGAGTTTCATAGGCGGTCCGTTCTATTCTTCGGAGGAGAAATTCTCAGTCGCTATCACCGGAACATGCAACTACCGTCTTAACGGCTGCGACCTGGAAATGCAGAAGTCCTTTGCAAGCGCTTATGGCAAGATCTCTACAGCCGGTTTCTGGGAGGTGGGCATATACGGCACCACATTTTTCCCTGGCGACAAACAGCGCATCAACTATGATACACAGTTCGGCTACTCTCCCCGCCACTATTATGGCATCGGTTATGAGGCAGGCCGTGACAATGACTACATCAACCTCCAGCAGAAGGAGGCCAAGATAAAGGCCGAGTATGTAGTGTCGCTGTTTCCTAACTTCTATTTAGGTCCGTCAATGCAGTGGAACTATAACACATGTAGTAAAGATGTGGAGCTGTGGATGCTTGATGACAAGGATCGCACTGTTCACAACCTGGGCGTCGGTGCCGTGCTGCAATATGACACCCGCGACCTGATCACCAATGCCTCGCGAGGTGTGTATGGAAGCCTGGGAGCATTGTTCTTCCCCAAGTTCATGTGGAACAAATATGCTTTTACCAAGGTAGAATATGACGCCTGTTACTATCACACCGCTTGGCGTGACGCAATCATTGCCGGACAATTCAGGGGTACATTCAACTTTGGCAATCCCTCATGGGCTATGATGGCGCTGTATGGCGGCAACGAGACCATGCGCGGTTATTACCTGGGACAGTTCCGCGACAAGCACATGATGGCCGCTCAGGTTGAGATAAGACAACATGTGTGGCGTCGCAACGGTATAGTTGTGTGGGGTGGCATAGGCCAGGTGTTCCATGACAGTAAGTCGTTTGGTAAGAACTGGTTGCCTAACTATGGCGTCGGTTACCGCTGGGAGTTCCGCAACCGCATGAACGTGCGTCTCGACATGGGCTTTGGCCGTCATGGCTCGTCGGGCATAATCTTCTCAATGAATGAAGCTTTTTAAGAATCTTCGCAGTTTAGTGCTTAATCCCAAGGTGCTCTTTTGGGCATTCCTGGCAATGCTTGTATTGCCTTGTTGGGTTATGTTTTTCACTGAGTCAACCGGTGTGCTCACCCGCGTGGTTCAGATAATTTTGCCGTTATCGGTCTACTGGATGTTGATGACTTTGAACCGCAAACCGGGCAAGATGTTCTGGTGGTTGTTCCTGCTCATCTTCATCGATGCATTCCAGATCGTGCTGCTGTATCTCTTCGGCGAGTCGCCAATTGCCGTGGATATGTTCCTCAACGTTGTCACGACCAATCCCACTGAGGTAGACGAACTGCTGGGCAATCTCATCACTGCCGTGAGCACGGTTTTTATCATCTATGGCGGCGGTATTGTTGTGTCTATCATGTCGTTAAAGACCAAGCAGGAGTTGAGCGATGGATTCCTGCGCAAACAGCGCCGCATCGGGACCTTGCTGTTGATACCTGCCATGGCTTTGTTGGGTGTCAATTACATGGTTGACAAGAAATTCCGTTTGCTTGATGATATTTTTCCCGTTAACGGATGCTATAACCTTTATCTCTCGTTTGGACGTTACTATGACGGAGTGCACTATCAGGAGACTTCAAAAGATTTCACTTTTAATGCATCGAGTGCGCGTAGCGACAGCCTGCCCGAGGTGTATGTGCTGGTGATAGGCGAGACTGTGCGTGCCTGCAACATGGGTATTTACGGTTATGAACGCAACACCACCCCTCACTTGGCCCAGATGGACAGTTGCCTGGCGGTGTTCCGTGACGCCGTAACCATGTCCAACACCACCCACAAGAGTGTTCCGCTGCTTCTCACTGCCGTGGCAAGCGAGCAATGGGACAGCCTCTATAATCAGCGTGGCATTTTCACTGCGATGGCCGAGGCTGGCTATAAGACGTCTTTCCTAAGTAACCAACGCCGCAACCACTCGTTTATTGACTTCCTGGGCAGCGAGGCACAGGAAGTGGTGTTTGCCCAGGATAATGCCAACCTGGGCGAGAGCATCAACGATGACGTGCTGTTGGAATTGTTTGAGAAACGAATCGACCAATACAAGGGTGAGAAACTGTTCATAGTGCTTCATTGCTATGGCTCTCACTTCAAGTATACTGACCGATATGGTGATGAGGACCGGGTGTTTAAACCTGACCATATCGAGTCGGCCAAGCCCGAGTATCGGCCAAACATGATCAACGCCTATGACAACACTATCCGCTATACCGATGACTTCCTGTGGCAACTTACCCAACGGCTTGATTCCCTTGGGGTAGCATCGGCACTTGTATATACCAGTGACCATGGTGAGGATATCTTTGACGACTCTCGCAACCGTTTCTTGCACGCGTCGCCCATCCCGACGTTCTATCAGCTGCGTGTGCCGTTTGTCGTGTGGGCATCGGCTGCTTACCGTAAACAGTTCCCCGATAAATGGACAACCCTGTGCAGCCATGAGGAGACTCCCGTGTCGACCAATCTGGTTGCTTTCCACACGTTGCTCGACATGGCGGGCGTGAATGCCCGCTTGTTCAAGGCCGAACATGCGCTTGGCAACAAGGCCTATAAGGCACCCCGGACCCGTCTATATGTCAACGACCATAACGAATTCCGCACGATGGACAATGCCGGCCTCAAGCAACTCGACATTGACCGGTTCAAGAAAGAAAACATGCAGTATCCCTGATAGATAGGGAGTGGGGTAGAGCAGCAAGTGACAAATGAGGTTTTGCTGTGCTCAATCACCTTTTTAGAGGTAATGTTGAAAACTTTATCATTTTTTGTTTGATGGTGTATATAATTTGATGTAACTTTACAATCCAAATATAAACATCTAAATATAGAACATTAAATGATACCATTCGTACATATACACGTACACTCACAGTATTCCATCCTTGACGGTATGTCATCCATCCCAAAGATGGTTGACAAGGCCATTGCCAACGGTATGAAAGGCATGGCTCTTACCGACCACGGAAACATGTTCGGCATCAAGGAATTCTTTGATTACTGCGCCAAAGTCAATAAAGGAAGAAAAAAGGAAGGACTTGAACCTTTTAAACCGATTTTTGGTTGTGAAATGTATGTGGCAAGGCACAACAAGGAAGACATGGTGGCTGCCAATGGCGACCGTGGTGGTAATCACTTGATCGTGCTGGCCAAGAATTTCAATGGATATAAAAACCTCATTAAGCTTGTTTCACGTGCCTGGACCGACGGTTTCTATGGCCGTCCGCGTACCGACCACAAGGACCTCCAGGAGTTTCATGAGGACCTCATAGTGAGCGCCGCCTGTCTTGCCGGTGAGCCTCACGAATACATTCGCCGCGCCTTGCGCATTGGCCGCTATGCCAACGAGTCGATGTCGCCCGAGGAATTGTTCCAGAAGGCCGATGATACGGTGAAATGGTACAAGGACCTCTTTGGCGATGACTACTACATGGAGCTGATGCGCCACAAGGTAACCAATCCAAATATCGTTGCTAACCGTGAGACCTATGAGGAACAGATTGCGATTGAGCCTTACCTCATCAAGCTCGCCCGCAAATATGATATCAAAATAATCTGTTCCAACGACTCCCATTTTGTTGACGAGGAGAATGCCGAGGCCCATGACCACCTGTTGTGTCTCTCAACCGGCAAGGACCTTAATGACCCTAACCGCATGCGCTATTCAAAGCAGGAATGGTTCAAGACCCAGGAAGAGATGAACGAGATTTTTGCCGACATCCCCGAGTCGCTGAGCAATACCTTGGAGATTGTCGACAAAGTGGAGACCTACGATATCGACAGCAACCCCATCATGCCGTTCTTCCCCATTCCTGAGGAATTCGGTACTGAGGAGGAGTGGAGGCGTAAATACAGCGAAGAGGATCTTTTCAACGAGTTTACATCTGACGAGAACGGAGAGAACCCCATGCCGCGCGAAGACGGTGAGGCAAAGATCAAGAAACTTGGCGGATATGACAAGCTGTACCGCATCAAGTTTGAAGCCGATTACCTCGCTAAGCTAGCCTATGAGGGTGCGCAACGCATCTATGGTTCAGGCACCGCCGATAACATCACGGCCGATAAACTCATCGTGGGTTCATACGGTATACCTGCCGAGGTGGAGGACCGCATCAGGTTTGAGCTACACATCATGAAGACAATGGGTTTCCCTGGTTACTTCCTCATCGTGTCAGACTTCATCAACTCGGCTCGTGAACAACTGGGAGTATGGGTTGGTCCCGGTCGTGGTTCGGCTGCCGGTTCGGTAGTTGCTTACTGTCTGGGTATCACCAAGCTTGACCCGTTAAAGTATGACCTGCTGTTCGAGCGCTTCCTTAACCCTGACCGTATCTCGCTCCCCGATATCGATACCGACTTTGACGATGACGGACGCGGCAAGGTGCTGCAGTGGGTTATGGACAAGTATGGCCACGAGAACTGCGCCCACATCATCACTTATGGTACAATGGCTGCAAAGAACTCCATCAAGGACGTTGCCCGCGTGGAGCAGGTGCCGCTGAGCATTGTGAATGCCTGGTGCAAAGCCATGCCCGACAGGTTGCCCGACGGCATGAAGCCCAAGCTTGCCAACTACCTCAAGTGTACCCCCGAGCTCCAGCAGGCTGCAACCTCGGTGACTCAGAACGAGCGCAACACCATTACCTATGCTCAGATGCTTGAGGGTACGGTGCGTAACACCGGTATCCATGCCTGCGGTTTCATCATCTGCCGTGACCCTATTTCGGACCACGTGCCGGTCTCAACTGCCGACGACCCTGACTTCCCCGAAATCAAGACTGCGGTGACCCAGTATGACGGTCACGTTATTGAGTCTACCGGTCTTATCAAGATGGACTTCCTGGGACTCAAGACGCTCTCCGAGATGAAGGAATGTGTCAAACTTGTGAAGAAGACCCTTGACATCGACGTTGACCTGGACCATATACCCATTGATGACGAACTTACCTATAAGTTGTATCAGGAGGGACGCACTATCGGTACGTTCCAGTTTGAATCGGCAGGTATGCAGAAGTACCTGCGCGAACTGCACCCGACTGTGTTTGAAGACCTCATCGCGATGAATGCGCTGTATCGTCCGGGGCCTATGGACTACATCCCCTCGTTCATTGCCCGTAAGAACGGCAACGAACCCATCACCTACGACATCGACTGCATGGAGAAGTACCTCAAGGATACCTATGGCATCACGGTATACCAGGAGCAGGTGATGTTACTGTCACGCCAGCTAGCCAACTTCACCCGTGGCCAGAGTGATGCACTGCGTAAGGCGATGGGTAAAAAGAAAAAGGATATCGTTGACCAGATGAAACCCCTCTTCATCGAGGGAGGAAAGAAGAATGGACACAATCCGGATATCCTTAACAAGATTTGGGCCGACTGGGAGAAATTTGCATCCTATGCGTTCAACAAGTCGCATGCTGCATGTTACTCGTGGGTCGCTTACCAGACGGCTTATCTCAAGGCCCATTATCCCGCTCAGTTCCTGGCAGCACTGATGACCCGCCGCAAGTCTGACATCAAGGAAATCTCCAAGCTGATGGACGAATGTAAGGCTATGGGCATCAAGGTGCTTGGTCCCGACATCAACGAGTCGTTCATTGACTTCAGCGTTAACACCAAGGGAGAAATACGTTTTGGACTCGGTGGCATCAAGGGCGTGGGTACAAGTGCGGTTGAGGCCGTGATTGCCGAGCGTCAAAAGAATGGTAACTTCAAGGATATCTATGACGTTGTTGAACGTGTGAATCTCAGTTCATGCAACCGCAAGGCTATCGAGTCGTTTGCGCTGGCTGGTGCATTCGACTGCTTCGACGGCATCAAGCGTGAGGATTTCTTTGAGAAAAACATGAGCGACCAAACATTCAGTGAGGTCCTGGTTAAGTTCGGACAGAAGTTCCAGGCAGGGTCCGACTCGATGATGGGTTCTCTGTTCGGAGACCTGGAACCCCTTGAGATAGCTAAGCCCGCCATCCCCAATGCTGAGTCATGGAACGTGATGGAGTTGCTTGGCAAGGAGCGAGACCTAGTGGGAATGTACATTTCGGCCCACCCGCTAGACACCTATTTCATGGAGATGAAATATGGATGTAACTGCACGCTGGCAACAATTGAAGAGAAAAAGATGCAACTCATCGACCGTCCTGTTACTGTGGGAGGTCTTGTTGTTGACTATCAACAGGGCATGACAAAACGAGGTAACCACTACGGACGTCTTAAACTGGAAGATTACACCGGCTCCTATGAGTTCATGTTCTTTGACCGCGACTATCTGGACTATGGCAAGTTTGGCCAGATAGGCCTTCCCATCATCATCAACGGAACGTTCTCCAAAGGACGCTTTAACGACCGCATCAACTTCCGGATCAGCTCTATTGACCTGCTTCCAGAGCGAAAGGGCAAGATGGTTCACAATATCCAGATTGAACTTGCCGATGACGAGGTTGACAAGATGAAGGTAGTCAGGGAACTCATGGACAGCTCCACCGAGAACCGCTGTGAACTTTTGTTTAAGGTTATTGACAGTCACAGCGGCAGTGCTATCGAACTGAGGTCAAACTACAAGATACCTCTCAACAAGAAGATGATCGACACGCTCGATGATATGGAACTTAAATACAAAGTAAATATCAAATAATCAAATAAATATCGAAAAATTATGGCAATTCAATTTAATGATGAGAGCCTGAACAAGGCTATTGAGAGTGGACAGCCCGTAGTAGTAGACCTTTGGGCCGAGTGGTGCGGACCCTGCAAGAGCCTTGCTCCCATTGTAGAGGAACTTGCAGCCGAGTATGAAGGCAAAGTGGTGATAGGCAAGTATGACATCGAGCAAGATGGAGACTTCCCCATGGACAACGGCGTGCGCAGCATCCCCACAGTCTTGTTCTTCAAAGACGGCGAGCGCGTAGACAAGCACGTGGGCTTCGCAGCCAAGGAAGTCCTAAAAGCCAAAATCGACGCCCTGCTGTAAAAAACTCAACTGTTCAGCAATAGGATAATCTCACGCATTAGATTGTTCTATTGCTGAATTGATTTGAACCTCGTTTCAACCTTGTGTATATATGAATTTTAATGCTTTCAAGTTCATGGGAAAAGGGCTTGGCATGATGTCGATGCTCCCTGT
>JAZQPG010000065.1:0-9182 GCA_045628365.1 Sodaliphilus sp. | reverse complement strand
TCGAAGGTGAGGCCCTGGCTCTTGTGGATGGTGATGGCCCATGCCAGGCGCAGCGGATACTGGGCAAACGACCCGGTGGTGTCCTTCTCGAGTTTCTTGCTCTTCTTGTCAAACTTGTACTCGTAGGCGTCCCACACGATGGGGGTGACGCTGTGCTGCTCACCGTCGACGTCTACCACGATCTCGTCCTTGCCGAGGCTCATGACAGTGCCAAGGGTGCCATTGGACCAGCGGCGCGAGATGTCGTTGCGGGTGAACATCACCTGCGAGCCCACCTTGAGGGTGAGGTGAAGGGGGGCGGGGAGGTTTTCCTCGTTGACGGTGGAGTCCTTGCCCTTCTTGCCGAACTTGCCCTCGAGTTTGCCCTCATAGGTGAATGGTTTGCCGTTGAGCTCGGCCAGATGCTGCTCGTTGATGCGGGCTGCCGACTCCTTGTAGGGGGTGAGCGTGATTACCGGGCCGTCCTCCTTGGCAGGTTGGCCGCAGCGCGAGTTGAGCTCGGCCAGATCCTGCTCGGTGCAGTGGTCGGTGCGTATGTCGTTGAGTATGTTCAGGAACAGCTGCTCCTCCTGGCGGTACACCTTCACCAGCTCGATGGTGGGGAGGTGCATGTGGTCGAACACGTGTGCCTTGAAGAAGTAGGGCAGAGTGGTGCCGTAGTACTCCTGCATGGCCTCGGCCTCGGCTCCGCCGCGCAGCACCGGAGGCAGCTGGAACATGTCGCCCACAAAGATCATCTGCTTGCCGCCGAAGGGGAAGTTAGATTCCATGATGAGTCGCAGGGTGCGGTCGATGGAGTCAATGATGTCGCAACGCACCATCGACACCTCGTCGATGATGATCGTGTCACAGTTGCGCACCAGGTTGATCTTGTCCATGGTGAAGCGGGTGCCGTGGTCCTTGGGACCCTGCACGTTGAGGCTCAGGTTAAAGAACGAGTGGATGGTCACGCCGCCGGCCACGATGGCGGCGATGCCGGTGGGCGCCACCACGATGAACTGCTTGCCGGTGGTACTCTGTATGTTCTTGAGGAACGTGGTCTTGCCCGTGCCGGCCCTGCCGGTGAGGAAGAAACTCTGGTTGGTGTTCTTCACCAGTTCGAGCGCCTGCATCTGGCGATGGTTGTTCTTGTCGATCTGAGGAGCTGTGGTAGCTTGCGGAGTATTCTTGATGTCTGCCATAATTCAATGAAAGATGATGTGGTTGCGATAGGGTTGTTAGGAAAATTGCACGGGGGAGAGTCCCCCCATGCATGCTAGTTGCGCTGTGCCAGCAGCGGCTTGACGGCCTCGAGCTTGATGGTGGTGTTGTCGTCAAACATCGACAGGTAGCTGGATGCCACCAGCTGCTTGGCCTGCTCGGCCACGTCGTCGCTGTCGCAGGCAACGCCCTGCAGCTTCATCTGGCTGGAGATGTAGTCGCGGATGATGCGCTCGGTGGTGTCGCGCACGAGGTCCTCGTTGTAATAGACGTCGAGCTTGTCCTTGCCTATGAGTTTTTTCTCCTTGCCGTCGAAACAGAAGACCTCGATGTCATTGATATAGGTCAGCGTGTGGTACAGGCCTATGTGTAGGATGGTGACAAAGCGGTCGCTGATGCGCACTCCCAGGTAATAGGTGTGGCCGGCTGCGCTGGTATACTGGTCGGTGATGAACATGTGCTGGCTCTCGTTCCACACGGGGATGTCGGCACGTTGGTTGCCAAAGGTGGGGAGAATGCTGTCGAGGAAGCTACCTCCCAACGATGCTGATCTTGCCATTGTGTTTTATATAGATTTAATGGTTAATAATTCTGTTGTTTTTAGCGGTTTAGCTCAGACTGGGGCGAGAGGTTTCGGCCGCCTGGATCTGGGCGATGGCAAACTCTCCGAGTTCGCTGTCCGAGATGCGAGCACCGCTCAGCATGGCCTGGCTCTTGAGATACTGCAGCAGTAGCATCACCGCGACCTTCTGGGCCAGCATGTCGCTGTAGAATGCCCAGGTGCTGGGGGTCCACGAGCCGATGAGTTTCTTGTCCTTGCCGTCGAAGCAATAAACCGACACTCCGTTGAGGAAGTACGGGTTGCTGCCCCAGCCGCCGCGGCCAATGTTGAGCACCACAGCCACGCGGTTAGACAGGTGGATACCCTGGAAATAAGTGTGGCCCATGGCGCTGGTGTAGCCGTTAGTCACATACATGTTGCGCTCCTTGTTGTAGGTCACGCTGCTGCCCGACAGAGCGGGCAGGGCCTCGTTGACGAGGGTTGAGAGTGTGTAAGTCATAGTAATATTGTTTTGGTTTATAATTGTGTGATTTTTCAGTGTCTAGTACAGTTTGTGAAGACAACTATCATAATGCAAAAAACGTGCCAAAATGTCATGTTGCACACAAAAAAGATATCGCTTCAACCAAAAAAAATGATTTGCGGCCCTATCAGGCGGCACGGTGACCACAGCGGGGCGCTTTCTATTTCACACCGTCGATGGCAACCAGGAGGATGCGCTTGCGCTCGCCCTTGATATATTCGTCCACCTTCCAGAAACCGGGCTCGGGCAGCGTGAAACAACCGGCGCTGCGGTAATCGCAGTTCATGGGCGAGGAGATTTTGTTTTCCCAGTCGCTGGTCACGCTGTGCCAGTAGTGGATGAGGATTTGCCTCACGCGGGCGTTGGAGTTGGAGGCGTTCAGGCCGTCCATGGCATGATAGGTGTAACCATATCGTGGGCTCTTGCCGGTGGAACGGTCCACGATGTACAGCCCCAGCGACGAGCAGTTGCTGCCCACACGGTTGCTGAAGTCGGCGCGGTCGTCGGTGCTGTTTCCGCCCAAGCCGTGGGCACACCATGTGGAGTAAACGATGCCGTCTGCACGGGTGTCCCACACGAAGAAGCGGTCTTGGTTTGACGGAATGCTGTAGTCCACCACGATCATGTAGCGGGTGCTTGCATTGTATTGCCGTGCCCTCTTCTCTAGCGTGTTGTTGACCAGGCTGCGGTAACGGCCGTTGTCGACAGATGTGTTATCGGCGGCTGCAGTCCTGTTGCAGGCAGAGCCCAGTGTGACCAGCATGGCGAGCAGCATCGCTGCGACTAGCCGTGAGACGTGGATAAGTGACTTGTGCTTTGTAGTTTCCATGTGTTACGCAATTCGTTGTGAGTTATCGTAGCCGTGCAGGCTAATGCACGGTTTGAATTCAATGATCGCTGGGCTAGGCTCGGCAGGGGTAGCCACGACCGTATCCCCTATGCTCAGGTCCGTTGCCCCGTTCTCAGGCAAACAGGCTGAATAGTGGGTGCTGATGTAGGTGAGGATTTTCTCCATTGTCATGCACACCTGACCGTCCCACGTGCAGTCAATCTCGGGGAACACGTTCATCAGGGTGTAGTCGTTGCAGTGCCACGACAGCTGGACTCCGTCAGGGAGATAGACGTACACGATGTAAGACGCGTTCTTGCCGGTGCTGTAGTTGATGCCGTAGCGCCAACCTGAGTCCTCGAGCATGATGGCCAAGCGCTCGAGCAAAAGGTCCTTGCGGGCATAGATGATGTCCTTGTGGCTATGGTTCTTCTTGGCCGAGAGATTGGCAAACTCGGTTTCGAGCAACGTGAGAATAATCTGCGCCTCGGTGTCCTTGGTCTTTTTCACAAAACGCTTCATTGCCGACACCACCTTGTGAAGCCCGATCCCCAGGGCGTTCTCGCGGAAGTGCTTCAGTTTTTCGAGACTGATTTTGTTCTGGTTGTTGCTGTGGCGCGATTTCTCTTTGCTTTCTTTAATCTGCTCCTGAAGCAAGCTCTTGAGAATGGGGTTGTGCGTTTCGCGTTCAAGCTTGATTAGATCAAAGATCGTCAGCCCGAAGAATGAGAAGCCGGCGGCCTCTTTCTTGTTGATGTTGTAACACTGCAGCACCTTGCCGGGAGTGACCTTACCCGCCAGGTAACCGTTGCGCAGTTTCTTGCCCACGCCTGCCAAAACATCGTCTGATAGTTGTGTCTGCATGTCTGTAGTATGTAATTTAAGTGTTTATTGTTTTAGTATCTCTCGATGGCGCAAAGTTAGCACATAAACATGAGGCAATTGTCTTTTTGCAACGTTGCCGTTTCCGGCGCGGGAGAGCCTCCGTTGGTTTGATCATCAAGGGAAAACCGTGAATGCCAATGATGGGCGTGAGCTTTCCAAGCCTATGTGTTTTGTCCAAATCCATTTGTGCAAAAATCTTGCCAGTTTTCTAAGCGAAGCATAAAATTAAAGCTTTAATTTTACCGGACACTAATGAAAAAAAAGTGAGTGCCATGCGCCACTCACTTGAGTGAATCTAAAGGTCGGGATGACACGATTCGAACGTGCGACCTCATGCTCCCAAAGCATGCATACTACCGACTGTACTACATCCCGAAGCTACGGTAACCCGTTTAAAGCGAGTGCAAAGGTACTCCTTTTTTTGTTAACCGCAAACCTTTTTGACCTAAAAAATATTTTTCTTGCAAAAAAAGTTTTCGCAACTTTCATTAAAGTTCACTCACTTCGTCTATACTCAATCCTAGACTAGTAGCAATGACTTCGACGGGGACGCCATTCTGCTTAAGTGCCCGAGCATTAACTATCTTCTCCTCAGCACGCCCCTCAGCACGTCCCTCAGCACGTCCCTCAGCGCGACCCTCAGCACGTCCCTCAATCATGGCAGTGCTAATCACGTCATTCTGGACCATAACTGCATCCAAATGCTCGTCATAAGCCTGTTTTTCGCTCTGGGTCATAGTCATGTACTCAAGCTTTCGCTTTGCTTCCTGCAGGCCAGGTGCCGTAGTACCTTCATCTATTTCACCGTCCTTGAGATATCTTAGCCATTCCTCCAAGTGATTCTCGGCAAGTTTGTTGAAGGCGTTGACACGAACGAGGTAATACTCGGGGAACACTTCCTCGGGTGCTTTCATCTTGATGACGTCCTTCTCGCGGGTAGTGATTTGTAGAGTGTCATCCTTAGTTAGTCCATGGAAAACAGTTTGTCCGCGGTACACGAAGTCCTCACCCTTACCTAGGTCAAAGTATAAGATGCTGATGGAGTAAACCTTTTTCACCTGGTCATACTTGTTGCCTAACTGTATGTGCTCGGTAATTGTCTTTGCCACCCCATACAGCACTCGCTCTAGGTAATAGAGTTGTCGGGTGAGCTGTATCTCGACAATGATGATCTCGTCCTTGCTATTGCGGGCCTTGATGTCAACACGGTTGAACTTATCAGATGGATTCATCTGGTTGCTCTCGCTCTCAAGCAGTTCGACGATTGTGACTTGTTCGCCTATCAACACCGTGATGAGGCCTTCAAGGATACAGAAGTTGGCCTTATCGCGCAGCACTGTTTTTGCCGCCCAGTCAAAACTGATGTACTTGTTGTTTGCCATGACTTAGTTGATTATGGTTAGACAATGCAAATATACACATAAAAGTGCATATTTCAAACAAATGCGCCCTGTTTTTTATTTCTTTTTGGGTTCCAGCGTCACGATGTAGGCACTCAGGAGTACCAGCACGCCGGCCACGGGCTTGTCCCATGTGAGCATCGCCTGGCCTATCGAGAACGCAACTATCGACGCTACCACGGGCTGCAGGTTGGTATAGGTGCTCACGGTGGTGGCGTTGATGAACTTCATTGCATAGGGTATCATGAAGTAACCCAGCACGGTTGCCAGCAGCACCACAAATGCTGTGGCACTGGCTGCCTGCCATGTGCACGCGCTGGTGTAGAGCAACTGCGGGCCTTCCATCACTGCTGTGAGAGGCAGCATGATCACTGCCGATGCCAGGAACGTCCACTTCATCTGGGTCACCGAACTGTACTTCTGCGACACCTTGCGGGTGATGAGCAGGTAGATGACCCACGTGAGCAGGCTCAGCAGCGCAAAGCCTATGCCCAGCAGGTTGTTGATGCCGTCACCGCTGCCGCCCGTGGCACTCATGTACACCATGAGCAGCGCGCCAAGGATACCCAGCGCCACACCCACGGTCTTAACACCCGTGATGCGCTCGCCCAGCGTCATCCATGCACCCAGCATCACAGCGATGGGGCACAGCGCGCCAACAAACGAGAAGTAGACCGGGTTGGCATAGTAGAGACTCCATGCCGTGAACGTTTGCGACACGGCAAAGCCCATAACGCCGCCCAGGATGATCACCCACAGGTCCTTGCGCTCCACCTTCTCCTTGGGCAGGAAACACTGGATAATCCAGAAGATGATGGCTGCAAAGAAACAGCGCGTGGCGATATAACCCAGCGGGCCCAACCAGGCCTCACCGTTAACGCCACTGGAAGGTGCCAGCAGGAATGAGCTCATGGGTACTGCAAGTCCAAATATCACGTTGGCCAGCAAAACGGCTGCGTGGCCTTTAAGTTTTCCGTCTTTCATTTCAGAGTCTTGAATATGTGATTAAAAAAAAATCCGGCCACAAAATTACACACTTTTCCCGACCCCACAAAATTATTCCCCTTCCTATTCATCCTCCTTCCCCCCTAAATACATGCGTCAATCTGTGTTTCTGCGCGAGATGGGCAACGATGTCGGGGTGGGTGGAGATAGAAAATGCGTTGACGCAATCGCTGCGGCAACGCACTCCTTCACATTATTTTGTTATGTGCCCTAGGAAAAAATGATGTGGCAAAGATAATACTTTTTTCGGAATTGGCAATATTTTGGCCATAATAATAGACGAATGCTTTGTTTTTGGGTGCAAAACCCCATGCAAGCAGCCTCGAAGAGGTGCGTAGCATGGGGTAAAAGCCATGTGGATATCGTGCCTCGAAAAGGAACGCCAGCGCTAGATCGGTTACATTCAGGATGATGTATCCCCCCTCTACGAGGCTCCTGCCTGAATATTATCGATTAGATCTCTCTTATTTTCTCCTTTTTGACCTGTGGCTTGATTTTGTTCCTTTCTTTGAGCGTGTTGGGTAAACAACCGTTAATCCTGTACACCCTTTAAAAGCATCTTGGTCAATGCTTTTGACGGTTGCTGGTATGATTACTTGCCCCGTAAACCCTTCACAGTACTGAAATGCTTGGCCCACAATTTCGGTTACCGATTCGGGAATGGTTAAAGGGCCGGTAAAACCACAGCCACTGAAACTCCACATAAGGATTGCACTGAGCGAATTGGACAAAGTGAGCGTGCCGGTAAATCCGCCATCCATGAAAGCAGCCTCTCCAAGGTAAGTAACGCTATTGGGTATCTCAAGTGAACCGATAAATTTGTTAAAGGTAAACGAATAATTACCGATATAGGTCAACGAATTAGAAAGGGTAAGTGTGCCTTCAAACTCGCTCGAATTGAAAGCATAATCACCGATGCGAGTAACAGAGTTAGGGATAACTAATGCCCCCGAGAGTCCTTTGCAGCTAAAGAATGCGGCGTCGCCTATAGAGGTCAGAGTGCTAGGCAAGGAAAGCGTTCCTTTGAAGGTTTTGCATTCATTGAAGGCATTTTCGCCTATCGCCGTGACGGTATAAGTCTTTCCGTCGTAGGTGACAGTTTCGGGGATAATCAAATTGCCTCTCCCGTCCTTGTAATTATTCTCGTAGTTGCGATAAGAACTTGTGTAGGTGACTGTAACCGTCCTGCCATCATAGTTCTTGTTGTAAGCTATTCCGTTAACTTTGAAATCGTAGGCCAGTGAAGTCGTCCATGCGACCATGAGTAAGGCACAAAATAAAAATAACCGTTTCATAATAAATGTTTTAGTTAATAAATAATCTATCAGGCTACTTGTTTTTTAATATTATAGCGAGTTGTTTTTGCAAAAATAAAAAAAAAGTATGATACAGGCAAATGCGTAGACAAATGAAATGACTGAGAATTTCTCTGAGGCATTGGGGAAGTATGGGTTTTTTAGCGAGGTGACCTGGAATTGTTTTGCTTGTTCTGCTGCAGGGTTGGTGGGGGGAATTCACAATTAATGTGAAAGTGGCACGAAAAATGCATGAGAGTGTTTTGCAAAGTCAATTTTTAAATATAACTTTGCAAATGTGGCGCCTGGCGCCTGGAATTGAAATAAATAATAACAATTTAATATTTAACACGATTATGGAAAACAACTATTACAATGCACGTCCCGCGGGATATGCATCGGCAGCCGAGGCCCAGCAGGCCATGTCGCTGCAGGGTTATGTGGCCAAGGTTATGCGCGGTGTTTACGGAAAAATGTTCCTGGGACTTCTCGTCACCGCCGTCGTTAGTTTCTTCACAGCAAGCAGCGAGGCGCTTGTGTCTATGATTTTTGGATCAAAGGTGATGTTCTTTGGACTCATCATCGCTGAGTTTGCACTGGTGTTTGGTATCTCGGCAGCCATCAACAAGCTGAGTTCTTCGACCGCGACACTGCTGTTCTACCTGTATGCCGTTGTTAATGGCTTGACACTTAGCGTGATCTTCCTGGCTTATTCAATGAGTGCCATCACACTCACGTTTGCCGTGACATCGCTCACGTTTGGCGCCATGTCCTTGTTTGGCTACGTCACTAAGAGCGACCTGAGCAAGGTGGGTTCAATCCTGTTCATGGGGCTGATAGGCCTTATCATTGCCTCTGTGGTGAACATCTTCCTGGCAAGCAGCATGCTCGACTTTGTGATCAGCATCGTGGGCGTGCTCATCTTCACCGGCCTCACCGCATGGGACACTCAGAAGATCAAGGCAATGGCAGCGATGACCGACCCCTCACAGGCGGGTAAGGTTGCCACTCTGGGCGCTCTGTCGCTCTACCTTGACTTTATCAACCTGTTCCTGTATCTGCTCCGTTTCTTTGGCGCAAGCCGTGACTAATGGTGAATTTATGAAAAAAACTATATTTTGTGTGATGGCAATGGCTATGTGGGCATTGCCATCATTTTCTCAAACCGAGTCGACCATCGACCAAGACACACGCAAGGAAATACGCGATGCCTATAACACCGCCCGCAAGCTGGGCACCGTGGAGGCATGGGAGATTTTCATCAACAACTATCCCGAGAGCTACTACATAGAGCAAGCTCGCAAGATGCGTGACAACGCCATCGTGAACTCCTACTGCAACCCCAACTCCACACTCGCGCGACTGGTGCAGTATATTGAGGACGACTCACCCCACGAGCCTCGCATCAAGACATTCTATGCCAACCTGGTTAATAACCCCACCCATTCCTACCGCTATGAGCACATGGACATAGGCTTCAACG
>JAZQPG010000064.1:0-2929 GCA_045628365.1 Sodaliphilus sp. | reverse complement strand
GTGATCACTGGCGTTGACCATGAGGTTGCTTACACTGCCGAGCTCGCTGGTCTCTACAAGGGTCTCCGTTTCGAGGGTGCTTACATCGCTCGTGGCGCTTATCTCGACCGCGCAGTTAACGACAAGGACACTCAGTGGTTCAACGGTTGGTACGGTGAGGCTTCTTACCTCCTCTTCGGTGGTAAGCAGAACTACGACGCTGGTGGCGCTAAGTTCACTCGCATCACTCCGGGTAAGAAGTGGGGTGACCTCGAGCTCGCAGTTCGCTACCAGACTATCGACCTCAACTCTAAGGACTACTACGGTGGTGCATCAAGCATGTGGCAGTTCGGTCTCAACATCTATCCCCACAAGAACGTTAAGCTCGTTGTTAACTACGGTCTCGTAAACAACGACCGCTATGCTAACGGCAAGGGCAAGCTCCTCGTGGGCCATGACGCTGACGGCAAGCCCACCAAGGACTTCACCAAGGTTGTTGACGAGAAGGGCAAAGCAGGTGTTGACTACTCACAGCTCACTTTCCGTGCTCAGATCGCGTTCTAATCTGTCATAATCGAGAAATCCACATTTAATAATACTATATAATAGAAATTTTATTATGAAAAAGATATTATCAATTGCATTACTTGCAATCGCTGCTCTTTCATTCAATTCATGTGTAGAGGATGAACCCTATCCCTATGCAAGTGTAGCTGCTCCCACATTCGACGAGGGTTACCTCCATGGCACAGAGATTACTGTTGAGGCTAAGGTATCGGCTCTTATCGATGTTGAGAGCGTAACCCTTAACTATGCTACCGACGGCAAGACCTTCCAGCAGGTTCCCATGAAGCTTGACGGCAAGAAGTATGTAGGCAAGATTCCCGCACAGCCCGACGGCACTGAGGTTTCTTTATATGTTTCAGCAGTGACAAAGGCTGGCAAAGAGAGCCAGTCGGCTGTTGCTAAGTTCGTTGCTGGCAAGGAGAAAATTAATTACACAGGCCTTGTTATTAACGAGCTCAACGGTAACGACAAGTTCATCGAGCTGTACAACGGCAGTGGCAAGGACATTGACCTCGCTGAAGTTAAGATCTTCAAGGATGCCGTAGGCGAGACATTTGATGGCGCAAAATGGGAAGGAAGTGTAACTATCAAGAAAGGCGAGTTCCTGTTGCTTTACAGTAGCGACGTTGCTGCAAGCCACGAAGGTTATCCTGCTGAGTTGTTCTTCAGCGGAGGTCTCTCTGCTGGCAAGAATGTGCGCATCACCCTGTGTGATCCCGACGGTAAGGTTATCGACGACTTCAACTTCCAGAAGTGGGTATCTAAGCACGCTGGTTCTTACGGTCGTAATGCCGACAACAAGTGGTACTATCAGGAGACTGCAACTCCCGGTGCTAAGAACGTTGACGGTGCCGAAGCAATTGTATTTTAATATTCATTCCATAAACAACTTATAATTACAATCACAATGGCTAAAGAAGAAATGAAGATTGGCGAGATCTCTAAGCCTCGTTTTGAATTCCGTAGTTTCGGTCAGTGCTTCTGCGACGCTCACAAGCGCATGGCACGTCTGTCGGTTCCCGTTCCCGAGAAGGTGTGGGAGCGCGAGAGCGATGAAATCTATATCATCTCACGCACTAACGACATCAACAACACCAAGATTCGCGACGGCAAGATGGACATCAAGACTTATGTCCAGACTGTTGACGGCCTGGAGCAGTGGAATCCCCTCATGAAGGGTACTTTCCCCATCAGCAAGGAAGTCCTGGAGAAGGAAGTATTCCCCGCATTCATGGTTGAAATGCCCGCCCTTGACAAGGACGAGTACACCTACGACGAGTTCATCGCTATGGTTAAGGCTAATCCCAACCTGGCAGCAGTGCGCGTTCACAAGCAGCGCTTCGGCTACATGGTTAACGACACCATCTGCGAGGTGGGCAACGTGCTCATCAACGGCGCTAAGGTGGTAACCATCAACAGCGAGTCAACCGAGATCGAGGATATCAAGAAGACGCTGGCCGACGTGGGTCTCGAGGGCGTTGAGAACATCAACTACCTGCAGGCTATCAAGCGCGTGATCGGCATGAGCGATAAGGAACTTGCTAACTAATAATTCGTTTTAAAAAACAACACCGTTGCGGGATGTGTGACCGCATCCCGCAACATCTTAACATAACACATTTGAATCATGGCACAGGAAATCGAAAGAAAATTTCTCGTGAAGGGTGACTTCAAGGCCGAGGCCTTCAAGGAGACTCGCATCACCCAGGGTTATCTCTGCTCAGTACCCGAGCGCACAGTTCGCGTACGCGTAAAAGGTGACAAGGGCTTCATCACAGTTAAGGGCATTGGCAACGCAAGCGGCGCATCTCGCTTTGAGTGGGAAAAGGAAATCCCCGTTGAGGAAGTACGCTCACTGCTCGAGCTCGCTGAACCCGGTGTAATCGACAAGACCCGCTACCTGGTTAAGGCTGGCGAGCACACCTTCGAGGTTGACGAGTTCTACGGCGACAACGACGGTCTCACCGTGGCCGAGGTTGAGCTCAGCGACGAGAACGAGGCGTTTGACAAGCCCGCATGGCTGGGTGAGGAAGTAACCGGCGATCCCAAGTACTTCAACTCAATGCTCATGAAGAATCCCTACAAGAACTGGAAATAATTGCTACTTAATATCAACAAACCCAATAAATCACATTTTTAGCAAATGGAAGAGAACAAGAAAACCGTTACAGCGCAGTTTGACCCGCTAGACATGAGTAATTATCGCGTCGAGAAGCTCCCCAAGATGGAGAAATCCAACTTCGAGAAGTGGCTTGCACGACTGGGCGCACCCATCGCCCTTCTCACCTTTGTGCTGATTTATTGGGTTTGTTCTTTCGGTTTCATTGACGGCCTTGACACCGCAGGCCTGGCCGAGGCTGCCCAGAAGCGCCTTGACGAGATC
>JAZQPG010000063.1:0-6897 GCA_045628365.1 Sodaliphilus sp. | reverse complement strand
GCTTGCGGCCCATCACCTCGGCACACTTGCATATCTTCCAGGGGTCATAGTTCACTGCGGTGAACGAGGGGAACTGCTTGATGCGCACGGGGTAAAGGTAGCACGAGATGGGCTTGCGAAAGTCAATCTTGCCCGCCCTGTAGGCCTTCTCGATGGCACACGAGCACAGCCCGCCGGGCTCGTAGCAGGTGAACACGCAGTTCTTGCCGTCGATGATCTGTGTAACCAGTTCGCCTTCGGGGTCCAGATAGGCCACACCGTTTTCCTTGATTTCCTCCTGTGCACGGGGCAGCAGGTCGTCCCAGATGTCGGGCAATATCTCTTCTATCTTGCGGCGTTCGTCCTCGGTGAGCGGCGCGCCGGCATCGCCCTCGATGCAGCATGCGCCCAGGCATGTGTCAAGGTCACAGCAAAAGAATTTCTCAACGAGCTCGAGGCTCACCAGTGTTCCTTGTATATCAAACATAATAATTCATTAAGTGTTACGGTTACTCCAGGTTGGACAGAGCGTGCTCGAGCTCGGTGCTCGAGAGATTGAGGTGGATGTTGCCACGGTAGGCATAGGAGATGCGTCCGGTCTCCTCGCTCACCACGATGGCCACTGCATCGGTTGCCTGGGCGATACCCAGTGCCGAGCGGTGGCGCAGACCCAGGTAGCGGGGCAGCGACGTGTCGTGCGACACGGGCAGGATGCAGCCAGCGCTCTTGACCTTGGACCCGGCCACGATCAGTGCTCCGTCGTGCAACGGGCTGTTCTTGAAAAAGATGTTCTCGATGAGGCGAGTGTTGATGTTGGCATCAATCACGTCGCCCGTGTGGGCATAGTCGTCGAGCGACATTTGTCGCTGCACGACAATCAGCGCACCGGTCTTGGACTTGGCCATCGACATGCAGGCATACACCACCGGCATGATCCATCGCTTGGATCCCTCGTCCTCTGACTTGTGCCTGAACATCTTGGCAATGAACGCCCATCCCTTGTGCGATCCCAACTCGGTGAGGAACCGTTTAATCTGGTCCTGGAACAGGATCACAATGATAAACAGGCCTATGTCGATAAACTTGTCCATGATGGTTCCTATCAGGCTCATGTCTAATATCTTGTACATCACCACCCATGCAATGACAAAGGCAAACACACCGATGAAGATGCTCAGTGTGCCCGAGTCTTTCATCGTGCGGTACAGGTAGAACAGGAGTGTTGCCACCAGCAGGATGTCAACCACGTCCTTAATGCCTATGAGCGAAACCGTTGATAGTAGTATCATATCGTAATTTTTATATTAGTGTTTCTGTTTTTATTCTTTCCTCGCTGCCCGTCACTTGCCGGCAGCCTTCCACGTGGCTTCCACGATGGCTCTTGCCTCTACCGCCGGGGCCACATCGTGTACCCTGAGGATCCCCGCACCTGCCATGAGCGCCATCGTGTTGACCACAGTGGTGCCGTTGAGTGCCTCGTGAGGAGTGACATCCAGTAGGCGGTAAATCATCGATTTGCGCGACACCCCCACCAGCAGCGGGGCGCCCAACCTGTGGAACTGCCCCAGGCCGGCGAGCATCTCATAGTTCTGCTCAAGTGTCTTGCTGAAACCGAACCCCGGGTCCACAATCACGTCTTCTACACCGAGCCCATGCAAAGCCTTCATGCGTTCTTCGAGTGCGTTAACCACCTCCATGATCACATTGTCATATTGTGTCAACTGTTGCATCGTGGCGGGGGTTCCGCGCATGTGCATCAGTATGTAAGGCACCTTCAGTGCGGCCACTGTCGCGAACATGTCAGGATCGAGGTTGCCGCCCGACACGTCGTTAATGATATCAACACCCAGCTCTTCAACCGCCTCCTGGGCAACGCGGGCACGGAAGGTGTCGACCGACGTAATCACCTCCGGGGCTTCACGCCTCACCACCGCCATAGCCTTGCGCAGGCGTGACAGTTCCTCGGCAGGATCCACCTCGGCCGCTCCGGGACGGGTGGAGTAAGCCCCAAGGTCAATGATGTCACCGCCCTGCCCCACTATCTCGTGGACCCGCGTCACGATGGCTTCCTCCTCACTCACGCGGCATCCGGCATAGAACGAGTCGGGCGTGATGTTGAGAATCCCCATCACTAGAGGTCGGTCAAAATGACGCCGCTCACCGCGCAGGGTCAGGTCGAAGGGTAAGAATCTACTGGTCATATACAGGTCGTTTTAGTAGTGGGTTCATTATTATTTACTTGAGCCAGTCAAAGGCGCCCAGGCCATAGAGGAACACGATGACAATGGCCACCGGTGCCACATAACGCAAGGCAAAGATGAGCGGTGTAACGACACGCACCTTCAGTTTGCCGTGGTTTGACAATTCATCGACAACTATGCTCCTATCCAGCACCCATCCCACAAACACCGAGAAGAATATACCGCCCAGCGGCAGCAGGACGTTGCTCGACACATAGTCAAACAGGTCGAACAGGGTCATGTCAAATATCTTGAAGTCGCCAAGCACACCGAACGACAGCGCGCACAGCGAACCAAGGACAATGGCAATGCAGGTGTTGAGCAACGATGCGCTGTTGCGGCTCATGTCAAGTTCCTCGCTGAAGTAGGATATCGATATCTCGCTCATCGAGATAGTGCTCGTGATCGACGCCATGAACAGCAGGAAGAAGAACAGCACGGCAAGCACACTGCCTCCGGGCATCTGCTGGAAGATTGCCGGCAGCACCTCGAAGATAAGCTTGGGGCCGGCCTCGGGGGTCATCCCGTAAGAGAACACCGCGGGGAATATCATCACACCGGCAAGCACAGCCACCAGCGTGTCGAGCACGGCGACGGTACCGGCGTTCTTTACCAGCGAGTAATCATCCTTGAAATAAGAAGCATAGGTGAGCAGGCACGACAGTCCCAGGCTGAGCGAGAAGAACGCCTGGCCCATGGCTCCGATGGCCACACGCGGAGTGATGGCGCTGAAGTCTGGGCTGAACAGGAACTTGAGGCCCTGCATTGCGCCGGGCTGCATGAGCGAGTTGATGCAGAACACCAGCAGCAACACGAACAACAACGGCATCATCACGTTAGCAAGACGCTCAATACCTTTCTTGAGGCCACGCCTCAACACCAGGAAGTTAGCCAGCAGGAAGAGGACGGTCCACAGCACGCCGCGGTAGGGGTTACTGACAAACTCGCCAAACATCGCGTTGAATTCCTCAGGCGAGCCTGCCTGCAAACCTCCGCTCAGCGACTTGATGAGATACTCCACTATCCATCCGCACACCACGCTGTAAAAGCTGATGATCAGCAGCGAAGCAATTATGCACAGCGCCGAGAACCAGTGGTAGCGGCCGCCGGGCTTGAGGTCACGCAACGCGCCACACACGTTCTTGTGGGTCTTGCGGCCAACGACGAACTCAGCAACTATCACAGGAACACCCATGATGATAACACACAGCAAATACAGGGCAATGAATGCCGCGCCGCCATGCTGTCCGGCCTCGTAAGGGAAACGCCAGATGTTGCCCAGCCCCACGGCCGAACCAACAGTGGCAGCGATAGCTCCCAGTCGAGTGGTGAATTGTCCTCTTTCAGTCATATAGTCTTAATTTCTCTTTATTGGTAGTTTCTATTATACATTAGTTTGTCAAAATGAAGGCACGGGGTCCATGTTGCGTGACGCATCGTGCTGGGGTTTCTTGCCCGAGCCCTTGCCACCGTCCTTTTTGCCCTGGCGCTTGCCCTTGGGAGCATCGTGATGACCGCCCGACGTGCCGCCGCCCGACTCAGGTATCACCTCGGTCTTGTCGGCCGAGTAATCCACCGCGGTGTCACCGGGCAGGAGGCGGGAAACCACCCTGCCGTCATCACCGGTGAGATGCCTGAGCGAGTCACTGTGCTGCACGAACCGTTGCTGCCGGGCTGTCATCTCCCCATCGGGCTGTGGCACAGGACGGCGCCCCACCCACAGGTGGATGCACACCGCCATCACCAACAGCACTAGCACAGCTATAGCGCCGCGCCGCTCGTGGCGAGTCATCGCAAAAAACTCCTTGACTTCTGCCATATCATGCAAATTTAATAAAATTAGTTCTATTGCCCCGTCTTTTTACCGATATTTTTTTAATTTTTCGTGCTTTTTGCTTAATTTTGCAAAAAAATCACAGGTAACTATATGCCCTAGTATGCAAAAATACCATAAAGGCACTTAGTCCTTACAATACCACATGAGAAAAATAATCCTATTAATACCTTCAGGTGTCCTGTCACTACTTGTTACCGCAGCAGTGGCCTACCTGTCACTCGCCCCCGACCCCGTGGGCGAAGATTTCTTCTTTTTTCACGGAGCCGACAAGGTGGCCCATTGCCTCATGTACCTGGGGATAACGCTTGTCTACACCTATGACCTCATCAAGGCTTGTGCCCCACACCACACCAAGGTCAACAAAGAACTGGTTGTCACAGCACTGGCAATGCTGCTGGGCCTGGTCATGGAATCGGCTCAGCTGGGCATGGGGCTGGGGCGCAGCTTTGAAGCGACGGACATCGCGGCCAACTCGATGGGAGCGCTCATGGGATTCGGCCTTCAGCGCCTGTGGCTGGGCCATCACATGCGCGAATTCATTTTCCCGCGACACCACCATCATCACCATCACCATCACAAAAGTCATTAACACCAATCTAACATGATATATCGACGGCCCCAGGCATCATCAGTGCCCGGGGCCGCCGTTTAACCCAGAAAGTGCATTAGGGCATGTATAAGATTTTAGATTATCATTGTGTCAGGATTTGCGCTATATTGAACGAACATAGGGGCTCCTATATGAGCGAATGATAGTGCAAAGCATGCCTATGAGAAGCAAAATAATGGCAATTGCTCCTAATGCACTTTCAGGGTTTAACACGGGAGCCTGTCGCTCTACCCAAAACAACTCATCGTTTTTTTCTTTGCTTTGCAAAAACTGTGGCAAAACATTTGGAGATTAAGAAAAGTATTAGTAAATTTGTCAGCAAATAGCAAATTCTTTTTTTAACTACACGATAACATTATGTTGTTTTCTGAGAAAATAAGACTCCTGCGCCAGGAGCGCAAGCTGCTCCAGCGCAAGCTTGCACAGGCAATAGGCGTGGACGTGCCTATGTACAGCCGCTTCGAGCACGGCGAGCGCAGGCCCAAGAGAGCCCAAGTGGTGAAACTGGCTCGACTCCTAGGCACCGATGCCGCCGAGCTCGTGGCATTGTGGCTGGCCGAGGACGCCATGAATGCCATTGGCCACGACAAGATGAGCAACCGTGCGGCCACACTGCTGCGCGAAACCCTTGACGGCGTGGACACCGCGGCATTGTCACCCGATGACAAACAGCCCGAGCCCGCCGAGCCCATCACGGTGGTCACCGTGGCACAGCCCCAGGTTGACCCAGCGATCCTCAAGGCACCCGAACGCGACCCCAAGACCCGCACACTAGTGGCAAGCATGGGGCGTAGCACCATGCCGCAGTATCACCGCGGCGAGGCAACAGCGGTGATGGCAACCATCGAGGACAAGAGCATCGACTGCATCGTCACCACCCTGCCCTACTGGCACCTGAAGCAATATAAGGTAGACTCTATTGCCGAAAACAATGAGAGCGATTTCATCGACAGCCTGCTGCGCATGACCGCCGAGGCCCATCGTGTGCTCAAGGACGAGGGATCGCTGTGGATCAACATGGCCGACGCCTACAACCGGTCGTCGATGCAGGCATTGCCCTGGCGACTGGCAATAAAGATGATGGACCTGCAAGGCTGGATGCTGCGCAACGACATCGTCTGGAACAAGCAGCAAGGCACCATCGACGGCTCGCAGAACCACGTGCGCAACGAGCACGAATACCTCTTCCACTTTGTCAAGAAAGAGAACTACTATTATAACGAGGAACAGCTGAAGCGCTTCTTCAGCAACAACGACAAGAGCGCTGCCAAGGTCACCGGCGACCGCTATCGCCGCAAGATAGCCGAGTCACAGTTCATGTCGATGCTCGAGCGCAACGAGGCTCTCAACGCGCTGGGACAAGCCGTGCGCAAGGTCAACGCCGGCACCATAGGCTCGTTCAAGCTCTACATCCGCGAGGCCAGGGAACACGTGGCCACCGGCGACGAAGCGCGCGACACGGCCATCAGGACTGCAGGCTTCTACCTCGTGGAGTCGCCCCGCGCCGCCAGCATGCCCGGCGACGTGTGGGACATCACCCCCGAGCGCAGCGAGACCGACCGCTACGTCATCGCGCCACAGCAGCTCTACAAAGCGCCCATCGCAGCCACTTGCCCACAGGGAGGCATCGTGCTCGACCCCTACTGCGGCACCGGCACCGCCTGCAAGGTAGCCTACGAGATGGGACGCCGCTCAATAGGCATCGACGTCAACGACGACCGCCTGAAACGAGCTCGCGGACGCGTGGAGCAACAACCCCTCAGCCTTTTCTAATTGTATTCAATACTTATAAATTACATCTAAACAAACTTTCAACTATGGCAGATTTTAAAGACATCCTCAACCAGGCAAAGGACATGATGGCCGGCAAAGAGACCGGTGCTAAGGGCGGCGGTATCGCCGACATCGCTAAGAACATGCTCGGCGACAAGGCCGGCGACATGCTCGCTAACAGCGATGACCTCAAGAAAAAAACTACCGAAATCGTACAAAAAGTCACTCCCGACTCTCTCGACGGCAAGGCTGCCGAGGTAGTGGACAACGCATTCGACATGCTCAAGAACGCCCTCGGCAAGAAGTAACACAACACATTAATCGGGTAGGAGGTAAATGCTAATCATAAAAGGCATTTGCCTCCTACTTTCACATCTACCGACCTCCCACACCACCGTACGTGCCGTTCGGCATACGGCGGTTCTTTAATTGCGATGCAATTTGGAGCAGATGAGTCT
>JAZQPG010000062.1:0-16713 GCA_045628365.1 Sodaliphilus sp. | reverse complement strand
GCGTCACTGTTGCCTTGCTCGGCAGCCATCTTGAGATACTTCTCCGATGCCACATAGTCGGGGCCGTCGGCCACGGCGGTGGTCTGTGCCAGGCGGGCGTAGGCAAGCTGTGCCTCGGCGTCGCCCTTGTCGGCCGCTTCGAGCAGCGCCTGGGCACTGGTTGTGTTGTTCTGTTCAACGGTTTCCTGCGATTGCTCGCCCGACCCATTCGGCTGCACGTTGCCGCCGCAGTTCGCTGCCATGAGAGCAACCACGCCAGCTACCATGATAAAAGCTAGTTTCTTCATAATGATAATGTTTTAACGGTGAATAGCACCAACAAATTTCGCAAAAATTCTTCACACCTGCAAGCGAAATTCAAGTTCGGTGCTAAAAAATGCTGATTGCGGGCAACAACAGCAGTAGAGCCATACCGACATTTATCTTCTTTTTCCATGAGATTTCCTGTAGTTTTTCTTAACTTTGCTGCGTCTAATGGACAAAAACAGTAAACAACGACAACAATGAACCATCAAGAAACCCAATTCACGCAAGTCGTAAGAGAGCACCGCAGCACCATCTACTCGGTGTGCTACATGTTCTCTAAGGATCAGGACGAAGTCAACGACCTGTTCCAGGAGGTTCTCATCAAGTTGTGGCAAGGTTTCAGCAAGTTTGAGGGCCGCAGCAGCCTGCGCACCTGGGTGTACAAGGTGAGCCTCAACACCTGCATTTCCATTGACCGCAAGAAGAAAAGCCGCCCGTCGGCAACCATCCTCGAGGGTGTAGACCTCTTTGACGACACCACTAGCGACAACCGCCAGCTCGACATGCTGCACAAGCGCATCACACAGCTCCAGCCCTTTGACCGCGCCATCGTGCTGCTGTGGCTCGAGAACATGAGCTACGACGAGATAGGAGCCATCGTGGGCATCACGCCCAAGAACGTCTCGGTGCGCCTGTTCCGCATCAAGGAACAACTCAAGAAAATGGCAACCTCACAGTCTTAATTAATCCAAAAAATCTACACAGCAATGAACGAAAATTTCAACACCATCAACAATAACGACGAGCTCGACGCAATGCGCCTGCAGCTCAACGAGCTCAAGCAACGCCTTGACAAGACCACCACGCTCAACGAACACTTGATGCAAGATGCCCTCAAGGGCAAGATGCGCGGTGTGCAGCGCACCATCATCAAAGTGCTCATCATGGGCGCAGTGGCACTCCCCATGTGGATCTTCATAGGCTACTGGTTCAACCTCCCCTGGTACTACATCACATTCACCATGGCGATGCTCGCAGCATCCATGCTGGCCGACTACGTCATCAACCGCATGGACGTGGACACCATGGACCGCAACCTCGCCGAGACCGCGCGCCAGCTGGCCAAGATGAAGAAATACCGCCTGCGCCAGGAGCTCATCGCCATCCCCACGCTGCTCCTGTGGTTCGGTTGGACCATCTGGGAGTTCACCCATGCCGGCCTCGACCCCGACCTCGCTCAGGGCATCACATATGGCGCTGGCCTAGGCTTAGTGATAGGCGGAGCCATCGGCATCAGCATCTTCTTCAAGCTCCAGAAGTCCAACGACGAGATGCTGCGCCAAATCGAAGACCTGACCAGCGACACCTCCCTTCAATAAAAAACCACCCGGCGTGCCCTCCCGCTCCAGGCCGAGGCACGCCGTCGCTTGCGGCCCCCTGCACCCCGTCCGTGTGGCAAGCGGCTCCGTCGCTTGCAATAATTCCCATAACACTAGCACAAGTCCCCTTTTTTTCCTATCTTTGCAACAAAAAAAGAGGACCCACTGCAATGCTATGTAACTTTAAACATATAACAGCCGTCATCGCGCTGCTCTTAATTGCCATCACAGCAGCATGCCCGCAGGTTGCCGCCCAGGACAACGAGAACGAGTTTGAGCGCATCGCCACCCGCGTGATGCAGCAGCACGAAGACCCCAACTTCATGCCCGACACCGCTGGCGTGAGCGGCAAGTGGAACGGCGGCGCCTACATGGGCGTCACCAGCAACGGCCGCACGCTGCCCAGTGCCAACTTCCGCTTCAAGAACCGCAAGATCGTGGTCACCGGCGACGTGTCCATGGAGCTGGCCGAGGTGGGCACCGGCAAAACCGACAACACGCTCTCAGAGAAAACCACACCGCAGAGCACCGAGACCGACATCCACACCTCGCGGCAGAACGCCGACGCCTCGGTGAGGCTCGACTACTACCCCTCGATGGCCAACTGCTTCACCGTGGGACTGCTCGAGAACTACAACCACTCACGCACCAACGAGGAGGCCGTCACCTACCACCTTGACGCCGACGAGGACTACACAGGCACCACCCTGCAGCAACAGGACAAGAACACCAGCAAGTTCAAACTGGGAGGACTGCTCCAGTGGAAGCATCTCTTTGCCGACCAGGCCTTGCTCACGGCACGCCTCAACCTGCGCCGACAGCACGAGGACATCAACCTCACCAACAACAGCTGGGACCTCACCAACACCCACCAGGCGCGAGACGCGCGGGAAGAGACACGCAACTTCACCCCCTACGGCATGCTCAGCTATGAGTCGGCATCGTGGAACGGTTTCAGCTTCAGGGTCCAGGAGAAGTTCACCCTCGAGGACATGGACATCGAGGACCGCGTGGGGAAATGGGACTACAGCAGCGCCAACAACAACTCGGCGCTCGCCCTCAACTACAAGATAAACAAGGTGAAACTCACCGCCGACGGCAGCTATGACTACTACCGCAACACCATCGACGACGTCACCCGCAAGTACAACGACTGGCTGCTCAAGACCGCAATGACATGGGCACCGGGCAAGGCGTGCGACTTCTCGTTCACCTTTAAGCGCTCGATCAAACGCCCCACCTACACCCAGCTCTACGACAAGAAACACCTGGGGTCGTCGCTGGGTACCTATTACATAGGTAACCGCAGCCTCGAGCCTGCGCTCACACGCCAGTATGAGGCAAAGGTCAACCTCAAGCCCTCGGACAAGGTCAACATGACCATCACCGCCATGTACGAGGACATTGACCGCGGCATCACCAAGGTGTCGGGATATGACGAGATCGAGGGCAACTCCTATATCACATGGATCAACGACGCCACCTACGACAACTTCCACCTGGGCATGGACGGCAAGTGGGTGGTAGGCCCCATGGACCTGCGATGGCACGTCAAGGCCAAGCACACAAACTACGAGGGACAGCACGTCAACGTCGACGCCAGCTGGTCATGGTATTTCAAGCTGCGACCCGAGTTCGCGCTGCCCCACGGCTGGAAGGTGGCCGGTGCCCTCTACTATACCGGCAGGGAAAAACACCTCACCTATGTCGACGCGGCTTACACCTATGTCTCGGTGCGCGCCGTCAAGGAGATAGGCCAGTGGACCCTCTATGGCTTCATCCAGGACATCCTCGAGCATGACCGCAAGGAGACCGTCTACTCAACCAGCAGCATGGTGGTCACCTACGAGAACCGCAACTCGCGCTGTGCTATCCTGGGCGCATCCTACACGTTCTAACCCCCCTTTAACACCAACATGTCAACCGATAAACCCAACCCCACAACCCGGTCGCTGCTCGACATCATCGTGCGCATCTACCGCTACTGCACCCACGACGTGTGGAACATCGAGGGCAGCGGCAGGCTACACAAGATAGTCAAAGCCGCCAACCTGGCAATACGCTGCTTCTTCAACCAGGAGGTGCAGGAACGCGCCTGCGCACTCACCTACCGCACAGTGCTCGCCGTCGTTCCGGCGCTCGCCATGCTCTTTGCCATAGCACGCGGCTTCGGGTTCCAGAACCTCATCCACAGCCAGCTCACCGAGTACTTCCCCTCGCAGCAAAAGGCACTCGAGACAGCGCTCACATTTGTCGACAGCTACCTGGCCCACACCAGCGAGGGAGCCTTTGTGGGCATCGGCCTGCTCGTGCTGCTCTACACCCTGGTGATGCTCATGGGCAACGTGGAGAGCACGTTCAACAAGATATGGGGACTGGAGCACGGGCGTCCCTTCTACCGCAAGGTCACCGACTACACCGCCCTGTTCGTCTTTATCCCGGTGCTCATGATATGCTCGGGCGGCCTGTCGCTCATGCTGACCTCAGTGGGACAGCAGCTCCTCCCCGTGGCGCTGTCGCCGGCGTGGAGCTTCGTGCTTGACTGCGCGCCCATCGTGCTGGTGTGGCTCATGTTCACATTTGCCTTCTGGCTCATACCGCACACCACGGTCAACTTCCGCTACGCCTGCATCTCGGGCGTAGTCTTCGGGTCACTATTCTTCCTGCTGCAATGGGTGTTTGTCAAGGGCCAGATCCTCGTGTCGGGCTACAACGCCATCTACGGCAGCTTCGCCTTCCTGCCGCTGCTCCTGTTCTGGATGCAGCTGTCGTGGATGCTCGTGCTGCTGGGCACCGTCATGACCTACTCGCTGCAAAACATCTACGGCTTCAACTACAGCCACCACGAGGACGTGCACAACATCTCGCAGGCTTACCTCGATGAGATCACCATCATGTCGCTCGCAGTGATAGCCCGACGGTTCGAACAAGGCCAGGAACCGCTCGACAAGTCACTGCTGGCAGGCGAGGACTACAACATCCCCATCCAGCTGGTCAACACCGTCATCAACCGCCTGATAAGGGTGGGCCTCATCACCGAGGTGAGGACACAGGACGGCGGCGAGGCCTACCAGCCGGCCTTCACCATCGAGCACATGACACTGCACAACGTCAAGCACAGGCTCGCCACCCTGGGTAGCAACCGCTTCCTCACCATCGCCGACGCCAAGTTTGCCCAGGCCTACGACCAGCTCGCCAACGCCCCCGGCGACACCCTCGTCAAGGACCTCCTCAAGTAACCCAAAATGCCCTAAAAGGGACAGTCCGGACAGTCCCCACTGTAGCGTTTTCTGGCATTTTGACACCATCAACAACCCGTTACCAAGAATATATATTACTGAATTAAAGACAAATAAAACCAACTATGCGGACCAAACTGTTTCTGTGCATTGCCATTGCGGTCATGGCTATTGCTCACACTTCTTGCAAGAAAGCAACTTACCTGAGGGCCGACAAAATGTCGATCAGCATGTCGCGTGGCGGTGGCACTGACACCATCACGCTCAGTAGCGACGTCGCCGAGTTCAGTCTGGAAAAGAATCCCGAATGGGCCGACACGAGACTGGAAGGCAACGTGCTCATCGTCACGGTAAAAGAAAACGATGCACACAATGCACGCTCGGGGTTTATCCTAGTAAAAGCCAGCGGCATGCAACTCGAGATTCCCATCAAGCAACTGTTTGAGGCCACATTCCTCCGCACTAACCCTGCCAGCATCAACTTCACGAAAGAAGGCGGTGAACAAACCGTAAAAGTGGAAACCGACGGAGAGGCAACTGTGGATGCTCCTGATGACCTGACAGCGACCCTCGACAACGGCACGCTCAAAGTCACAGTCCCGGCAAACAGCGCTACAAAGAAAACATGGACCATAACGCTTACTGCCGACGACCAAAAAGCCGAAATCGCGATAACACAAGAGGCCAGCACCTGCTCGACATGCAATGGCACAGGAAAAATCAAATGCAGCGAATGTAACGGCAAGGGACATTTCGAAGACGAATTCGGAGGAGAACGCACGTGCTACACTTGCGGAGGTCGTGATCTTGAATTTGGATGCAAATACGGCACTGGTAAGGTAACCTGCCCCACTTGCCACGGCACTGGCCACTAACCAAGGAACAGCGCCTGGAAATCCCCAAAAACGCCCTAAAAGGGACTGTCCCTATTAGGGCATTTTTAATGTAGACACCTATGGTTCAGCAACTTTCCCGCAGCGGTGTTGCTAGGGTTATTTCTTTAGGGTGATGAACTGGTCTTTGGTCTTCACTTGCTTGCCGTTGACGTAGTAACGGGGGTCGCTAAGGGTGCCCGGCGCGTTGTCGATTTGCAACGAGTCGGTGGTGGAGTCAGCCCAGTGGATGACGAACACGGGGCATTCGGCCAGTTCGGTGCCTATGGCTACGCTGGTACTCACCCACAGGTGAGGGCGGTCATAGTTGTTGAACTTCACCTCGTAGGGGAACGGGTAGTTAGCCGGGGGTGTGTCCTGGCTGGCTACAGCGACCGAGTCAATCCCGTCGGCTGCCACGACCCTCATCGTGTCACGGAAGTCGCCGGTGATGGCTTCAAACCACAGGTCGTTGACATTGGTCTTGCCGGGGCCCGACACCGTGTCGAGCACGTTGTTTCCGGCCTGGTCCACGACCTTGATGTAGTAGGACAGGTAGGGATAGCGCTGGCATGAATAGAGCATGCACAACGACAATATCGCAAGGGAGAGTGAGAGTATCTTTTTCATTTCGACGGTAGTTTATAGTTTGCTGCAAAGGTAATGAAAATATGCCACATCTGTCCGATTCAGCAACGGAATTTACGCCTGCGGTCCATGAAAAAACGACAACAACGGCATGCCCGGCGCGACAGGAGGCACGCAGTGCGGCCACAGCACGTCGCGGGCCAGCACGTCATTAGCCACACATTACCTGCCCTGCGAACGGCTCTGTTATTACACGATTGTAACTATTTTTGCGACATCTGCACTATTTTACTATGTAAATATATAGTAATTTTGTAACTAGAAAAATATTATCATAAAACCTATACTACATGAAACTAAAAAGACTCGCAATCATGGTTGCTCTCGCTGCACTCACAATGGGTGCCAGTGCCGCCACATGGCAGATGAAGCAAGGGCCAGCTATGACCAAGTGGAGCGAAACGCTCACTCCCGACAATGTGTTGCAAGAGTATCCGCGTCCCCAGATGGAACGCGCCAACGGGTGGATCAACCTCAACGGCGTGTGGGACCTGCGCAAGGGTACCGTTGGCGAGGAATTCTCATCGTCATTCCAGTATGACAAGGCTATCCTTGTCCCCTTCCCCATCGAGAGCGCCCTCTCGGGCGTGATGGAAAAGGGCGACGAGCAGTGCTACTGGTATCACCGCACGTTTACCCTGCCTGCCAACCACAAGGACAATCGCTGGCTCATCAACTTTGGCGCTGTCGACTGGCAGTGCATCGTCTATGTCAACGGCAAGCTGGTGGGTGAGCACAAGGGAGGATATGACCCCTTCACCTTCGACATCACCGATGCCCTCAAGAGCAGCGGCGAGCAGGATATCGCCGTTTACATCTATGACAACACCGGCCACGAAGGACAGCCCACCGGAAAGCAGTCTAAGAACCCCTCGATATGCTGGTACACCTGCTCGAGCGGTATCTGGCAGACAGTGTGGCTCGAGCCCGTGTCTAAGGATGCCTATGTGACCTCGTTCACCATGGAGCCCACCCTGGACCGCAGCTGGCTCAACATCCGCCTCAACGCTAACGACGCCGCAGCAACCTACACCGTCACTGTCAAGGACAAAGAAGGCAACGTAGCCGGCTCGCTGGAAGGCTGCAAGCCCGGCGCCACTTCTCGCGTCACTATCGCCGACGTGCACCCCTGGTCGCCCGAGGATCCCTACCTCTACGACGTGGAAATCAAGCTTGAGAAGAACGGCAAGGTGACCGACGAGATTAAGAGTTACTGCGGTATGCGCCGCATCGAGGTAAAGAAGGATGCCGCTGGCATTCCCCGCATCTACCTCAACGGCAAGCAGATCTTTGAGCTCGGCCCCCTGGACCAGGGATTCTGGCCCGACGGTCTCCACACTCCTCCCTGCGACGACGCCATGATCTTTGACATCCAGGCGATGAAAGACCTGGGCTGCAACATGATACGCAAGCACATCAAGGTTGAGCCCGACCGCTGGTACTACCACTGCGACCGCCTGGGTATGCTCGTGTGGCAGGATATGCCCAGCGGCAACGTTGTCAAGGGCTACGAGGCCGAGGCTAAGGCCAACATGGAGCGCGAGTGGACCAACATCGTCGACGCTATCAAGAACCACCCCTCGATCATCCACTGGGTGGTATTCAACGAGGGCTGGGGCCAGTTTGACACCGACCGCATGACCAACGTCATCGACCAGCGCGTCAACGTGCTGTCACCCTCACGTTATGGCAAGGCATCGCTCATTTGCTGTGCCAGCGGCTGGACCGACAGCGAGATAGGTAACATCATTGATACCCACAGCTATCCCCACCCCGGATGCCCCCACAACGCTAACCGCGCTGCAGTGTGCGGCGAGTATGGCGGCATCACGCTGCACGTTCCCGGCCACATATGGCCCGGCGGCGACTTCCAGTACACCGTGGTTGAGAGTCCCGAGGACTTCACTACCTACTTTGGCAAGCTGGGCGACGAGATCAAGGACCTCTATGCCATGGGGCTCAACGCTGCGGTCTACACCCAGCTGAGCGACGTGGAGATTGAGAAGAACGGTTTCTACACCTACGACCGCCGCGTCCTCAAGCCCGCCGACCCCCACGGCAAGCTGCGCCAGAGCATCCTCGAGTGCATCGACCTGCCCAACACCCCCCGCGTGGCTACAACCGTCCTGTCAACAACACAGGAGCACCAGTACAAGTGGCGCTACATCACCGAGGATGCACCCCGTCACTGGTATGACAAGACATTTGACGACAGCCAGTGGAAGGAAGGCCTCGCAGCCTTTGGCCACGGCATGAACGAATACAAGGAACTCGTGCACACCGACTGGAACACCAACCAGATCTACATGCGCCGCTGGTTCTACCTGGGCGACATCACTCAGGAGAACATCGACAAGCTGCGCTTCAAGCTCTTCCACGATGACGACGTGGAACTCTTCATCAACGGCGTTTGGGCAGGCTCACACGCAGGCTGCACATTCTCTTACTGGTACATGGACATCAACAAGGAAGCACTCGCAACCCTCAAGCCCAACAGCTGGAACCTCATCGCACTGGGCGGTAAGCAGGGCGGCGGACAGCAAATCATGGACGTGGGTCTCGTGGTTGTCGACGACAAGGGATTTGACTACACCGAGAACTACGACGACCTGGCCAACCCCGAGCGCAAGCCTTCGCCCCAGCCCGGCACCGCAGTGACTCCCAAGTTCACACGCGCCGAGAAGCCCGTGCCCGCCGAGCCCGCACAGCGCGGTGGCAAGAACAACGTCGCTCCCGGCGAGTTCTACCACGCCCAGGACCGCAATAACGTGGCTTGGTTTGACGTTGACGGCGACGGCAGCCTCGACCTGGTGTACTCGGCCTGGAACGACCACCTGCTGGGCAACTCAGGACACGTGTCGCTCCTCTACAAGAACGACGGCACCGGCAACTTTGAGCGCAACACCAACGTGTTCACTCCCGTTTTCTACGGATGCCCCGTGGCTATCGACTATGACAACGACGGCAAGCTCGACGTCTTCTACCCCGGTCTCACCGACAAGAACTATGACAAGCTCGAGGATGTGGTGGCACTGCTCTACCACAACAACGGCGACGGCTCTTACACCGAGGTCAACGCCGCTGGCGAGATGGGCATCGTTCCCATCTACAACGCCACCGACGGCGGACGCTCACGCCAGTGGGTCGCTACTGGCGACTATGACCGCGACGGCTACACCGACATCGTGGTTACCGGCCGTGAGGACTACATGGCTAAGGACGGATATGGCGAGGAGCGCCTCATGAGCGACCACCGCGTCACTTACCTCTACCACAACGAGGCCGGCAAGGGCTTCAAGAAGGAGGAACTCCCCGTCAACGGCAAGAAGGCTATGCACGGCCTGGCACGCGGCAGCGTGAACATGGTCGACATGGACGGCGACGGCATGCTCGACATCGTGAGCGCTGGCTATGAGGCCAACGACGGCGCCCTGTACATCTACTGGAACAACGGCGACGGCACTTTCAGCGAGTCACCCCAGTACTTCCGCGGTTCGTATGACGGCGCATGCGTGCCCGCCGACCTCGACGGCGACGGTCTGTGCGACATCCTGGTGTCAGGTTTCTCAAGCAACAAGGGCAACACTGCCAAGTCAGTGTTTGTGTACCGCAACAACGGCGACCGCACCTTCGCTATGATCAACGATGACGACTGCGGCTTTGAAGGCGTGGACGGCTCTACCCCCGATATCGCCGACGTAAACCACGACGGTCTGGCCGACATCCTCATCGGCGGCCACGGCCAGGAGCACGAGATCACCACCTGGCTATACCTCAACAACGGCGAGATGTCGTTCACCCCGGTGGGCGCTTACTACAGCGACCCCTTCGGCAAGCAGTGGTCATTTGCACGCGTGAGCCATGGCAACAACCACCTCGTCGACGTGGACTATGACGGCTTCCTCGATGCATGGAACATGGGCTGGGCCCAGAGCAGCGTTTGCCCCAGCGGCTGCACGTCACTGCTCTACCGCAACGTGTCGTCACAGGTGGGCATCGCCCCCAACCAGGCTCCCACAGCGCCCAAGGGCATCAAAGCCGCCTACGACGCGGCAACCCAGACCGTCACCTTCACCTGGGAGGCATCTAAGGACGACGTGACCGCACAGGCTGCCCTGCGCTACAACATCTTCCTGCGCAACAAGAAGACCGGTGAAGTGTTCATGACCGTTCCCGCCAACCTCAACAGCGGCCGCCTCGCAGTGGGCGACATCATGGGCTACGTGGCCACCACCGGCTACACCATGGCTGTGCCCAACGACGACGTGGACTATGAGTGGGGCGTTCAGGCCATCGACAACGGCAAGATGGCAAGCGCATGGACCAAGGGCACCTTCAACCCCAAGTCATCAGGTGTATCAAAAAAAGAAATAGGCGCCGTTAAGGTTTACGGGCATAACGGTGCCGTAGTCTATGACATTGCAGGTGACGCAGGAGCAACCACACTCCTCATCTACAACACCGCTGCAGCCCTCATGCACAGCGAGCAGGTAAATGGCCAGGGCAGCATCGCCCTCACCCCCGGCACCTACATTGTCACAGCCCGTCCCACACACGGCAACGCCAAGACCGTGAAGGTGGTTCTCTAAGAGGGCCCCATCGTTAATATCAAAGCCCGGCTACGTCTAAACGTAACCGGGCTTAATTTATACTGTTCAACTTTCGCTTCCTGGTTGTTGATCACTCCTTCTCGCCATACATCAAGTCGCCTGCATCGCCCAGGCCAGGAACGATGTAGCTGTGGGCGTTGAGCACGGGATCGATGTCACAGGTCCACAGCGAGGTCTTGTCCTCGGGGAAGTGTGAGCGCACGTAGTCCACTGCCTGCTCGCTGGCAATGATGCTAACCACGTGGATATGGGCGGGATGGCCCTTGGTGAGCAATGCATTGTAAGCCAGTGCCATTGACGAGCCCGTTGCCAGCATGGGGTCAACGATGATCAGTGTCTTGTCGTCGAGGCGAGGGCTAGCCAGGTACTCGATGTGGATGTCAAAGTCATCACTGCCGGGACGATACTTGCGGTAAGCGCTCACGAAGGCGTTCTCGGCGTTGTCAAAGTAGCTGAGGAATCCCTCGTGGAACAACAGGCCGGCACGCAGCACGGTGGCAAGCACCACCTTGTCGTCGATGGTGCGGGTCGACGCCGTGTCCAGCGGAGTCTGGGTCTTAGTATCGGCATACTGCAGATGCTTAGAGATTTCATACGCGCAAATCTGGCCCAGGCGCTTCACGTTCTTGCGGAAGCGCATGCGGTCTTGCTGAATGTTCTTGTCGCGCAGTTCGCTCATGTACTGTGCTACGAGTGAGTCTTGCTCACACAAGTTGTAGATTTTCATAAAACAAAGTTTATTTTCTTTATATTGATTCTAGGTTTTTGCTGTCGCGGGTAGTTAGCCACGTTGCTCGTTTTGAGTCAGTATCCTGATGCTGCGCTCACGGTCGCTGGTGAGTTGGGCGCGCAGTTCCTCGATGCTGCCCATCTTGAACTCGAGCCTGAGGAACTTGATGAATTCCAGCGTGATGGGCATGCCGTAGATGTCGTCGTCAAAGTCGAAGATGTTCACCTCGATGCTCAGCTGGCGCCCATTGTCGAGCGTGGGACGGTGCCCCACGTTGACCATGCCCTGCATGCGGCGGCCGGCCACCTCGACCATCACGGCGTAGGCCCCGGTGTGGGGCAGGATGATGAGCGGGTCCAGACGGCCCACGTTGGCCGTGGGGAACCCAATGCCGCGCCCGTTGTGGAACCCATGCACCACCTCGCCCGTGAGTCGATAGGGACGGCCCATGCAGTTGCAGGCATCGTCAACCTTGCCGGCGGCAATGAGGCCGCGCACGATAGTCGAGCTCACCGGTGCATACTCGCCCAGGTACTCGGGGGCCTTGATCACGTCAATGCCCAGCTGGCGCCCGTTCTCCACGTAGGTCGCGAACGTGGCGTCGCGGTCATGGCCAAAGCGGTGGTTATAGCCCACGATGAGAGCCTGCACGCCCCATCGCTCCTGCATCACCTTCATGAACTCCATGCTGGTGTGGGCGGCAAGCCCGGGGGTGAAGTCCATCACCGCCACATAGTCGAGCCCCATGTCCTGAAGCAGTTTCACGCGCTCCTCGAGCGGCAGGATCATGCGCAGGTCGCCTCCTGGGCGCAACACGTGCTGCGGGTGGCGGGCAAAGGTGATGGCACAGCTCTTGAGACCGCGGCTTGCGGCCTGCTCCTTGAGTGCCTCGATCAGGGTGGCATGACCGTGGTGCACACCGTCAAACATGCCTATAGTTGCCACAACCGCCCCCTGTGGGAGGCGGTCGGTGTCGTGTAATATCGTTGTCATTCTTTTTCGGGAAGATGCTTCTTGAGAATGCGCATCGTGTCATTGCACAGCTTGATGAACACGTCGCGGTTAGTGAGCACGCTCGACATCTTTATCTGCTTGGTGCGGCCTTCAAAGATGAAACCAGTGTCGCTGCTCTCAAGCGCACGCATCGTGGGCAGCACTCCGGCTTCGCTGCTGTGCAACGGTTTCACCAGGTAGTCGGCCACGCGGTCCATCCACTTGTTCAGGGCCACCATGCTGCTCTTTATCACGCCGGGATTGACACAGTTAAGGATGATGCGGCTGGTCTTGAGCGTTGTCGACAGGTATATCGAGAACAGCGTCAGCGCCAGTTTACTCTGGGCAAAGGCTCCGATCTGTGAGAAGTGTGACACTGCGGGGAACTCATAGGGGAGCGACACCAGGCGGCGGGTGATACTGGTCGACATGATGATGCGGCCTCCCTCGGGCATGAGCGGAGCCACAAGCATCGACAGCAACGCGGTGCTCAGGAAGTTTACCTGGACCGTGTGTTCGAAACCATCGGGCGACATGCTGCTGTGTCGAGGCAGCGTGCCGGCATTGTTGATGAGCGCGCCAACGGGACGCTGCAGCCCCTTGAGACGCTCCACGAAGTCTTTCACCAGGTCAAACGAACTCAGGTCGAGCTGCAGGCACTGGATGTCATCGTTCTTGGTAGCGGCACGCAGTTCGCCGGCATATTGCTGGGCCTTCACCACGTTGCGGCTGGCAAGCAGCAGAGCTTTTCCTTGCTCGGCAAGCTGGCGGGCGATGAGTGACCCCATGCTGTCGGTAGCGCCGGTCACGATGTATAGAGGTTTCTGTTGCTGAACGTTCTCAGCGTTGTAATAGCCGTTATCCATAGTAAAATGAAAAGTTGTAAACTTAAATATCACGCAAATATACTAAACTTTTGTCAAATATCAAAATTTACCACGTTTTTCACCACCACCTAGAGGCTCTGGATAGCCTCCCTGCGAAAAAAAATCCCCGCGCCTTGGCGCAGGGACTATTCCATAAATGCCATTACCGGGGATGGCATCCTTACAACTCAGCGACGGGACTGGTTGAGTCAGAGCCAAAAGCCAAAATAAGTGCTATCAGTATTCCACCCACAATCAAGAGCACCAAAGCTGCCATTGAAAGAGTGCGTGCCGACTTGGCTTCGTACTCGGCCAAGGTAACATTACCACTGGCCATTGCCGAAGTTACCTTCCCGCTTTTTACCAGCGCGATAACGGCTAGCACTGCACTGACCAGGTTGCACGAACACAAGAGAGACACGACGAGCACAATGATCGACATCGTCTTGTTGGTCTCGGGTATAGCCTGAGTGTACTGAATACGATGCGGTTGCTGCGGCGGTTGCACCGGCTGGGCAGGTTGCTCATACTGCGGCTGGGCATACTGTGGCTGTGCAAATACCGGCGGCTGTTCAGGTTGCTGCTCGGGCTGCTTGGGAGCGTAGGGCGACACCGGGTCGGCCACGGGCTGCTCGGGCTGCTTGGGAGCGTAGGGTGACACCGGGTCGGCCGCGGGCTGCTTGGGAGCGTAGGGTGACTCTCCTGTTGCGCCAGCCACTCCGGCAAGCGGTTCGGCACCCTTGTCGGCAGCCTCGGGCTCGGGCTCCACGCCGCCGTTAAGACGCACCGCGAGTTCCTGTACCTTGCCTGCGCGGGTCCACCCCACGAGCGAGTCGTTCCACACGAGCGATTTCTCGGTCATCCCGTGCTCGATGAGCTCGTCATAGGTGAACGGCCCTGCGGGCTTGCCGTCCTTAGCTATAAAGTATTTCATCATCGCTTTTCAGAAGCTGATTAAAGTTGTTGATAATGGTCAAACCGTTTTTTAGTACTCAGTGGGGTGATACTTCTTGAGCAGTGCCTCGATGGGAGCTGCAGTAGAAGCCTTGCCATTAGCCTTGAGGTACTTAACCAGCGCACGTCCAGGCTCAATGCAGTTGCCGGCAAAGATGCGGTTGTCATAGTTCCAGGCCTTGAGGATAAGGTCGGCGCCCTCAGCAGCGTCCTTGTCATATCCGTGAGTGCCTTCGAGCATGAACCAGCCGATGTAAGCAGCGCCTTCGAGGCCGTTCTGCTCGGCAGCCTTCTCGATGTACTCGAGAGCCTTAGCCTCGTCCTGTGCCACGCACACCTCGCCGTCGCTGTAGGTCTTGATGCCGTCGCGGTACACCTTGAACAGGTTGAACGAAGCGTCGCTGTTACCCAGCTCGCTGGCCTTGATGAGCAGGTCCAGACCCTTCTGCTTGTCCTCCTTGGTGTCGTTACCCATGTTCAGGGTGCAGAAACCCTTGCGCTCCAGAGCGAATACCGAACCAGCCTCAACAGCCTCGTCGAGCATTCTCATAGCGCGGTCGCGGACCATGCTGTACATGGGCACCTGCATGGTGAAGATCATTGTCGCCAAGCGGGCCTTGCTGTCCACGTCGCCCTCGTCAACTGCCTTGATGAGGTAAGGCAGAGCCTTGTCATAACGCTCGGTGTCGTAGAGTTTCTTACCCTCGGTAACGTTTACGCTCTGTGCCACAGCACACACTGCCATCAGGGCAGCGATAAAAGTGATAAATAATTTCTTAATGTCCATAGTCGTTATCTGTTTATTGTTTGTTATCCTTTCTCCAAATGTTGTGCCGGCATTCAGTGCACAGCCTTCAAACCTCTAGCAGGAGGCTACCGAAAGGCAAAGTTACAACTTTTCTTCTAAAAACCACGCAATTGCATGCGTTTTCTTTGAAAAATTCCTTCGCATCGGTGTGCATCGGTGCGCACACTATACCCTGCGGCCACCATGGCTAGCACGTTTTTTAGACACAGCAACCGCCCTAAAGGTTTAAACGCCGGCATGTTCTGTTCACCACCGGACCATTCTCCTCCCCGGGCAAGGGCAAGGCAAAATCAAGGCAATATCACCACATTATAATAAAAAACACCATCCATTCCTTTGTCATGTGGCAGGGATTTAGTAACTTTGCACCCGCTTTAAGAAAACACAGTGGAAAAATTTGGCTGCTTGCAACCACGATAAAAAATGCTAAAACTGCGATAATCATTACATTATCCATCCCTCATTTTAGCGTTTTCCACTTTTTTATAAACCCTGCCGCCACCCCACGACGTGGACGGTAATATCAAAAATGGAAAATGAATTATTTATTCACATCTGAATCAGTAAGTGAAGGGCATCCCGACAAGGTTGCCGATCAAATCAGTGACGCTATCCTTGACCAGTATCTGGCTGGCGACAAGAACTCTAAGGTAGCGTGCGAAACCCTCGTCACCACCGGCCAGGTAGTAGTTGCCGGCGAGGTAAAGAGCACATCTAACTTCAACCTCATCGACACCGTGCGCGAGGTAATCACCGGCATTGGCTACAACCGCAGCGAGCTCAAGTTTGACGGCGAGTCGTGCGGTATCCTCAATGCGCTGCATGCTCAGTCGCCCGACATCAACCGCGGCGTGGAACGTGCCGTTGAGGAAGAGCAGGGCGCTGGCGACCAGGGTATGATGTTCGGCTATGCCTGCACCGAGACCCCTAACTACATGCCCCTCACCCTCGACCTGTCGCACATGCTGCTGCGTGAGCTCCAGGAAATACGCAAGACCACTGACCTGATGCCTTATCTGCGCCCCGACGCTAAGAGCCAGGTGACTGTGGAATATGACAGCGAGACCAACCTGCCCGTGCGCATCCACACCATCGTCATCAGCACCCAGCACGACGACTTCGTGGCTCCCGAGGACGACACCTGCGAGGCTCAGCTCAAGGCCGACGAGCAGATGCTTGCCAAGATTCGCGAGGACGTGGCTACTATCCTCATCCCCCGCGTTAAGGCTATGCTGCCCGCCGAGGTTCAGGCACTCTTTGACGACCAGCTCATCCTGCACGTCAACCCCACAGGCAAGTTCGTGATAGGCGGTCCTCACGGTGACACCGGTCTCACAGGCCGCAAGATCATCGTTGACACTTACGGCG
>JAZQPG010000061.1:0-3079 GCA_045628365.1 Sodaliphilus sp. | reverse complement strand
ACGATGCGCGACAGCTGGTCGACCTGAGTAGCCGAGAGGAACTGTGCCTCGTCGATGAGGATCCAGTCCTTGAGTATCAGAGACTCCTCGTAGAGGCCCTTCACCAGTTCATAGATGTCGGTGTCGGGGTATATCCACTCGCACTTGCGCTCGATGCCAATGCGCGAGCGAATGACGTTGTCCTTCTCTCGGTCGTCGATGATGGGTTTGAGGCACATGTATTGCATGCCTCTCTCCTCAAAGTTGTAGGCCTGCGTGAGTAGTAGGGCGGTCTTGGCCGATCCCATGGTGCCATATCGGAAGTATAGTTTGCCTGTTCCGTTCATAAATTGATAATCAGTGTTTTATCCTAGTTTTGCTAGAGGATTAAACATAATGGTTGCCTTGCGAGCATCATGACGTTACTTGTCGTGATACCCGAAACACAGCCTCACAAGGATCGTTCCGTTAAACCGTGTTGCTGCCACTGTTTGCCTTGTCTCGCCGTCTCTTGTCCGGTCTGGTTCCTATTATATAAATAGGTGTTAGAGAGTGTGGGGATGACGGAGTGGTCGCTGTGGCAGTTCAACGGTGGTTTAGGCGTTCTTTGCGTCGGCTTCGCTCACACCTGCCAGTGCGGGGTCAATCATGATGCGACCGCAGTACTCACACACGATGATTTTCTTGCGCATCTTGATTTCCATCTGTCGCTGTGCGGGGATGCGGTTGAAGCAGCCACCGCATGCGTTACGCTGCACATACACGACGCCGAGGCCGTTGCGTGCGTTCTTGCGGATGCGCTTGAAGGCGGCGAGAAGGCGGGGTTCGATCTTGTTCTCGAGCTTCTTAGCCTGTTCGCGCAGTTTCTCCTCGTCCTGCTTAGTCTCAGAGACGATCTCGGTGAGCTCGTTGGTCTTCTCGGCGAGAACGTGCTCGTCATCGGCGAGTTGCTCTTTAACCTTCTCTATCTCTTGCTTCACGTGCTCAATCTTGTCGGCCGCCTCGCGAGTTCTCTTGTCGGCGAGTTCGATGTTGAGTCGGCAGTACTCGATTTCCTTCTGCAAGCTGTCATACTCGCGGTTGTTGCGCACATCGTCAAGGTTTTTCTTGTATTTTTCGATGAGGGCGATGTTGTTCTCGCGTTCATTCTGCTGGAACTGGATTTCCTCGTTGAAGTTCACGATGTCGTCTTCATACTTAGCGATGCGGGTGTTGAGGCCCTCGATACCGTCCTCGAGGTCTTGAACTTCGAGGGGAAGTTCGCCGCGAAGGGTTTTGATACGGTCTACCTCAGAGAGAATTTTCTGGAGGTGATAGAGCGCTTTCAGTCGGTCCTCAACCGACATTTCTTTTTCTTGTCTTGCCATAAAAAATATTTATATGTAGAATTTAATCTGGTTTGTTTCTTTCTTTGCAAAGTCGACTGCACAGTCGGGGTTGTGGGCCATGATGAGTTCATGGAAGATCTCCTTGGTGTAGTGCTCGCTCTCGTAGTGACCTATGTCGGCCAGCAGGATGCTGCGGCAGTTGTCGATGAGGTCGTTGTAGCGCAGATCGGCGCTCACATACATGTGTGCCCCGGCCTGGATGGCCTTTTCCACGAGGAAGCCGCCGGCACCGCCACACAGGGCGATGCGCGACACCATGGCCGACGTGTCTCCGCTGTAGCGCACTGCCTCGACCTCGAAGGTGTCCTTGAGCAGTTTGAGCATCTGTGTCGCCGGCATGGGCTTGATGTTGCCAATCACGCCGCATCCCACCTGCTGGGCCGGAGAAGCCTCGGGGTTCTTGGGGTCAAGCGTCTCGACATCGGTCATTCCCAGCTTTGCAGCCATGCGGAACGACACGCCGCCTGCCACGTTGTCCATGTTGGTGTGTGCGCAGTAGATGTTGATGTCGTGCTTGATAGCCCGTGCCACGATTTTCTCCACGATGTTGCGTCCCATGATTTTCTTGAGTGCATGGAAGATGAGCGGGTGGTGCGAGATGATGAGATTGTAACCTCCGTCGATGGCCTCGTCCACGATGTCGGGGGTGACGTCGGTGCACAGCAGGATGCCCTTGACCGTGTCGTCAAGGCATCCCAGCTGCATGCCGGTGTTGTCAAATCCCTCCTGGAGACATGTGGGCGCATAGCGCTCGATGATGTCGGTTATGTCTTTTACTTTCATTATGGTGCGGTCGATAAAATGTAGGGGTTACTCTTGGGGAGCCTTCACGTCGAGGAACAGCTCGTCGAGCTGAGCCTGGTCGATGGTGCTGGGAGCGTCGAGCATGACGTCGCGGCCGCTGTTGTTCTTGGGGAACGCGATGCAGTCACGTATGCTGTCGAGGCCTGCCATGATCGAAACGAAACGGTCGAGACCGAACGCGAGACCTGCGTGAGGGGGAGCGCCATACTTGAAGGCATTGATCAGGAAGCCGAACTGTGCCATGGCCTTCTCGGGGGTGAAGCCGAGCACCTCGAACATCTTGGCTTGGAGCTTGCCGTCGTGGATACGAAGGCTGCCGCCGCCCACCTCGATACCGTTGCACACGAAGTCATAAGCCTTGGCGCGCACCTTGGCGGGATCGGTGTCGAGCAGAGGAATGTCCTCGGGATTGGGCATGGTGAAGGGATGGTGGGTAGACATGAGGCGCTGTTCCTCGTCGCTCCACTCAAACAAGGGGAAGTCAACGATCCACAGGCACTCGAACTTGTCCTTGTCGCGCAGACCCAGGCGCTCGCCCATCTCGAGACGCAGTGAGCACAGCTGCACGCGAGTCTTGTTGGCGTTGTCGCCGCTCAGGATGAGCACGAGGTCGCCGTCCTTGGCACCCATGGCTTCCTTAACCTCGAGCAGCTGCTCGGGAGTGTAGAACTTGTCGATGCTCGACTTGATGGTGCCGTCCTCGTTGAACTTGATGTAAACGAGACCCTTGGCGCCCACCTGCGGACGCTTAACGAAGTTGGTGAGCACGTCGAGCTGCTTGCGGCTGTAGCCGGCGCAGCCGGGAACGCATATACCGCCTATGTAGGCAGCCTCGTTGAAGACTGCGAAGTCGGCCTTGCCAGCGAAAGTATCCTTGAGTTCAACAAAAGTCATGCCGAAGCGCAGGT
>JAZQPG010000060.1:0-4740 GCA_045628365.1 Sodaliphilus sp. | reverse complement strand
CCGTCAAACAAGGCCAAACTTACATGGCACACACCCGGCAGTACAGAGTTGCCATTGGGCACACCTGTGGCTGAATTCCAGTTTATCAACCACGCTATGGACAAGCTTGTGGAAAACATGCTGGTCAACAACGAGGAAGGGGCCAAGCAGATTATTGCGAAAATAAAACTCTTCCAGAAGGAGAAGGCCGGCGATGTGCAGCCGTCACCCACCATGGTGCGCCTTGAGGTAGCGTACAACTCATTGATCTCGGCACGCTGGGTGGTATTCTTGTGCCTCACACTGAGTTTGTTGTTCTGTTTTACACTTTTTGCCAACAAACAGGGCCGTGTCATAAACGCCATGCAACAGGCATTTATCTTTGCCCAAGCTATTTTTCTCACCACCATGTTTGTGATGCGCTGGGCCATAAGCGGACACATACCCATGAGCAACGGATATGAGACAATGCTTTTCATGGCGTGGATTACACTCGTCATCACCATAGCTGTAATGCGCCGAGTGCCAGTAATGAAATCATTTGGTCCCCTTGTGTCGTCACTATGCATGCTTGTATCAATGTTAGCCGTGGGCAGCCCTCAAATCACTCGCCTCATGCCTGTGCTACAATCGCCTTTACTCTCTATCCACGTGGCACTAGTCATGATAGCCTATGCCTTGCTTGCCCTCATCACACTCATTGCCATTCAAGGCCTGATACAAGCATCTCTCCTCCGATCACCCGGAGAGATTGAGAGGAGCACCGCCCTGTCACAACTCTTGCTTTATCCTGCCGTGAGCATGCTCGCAATGGGAATCTTTGTGGGTGCCGTGTGGGCCAACGTATCATGGGGTGCCTACTGGTCATGGGATCCCAAAGAGACATGGGCCTTGATAACACTCATGATTTATGCAGTTCCGTTGCACAAGTCATTCATGCCATCGTCGCCTACCAGGTATCACCTGTATATTTCGCTATCGTTCCTCACGGTACTGATGACCTACTTTGGTGTCAATTATTTCCTCTCGGGAATGCATTCATATGCCTGAACACCGGCCATAGTCTTGTTTATACGTCTTATCACAAGAATACCTAAATATAGGTATTTTATCATTGCAAGATTTACACTAACTTTGCACATTGAAAATAAGACACTCTAATGAGACACTTAGATAACGAAAAAATAGGCGCCGTAGTACGCGTGGTCAAGGTGCATGGCTCGGGAGCCTTTCGCCAGCGACTGCTGGAGATGGGCTTCGTCAAGGGAGCCGAGGTGACCGTGCTCAAGAACGCACCCCTGCGCGACCCCGTGGAGTACATGATCCTGGGGTCGCACATCTCGCTGCGCCACAGCGAGGCAGCTCAGGTCGAGGTATGCTCTATTGACGAGCAACCCACTGAGACAGCGGCTTATAACGGCACTACCGACACTCTGGTGGACGAGATGGATCCGCTGGCCGACAACGTGCTGCGTGTGGCTCTCGTGGGTAACCCCAACTGCGGCAAGACATCGCTGTTCAACTGCATCACCGGAGCCAAGGAGAAGGTGGGAAACTATGGCGGCGTGACCGTCGACAGCAAGGCGGGGTCGTTCAACGTTGACGGCCGCGATGTAGAGCTTGTGGACCTGCCAGGCACCTACTCGCTCACCGAGTACTCGCCCGAGGAGATGTATGTGCGCACCTTCATACGTGACAGCCACCCTGACGCAATACTCAATATTGTGGATGCCGGCAACCTGGAGCGCAACCTCTACCTCACCACCCAGCTCATGGACATGAACATCCCCCTGGTCATTGCACTGAACATGTGGGACGAGTTTGAACGTAGCGGCGACAAGCTCGACATCGAGGCCCTGAGCCGACTGCTGGGTGCCACCATCATCCCCATCACCGCCCGCGACGGCAAGGGTGTGGACAAGGTGCTCAGTGCCGTGATGAAGGCTATCGACGACAGCGAGCACAAGAGCACGCACAAGAATGTCAACTACGGCACCACCATCGAGAACTCGCTCATCACCCTCGAGCAGATGGCTGGAAACGTGAACCGCTACACCCTGCTCAAGCTCATCGAGAACGACAGCCACGCACAGCAGGACCTGCACCTGACACACGGCGAGGAGCAGGCCCATTCCATCATGGACCGTGCAGCAAAGATGCGCGAGGACATCGAGCGAGAGTATAACGACGACATCGTGAGCATCGTGAGCGACCTCAAGTATGGCTTTGTGCGCGGTGCGCTGGCCGAGGTGCTCACCACCAATCCCAAGAGCGACAAGTCCAAGCTGGGCTATGCCCTCGACGTGGTGCTCACCAACCGCTGGCTGGGACTGCCCGTGCTGTTCCTGCTCATGTGGTTCGTCTTCCAGACCACATTCACCGTGGGCGCCTACCCGCAGGAGTGGATCGAGAGCGGAGTGGAATGGCTGGGCGACTGGATAGGCTCTACAATGCCACCGGGCACACTGCACGACCTTGTGGTCGACGGCATCATCGCCGGTGTGGGCGGCGTGCTGGTGTTCCTGCCCAACATCCTCATCCTGTTCTTCTTCATCTCCCTGCTCGAGGACAGCGGCTACATGGCGCGAGCGGCGTTCATCGTTGACCGCATCATGCACCGCATCGGTCTGCACGGCAAGTCGTTCATTCCTTACCTCATAGGATTCGGGTGCGGTGTGCCCGCCATCATGGCCACACGCACGCTCGAGAACCGACGCGACCGCATCCTCACCATCCTCACCGTGCCCTTCATGTCATGCTCGGCACGCCTGCCGGTATACCTGTTGCTGGTGTCGGCATTCTTCACCGCCAACCAGGGCATGGTGCTCATGAGCCTCTATCTCGTGGGCATAGCCATGGCTGCCGTCAGCGCCATCGTGCTCAGCAAGACGGTGCTCAAGCACGACAAGACCCAGTTCGTAATGGAACTGCCGCCCTACCGCATGCCAACGGCGCGCAACGCCACCATCCACATGTGGAGCAAGGGATCACAGTATCTGCACAAGATGGGCACCGTCATCCTCGTGGCATCAATCATCGTGTGGGCACTGGGCTACTTCCCCCATGACGAGTCACAGTCCCAACAGCAGCAAGTCGAGAACTCGTTCATGGGACACATGGGCAAGGCCATTGAGCCAGCCGTGAAGCCACTGGGTATGTCGTGGCAAATGGGCGTGAGCCTCATCACCGGCGCCGCGGCCAAGGAGATCGTCGTCTCTTCGATGGGCGTGCTCTACACCGGTGAGAGCGGGGCCGACGAGGACTCGACTGCTCTCAAGACCAAGCTGCAGACGGCCACCGACTCGCAGGGCAACAAGCAGTTCAACCACATCGTGGCCTACTCGTTCATGCTCTTCGTGCTACTCTACTTCCCGTGCATCGCCGCACTGGCGGCCATCAAGCGCGAGGCAGGCTGGAAGTGGATGCTCTTTGAGATCGTCTACACCACAGCCGTGGCATGGATAGTGTCGTTCATCTTCTACCAATCAGCAACATTAATCCAATCACTATGATACAGACAATAATCGCCCTCTTCATCGTGGCCCTGGCCCTGGCATGGGTACTGGTAAGGCTATACAAAAGCCACAAGTCACCAGGTTGCAGCTGCGGTTGCTCAGCATCAAGCTGCAGCCACTGCCCCACCGCCACCCGCACGCGTTGCCAAGCCGGCAAGGACCGCATCACGTGACAACACCGAAATCACAGTTAGTTAAATAGAAAAAGTTAATCTTCAGGACACCAGGCAGCCCCCCTCACAGGACCGGCAGCCTGGTTTTCTCATCCACCCCCTCATCGCACCGCCACCGTTCCCACGCGCCGCCACCGTTCCCCGCGAGTTCTCGCGGGGTTACCGGGGTTATCGTTTTGAAAACTAGACAGCAAGCAACCAAAAAAAATGCCAAAAATACTTGCCAGTACAAATTAAATACATTATATTTGTAGCATTAACATGAAACAACCTTATTAACTTTAAACCAAATTAATCATTATGAAGAAATTGTTACTACTCGCTACACTCCTAGTAGCATTTAGCGCTAACGCTAAGCTGACGATTGAACAGAAGTGGCAGAGCACCAATCTGCCCGCAGGAGTTAACGACAACCGCCAGGGTGTGGGCCACAACGGCAAGTTCTATATCCAGGACAAGGCCACCAGATCGGTTTATTTATTTGACGAGAACGGCATGACCGGTGATTCATTCACCACCGGCGGAAACTGCGGTATCGCGTTCGACGACGCCGGCAACATCGTTGTGAGCTGTTCTGCTTTCCCCAATGCATGGGGTGATGGCACCGAAATCAAGGTGATCAATCCCGAGACAGGCGAGTGCAAGTACTATGAGCTTCCCGCTGGTGCCGTACAGGGTCGTTGCGACTTCCTGGGCCACGCTAAGGGCAACCTCATGGAGGACGGTGAACTTTATCTCGTGGGTGCAAACCAGACCGGCGTTTACCGCCTTGTGATTGCTTACGGCGAAGTCAGCGAGGACGACTCCTACGAGGCTCTCATTGATAACGGTTCAGCATCAAGCAGCACTATCGTGAATGCGTTTACCGACGCCAATGGCGACGACGCTCTCCTCTACGTGTATCGCTCAGGTGCTCCCCGCGTGTGCACATTTGAGGGCGACAACTTGGTTTCAACAGCACTCACGCTGCCGGGCAAGGGCACTTGCAATGGTGCACAGGCATTTGCGCTCGGCGGCAAGAACTATGTGGTTTATCCCACACTTCCCAACTATCAGGATGGTTTCGCAGTAGC
>JAZQPG010000059.1:0-10560 GCA_045628365.1 Sodaliphilus sp. | reverse complement strand
GCTCTGATACAGGTAGTAGCGGTCCTTGGGCAGACCAGCGAGGTCGAGGATGCCGAAGTAGCTGCTGCGTGATGGCCAGTACTTGTCGTAGGGAGTGGGTTCGCCCAGGTAGTCGTAGCCTGTCCAAACAAACTCGCCGATGGTCCACGAGAAGTCGTCCTGAAGACGCCAGTCGTCGTCGGGCAGATTGCTCCACCAGCAATATTCAGTGTCATAGCCGCTGCACTGTCCGTCAGGGTACTCGCGGTTCCATGCGGGCTCGTCGGGGAACTTGTACACACCACGGCTGCTCACTGTAGACGCGGTCTCGCTACCCAGCAGGAATCCCTGGGGCAGACGGTTGATGGTTTCTTCGTATTTGGGAGTACGGTAGTTGTATCCTGGTATATCGGCAATCATGGCGAAGCCGCTGTTGATGATTCCGTCAGGCTGGTCGCTGCCGCATGTTACCTTGCGGGTGGGATCCAGTTTGTGGCACAGTGCGATGAGGTGCTTGTAGCGTTCAGCGCCCTCGGCTTCCCACTGTTCGGGAATCTCGTTGCCCACACTCCACATCACGATGCTGGGATGGTTGCGGTGGTTGAGTACAAGATTAGTGATGTCTTTCTCCCACCACTCGTCCCAGAGGCGGTTGTATCCGTTCTTCACCTTGGGGTCGCGCCATGCATCAAAACTCTCGGCCATCACCATCATGCCCAGGCTGTCGCACACTTCCATCTGTATGGTCGAGGGCATGTTGTGTGATGTGCGTATAGCATCGGCACCCATCTCCTTGAGCGCCTTGATCTGACGGATGATACCAGCCTTATTGACAGCAGCGCCAAGCGGGCCCAGGTCGTGGTGCAGACACACGCCCTTGAACTTGCGGCTCTCGCCGTTGAGCTGGAAGCCATGCTCCTTGCTGAAAGAGGTGGTGCGGATACCGAACTTCACCTCCTGCTTGTCGATTGCCTTGCCGCCATCGCTGAGGGTAAACACAGCCTTGTAGAGGTTGGGGCTCTCGGGCGACCACAGGCGCGGAGCATTAACGCTGAGCACATCGTGGAAGTCGCCTGTACCATCGGCAACAGTAGTGTTGCTAGCAACCACGTTGCCCTTGTCGTCAACGAGGTTCACGGCCAGCGTGTAGTTCTTTCCCTTCTCGCCGGCAACCATCTTGTGCTTCACGTCCACACAAGCCTTGCCGTCCTTGATGCAGGCGGTGGTGATGAATGCCCCCCAGGTGTCGAGCGACGCGTTCTGCTCGGTCATGTGGAGTTTCACAGGGCGGTAGATACCGGCACCGGGATACCAGCGGTTGCTCTCCTCGAGGTTATTGAGTTTAACCACGAGTTCGTTCTCGCCTCCGTTGAGATAGGGAGTCACATCCACGCGGAATGCGTTGTAGCCATAGGGCCAGTGGCCTGCGAGCTTGCCATTGATATAGACATGGGCATCGGCCATAGCGCCGTCAAAGATGAGCTCGGCGTGCTTGCACTGGGCATCCACGGTGAAGGTGCGCTTGTAAGTGCCCTCGCCTATCCATGGCAATGCCCCCGAGCGGCCAGAGTGTTCATCGGCTTTCTCCTCACCGTTTTCCTTAATCTGGACAACCTGCAAATCCCACTTCTTGTCAAACGGGCCGCTGATGGCCCAGTCATGGGGTACACTCACAGTTTCCCATGCCTTTCCGTCGCGTGTAAACTGCCAGTTGTCGTTGAGGTAGACGTCACGTGTGGCCTGTGCGGCGCCGGTAAGCGCCATCGCCGCCATAATGGCTAATGTCAATTGTTTCTTCATATTTGGTGTAATGTTATTGATTACTGGTGTTAATCCCTGGCAAATCCGGGTTAACCGGAAGTTCCGGCATATCAGGGCTGTAATTAATATCCAAAGATTTGTTCAAGTGTCACTCGCTTGACAGGAGCAATCTTAGAGAGCGACTCCATGTCGAGTTCCTTCTCGTCGCCCAGGATGAGGAAACGCAGGGGACGGCGGGCAAGGTTGTCCTGCTCAAACTTCACCAGGTCCTCCATCGTGATGGCAGGAAGCGCGTTGTAGCTAATCTCGCTCAGGCTCTTGTCGGTGCCCATGCGCTGGCAGTTGACAAAGGAGTTGAGCACGTCAAACTTGGTGGTGCGCTGGCTCTCAAACTGCTTGGTCTTAGCGTCCTTGGCCAGTGCAAACGCGGCCTCAGACTGCGGCAGGGTGTCGATGATGCACTTGAACTGGTTGATGCAGTCCATCATCTTGTCGTTCTGGGTGATGACATAGGTGAAGGCATACTCGTTGCGGTCCTTGGCATTGGGCATCACATAGTAGGCCGAAGCGTGGTAAGCAAGGCCACGTGCCTCGCGCAGTTCCTGGAACACGATGGTGTTCATGCCGGCGCCAAAGTACTCGTTGAACAGGTTGATAACCGGGGTGTGCTCGGGTTTCCACACCGTGCCGTTGTTGTTATACTGGGTCATGTAGATGTTCTTGGCCTCGTAGGGGGCAACGAGAACCTCGTTGTCAGTAACAACCTGGGGGACATAAGGCTTGTTGGCGGGACCATCGGCAAGCTTCTTGCCGGTCTTGTGCATTGACGTGATAGCCTTGGTGAAATCCTTTTCGCTCATGGGACCATAGTACATCACGGTGTGCTTGATACCGTTTAGTCCCTTGACAAGGTCAACGAGCACCTGGGGATTGATCTCGCGCAGCTCTTTCTCGCTCATGATGTCGGTCGAAGGGTTGCGCGAACCGTAGATGCCATAGTTGCGCAGGCGTGCCGAGCACTGTTCCTGGTTGGTCTTGGCGTCGTTGCGTGCCTTGAGGGTAAGGCCCACGTTGCTTTCCCATGCCTCGGTGTCAACCTTGGCATTGGCCATCAGGTCCTCAACGAGCTTCACTGCCTCTTTCATGTTTTGGCCAAGGCCCGAGATTGTCACATAGATATTCTCCTCGTAGCAGGTGAACCTATAGTCGCATGCCAGATTGTACATCTTCTTCTTGAACTGCTCCACGTCCATCGACTTGGTGCCCAGGTAATCCAGGAAGTCAAAGGCATTGACATAGCGGCGGTCGGCACTCTGCCCGAAGTCATACTTGTAGCACAGCGTGAACAGGTCGTCCTGGGTGTTCTGCTTGTAAAGCACGGGCAAACCCTTCGAGGTCTTGGTGACGCTCATGTCGGTCGCGAAGTTGACAAACTGGGGATGGATGGCCTCAACCTGCGAGTTGGCAACATCATTCATGAAGTCACTGACATACTCACGGTTTGAAGGGATGGGAGTGATGGCGGGCTTGTCAATCTTCTTAACCGAGGTGTCCTCGCCCTGGGTCTTGTTGACAACCACGAAGTTGTTATCGAGCAGGTAGCGGCGCGCAAAGTCCACAATCTGCTGCTTGGTCATGCCTTCAAACCTCGTCTGCTGGCACACGACATCTTCCCACGACTTGCCGTTGATAAAGGCATCCACCATGATATCAGTGCGGTTGCGGTTATTGTCAAGACCACGGAAGAAGTTAAGTTTCTTATTATTAACAACGGCACTAAGCAGGTTGTCGTCAAAGTCGCCATCGCGCAGTTTGGCAATCTCCTTAAGCAGCAGCTCGCGCACCTCCTGCAGGCTCTGACCCTCGTTGGGACAACCCACCACGATGAGACTGGAATAGTCGTTTAGATTGTCGGGGAAGGCAGCGCTGGTCATCAGTTTCATCGTTTGGTTAAGGTTGAGGTCAAGCAGGCCTGCAGTGCCGTTTGACAGCATGCCGGCGATCACCTCGATGGTATCGCTCTGGAATGACTTGGCTCCGTCAAATCTCCATGCCATCACAGCATACTCAGCCTCCTGACCCACAACGGTGGTGTCCTGCACAGCAGTGAAAGGCTTCAGTGCTGGGTACTCGGGACGCTTCATCTCGGGATTAGGCTTCCACGACCCGAAGTAGCGGTCGATGATCTCGATCACCTCGTCAGGGTTCATGTCACCGGCAAGGCATATCGCCACGTTGTTGGGACAATAATAATTGTTATAGTAGTTCTTGATATTGGTGATAGAGGGGTTCTTGAGGTGCTCCTGGGTGCCGATGGTGGTCTGTGTGCCATAGGGGTGGCCGGGGAACAGCTTGGCGTACAATGCTTCGTACATCTTCCACTGGTCCTTACCCAGACCTATGTTGTACTCCTCATACACAGCCTCAAGCTCGGTATGGAAACCACGTATCACCATGTGCATGAAGCGGTTGCTCTGGATACGAGCCCAGTTCTCCACCTCGTTGCTGGGGATTTCCTCAGTGTAGCAGGTCACATCGTTGCTGGTGTAAGCATTAGAGCCACGACCGCCGATGGCTGCCATCAGTTTGTCATACTCATTGGGGATGTTGTACTGAGCCGCCAGCTGCGAGATGCTGTCGATCTCGTGGTACAGGCGGGTGCGCTCGGCAGGGTCAGTGACCTTGCGGTAAACCTCGTAGCGGGCCTCGATGGTATCGAGCAATGCATGCTCGCGGGCATAGTTGGTGGTACCATATGAATTGGTTCCCTTAAACATCAAGTGCTCCAGGTAATGAGCCAGACCGGTGGTCTCGGCTGGATCGTTGCGCGAGCCGGTGCCCACAGCGATGAGCGACGAGATGCGAGGCTCCTCCTTGTTGACGCTCAGGTAAACCTTAAGCCCATTGTCCAGTGTGTAAATGCGGGTACCCATGAGGTCGCCCTTTAATGTAGTGTACTGGTAACGCTTAGCCTGTAAGCCCAGGACTACAATGGCGATAGTCGCCAGTGTCATCAATAGTCTTTTCATACTTTTCAACAAAAATTTTTCAAAGTTACTAATTTCTTCTTTATTTATAGGTATAAACATGGCAAAAAAAACATAATCAAGCGCAATTTGCCGTGCGGAGCAAAATATTTTGTATTTATACACAAAAAAGCGAAGACATATCAAGAAAAACAATTAACTTTGTACCGAAATGTAACAATACACCCAGTTAATATTTGAACATTTCACCCAATAGACTAAATTTATTCAATAAGGGAACACTGGTCAACGGGGAAATCACCAGCACGTTTCCTGTTTTCGAAAGATTTCCTCCTTTTTTTGTATTTATGAAACACAAGTTTACTCTCACCCTGGCGGCAGCATTGATGGCTGGTGCTGTGTGTGGCGCAGCTCCCGTCAAGGTAAAGCACGCGACAGTTAATCACGACAAAAACTCTTTCAAGATGGGCCGTGCCCTGGTTGAGGCACCCAATGTTGACAAGATGGAAGCCGGCAAGGTAACCGTCCTGTCGCCCAAGTCAAGCGTTGCCCCCAAGGCCGACATCAACGTCACCATCGCCTATGTTGCCGACAAGGGCAGCAATATCCTGGGGGCATCAATCTATAACAAGGAGAGCGGCATGTTCCACAAGGACAACACCGGAGCCAGCACTGTCACCATGAAGGTCCCTGCAGGCACCTATGACATGTTTGCCTCTTACATCTCGGACTACAGCGAGGTTTACTATGTGTTCCGCGAGGAAGTGGAAATCACTGCCGACACCACTATCACCCTGGCACAAAGCGAGGCAACGACACCCATCAACATCCGCACCGTGGATCACGAGGGCAAGCCGCTGTATATGCCTGTCTACAATGCACAATACCAGCAGGTTGACGAGGGTACTGCCGAGGACTTCTCCTCAGCATCGTTCTTCATCCTCAAGGGCTACGGCAGCGTGACCACAGTGCTGGGCGGTGGTTACAAGTACCAGGGCCACGACACCGATTTCTTCGTGAACAACGTGAGCAGCCGCTACAAGCTGTGCGAGATGCGCGAGATTGGCGTTGGAGAGGTTTACTGGTTCAACAAGTATGTGGTTGAAGACCTGAGCAAACCCACTACCGTGACTAACGACCCCGCACGTTTCGCCCAGTATAACCAGAAGTTCGAACAGACACCCGAGTGGGCCGATTATCCCGAGAACCACGTGCCCGGTTACTACATGAGCGCCATGTACAACAACTACTGCCTCATGGGCCAGCAGTCTTACATCCCTTGGATGCCCACCAAGGACTTCACCACCAAGTTCTACATCGACATGCCCGAGGAAGCCGACGGTGACGATACCTTCAACATGACAGTTAAGCCCCTCATGGGTGAGTACATGGAGGAAGACACTTGGGACGGATACACCGAGTACTACTACACATTCACCCGCGGCCAGCAGGTGATTGGCGATGCCGACGGCGTCAAGTTTGTTGCTGCAGGCTATGACGAGTATGGCAACTTCAATGCTCCCGAGGGCGAATACCGCTCACAGTTCTATCCCGGCAACCCCGCGTTCTCTTACGGTCTTGATGAGACCGAGGGTGAGGTAGTGATGGGTGCAGCATGCCCCATCAACTCACTGCGCGCCGACGCCTACGAGGACGGCGGCTATGAGTATGTAGACCTCTATTATAACTATGTGGGCCGCTACGGTGAGCTTCGCGATGCCGACTATTACTCTTACAACGTGTGGGTTGACGAGCAGGCACTCGACGGCGATTTATATGAGATGGTGTTCAATAACGAGAACGTGCTCGTTGACGGCATCCAGGGCAAGAACGTGACTACAGTGCGCTTCCACCAGGATGCTGCCGACCACATTGCCCCCACACTGCAGATGCTCGACTTCCGCCGCGACGGCAAGGTGACCGACCGTCTGGAGAATCCCGAAGGCGCAGTGATGAACTTTGCCGGCGGTGACTTCGTCAGCCACTTTGACACATGGAACTGGTCGGGTTACCTTACCTGGCAGCCCGCTACAGCCACTGCCGCTTATGCCCCCACTGGCACCGACAGCTGGACCGACCTTGAGGTTGTTGAAGACCAGAGCAAGTTCTACATGCCCGGTTTCGGTCAGTTCTTCAGCGCGTCTCTTGATGGCGTCAACGGCGAGGACGAGTGGTTTGACGTGAAAATCAAGCTCACCGACCAGGCTGGCAACACCCAGGAGCAGGTCATCAGCCCTGCGTTCTATGTCAAGAGCAACTACACCGCGATCAACGACGTCAAGGTGGGTGACACTACCATTAAGGTTGTTGACGGTACTATCGAAGCCGACGGTGCGGTCGAGGTATTCACCGTGGACGGCCGTCGCGTGGACGCAAGCAACCTTGGCCACGGCATCTATGTCGTTCGCGTCAACGGCAAAGAATCAGTTAAGGTAGCACTCTAATTTCACAAGTCAACTCACTGATGGGCAAACATCATCACGTGAATGTTTGCCCATCTTTCTATTAAAACACAATTTGTTATGAAATCATTGAATCATCTTGCAGCGGCCGCAGCGGCGATGCTCCTGCCACTGTGTGCCAGCGCACAGCTGGTGGTGGACATGACCGGTGATGACAACACCTTTTCCCTACCCTCCGGGACGAACTACGACCGCACCGTCAATGCCCTGGGTAATGTCGTGTACACCCCCCGGCAGGTAGCACCCATGGCCGGAGAGACGGCTGTGGTTACTTTTAAGTATATCTTCAAGACTTCGTCCCACGCTCCCATGAGCATCACGGTCTATAACCCGGCCGTGGGCGTGCAAACCATCGACAACTCTGGAACAAACAAGGATTACGTGTTCCGCATCCCCCTGGGCACCTATGACATGCATGCCATGTTCAAGGGCAAGCCCACTGGCACCTATGCGGTGTTCAAGGAACAGGTGGTCATCGACAAAGACACCACTCTAACCTTTAATGTCGACGAGGCGGTCAACCCGTTCCAGTTTGTCACTAAGGACGAGAAGGGACGCAAACTTTTCCTGAACCAGTACAGCGGCAGCGAGATTGTCGAACCCGGCAACACAAACTCCTTCCGCAGCTACACGTTCTTTGCACTCGAGGGCATGGGCATCGTACACACCATCGTGGGCGGTGACTACCGCGTGCAGGGATATGACGTGGACTACTACACCAACACAGTGAGCGACCGCTACACCCTGTGCCACACTTGCAACATGCGATCCACCTACAACAACGCCGTTTACGTCTACAAGTTTGAGGCGCCCATGGACCAACCTGGCACCTACGAGAACAACCCCGGGAACCTGTATGACTACAGCCAGCGCTTTGCCCCCACTCCCATGGGCGAACAGGAGCCGCTGTCCCATGTGTATGCTAAGCGTGTGTGGTGCTCGTTCAATGGCAAGATACTGCTCTCGGGCAAGGACGAGAACAAGAATATCGTGCTGCCCAACTACGAGAACCGACTCTTCCTCGACATTCCCGAGACCAACGGCGGTTTCAACGTGAGCGTGAGCCCCATGATGGGCGACATCATCCAGAGCTCGGGCACCGTGAAGTTTATCACCGGTCTGCCCATGTGCGGCAACAATGCCACCGGCATACGTTCGGTTGACTACGGCTACGAAACCAACTTTGACGGGCTCATCGTCCCCGTGGGTGGAGGCACCGGTCTAGTTCATCCGGGCAACATGGCTCTGTCATGGTGGCAGAAACCCGGATTCCAATCCTACGTGTATGGCAACTGCTGCCCCCTGCTATCGATCAAGTGTAAAGACTATGGCGACACCTCGAGCAAACTTCTTACCTACCTGGGCCGATACGGCGAGGTCTATGAGGCCGACGGCGTAGCCTTCAACGGCAAGAAAACCATTGACGGTGACTATACCAACTTCACTTACACGATGACCAACGCTGCTGTTGACGGCATGCCAGCCCAGAACGTGACCAAGCTGCGTTATCTCACCAAGGCCGAAGACCACTCGGCGCCCACGGTGCAGATGCTGCGTTTCGTGTCACACCCTGAGCCCTCTGGCATAGCTAAAACACAGGCACTGCGCAGTGACATTGTCATCACCGACCGCGGCAACTCACACTCGCTCACCCTCGAGTTCACCGCTGGCGACCTTGCCTATCATCATGACGCCACCGTGGCCGCCAACCGTTACTACGATTGCCAGCCCCTTGCCAGCTGCGAGGCATTCATCTCCAAGCATGGCGAGGAACAATGGATAGCACTTGACGTGACCGAAGTGCCTGAGTATTACTTCATGCCCGGATTCGGCTACTTCTACATGGCATCCCTAGACAAAGCGCCCGAGACTGGCTGGTATGACCTCAAGCTGGAGCTTACCGACCTCACAGGTAACACCCACACGCAGACTCTCTCACCAGCCGTTAACATCACCAGCACCAAGGGCCATGGCGTTATTGGCGACGTGACCGGAGACGGCGCTGTTGACGTGGCCGACGTCAACGCTGCAATAGATGTCATTCTTGCCGGTGACACCTCTAGCATTGTCGCCGACGTCAATCATGACGGTACTGCCGACATCGCTGACGTGAATCTTATCATCGACATCATTTTGGGTAAATAAAACGGGTGGTGCTTGTAATGGCACCGCCCAAAACATTAGACTAAACACATTTTTTGTTTTATTTAATACAGTTTTTTATGAAAAAGTTTTTACTTATCGTAGCAGCATTACTGGGCTGCGTGGTGGCTAACGCCGAGACAGTTCCTCCCGAAGGTTCAACTGTAGAGTATTATAACTGCAAGGGATTTGCCTATCTCTTCTACGAGACAAACGAGTGGCAGTCTGAGGTCGCTATTGACGGTGCGGACGTTTACATGAGAAACGTGTTTGCCAACTTCAGCAACGCCAAGTGGATTCACGGCACACTGGACGCCAACGGCGTGGTTTCTTTCCCCACCGGACAGAACATTGGTGACTACCTGCTCTACACATCAGGCCTGAGCGACGACCCCGAGGACGAGTACTATGACCTTCCCCTCGTCGCTTACAACAACCTCATCAAGAAGCAAGACAACGTTCGCTTCTCGTTTGACGCAGCATCTAAGAAACTCCAGCTCATCGACCACATGGCTGCAGCTTTTCTCACCGACTATAACTTCGACCTGGAACAGTATGCCGGCACCTGCAAGCCCGACGGTCAGCTCACAATGGTAGGTTCAGGCGAAACCTATGTGTACAAAGCCACCGCTCTTGACAACGTCAACGTGGAAGGCGTGAAGGCCGTTTCACAGGTCTACAGCATCAACGGTTCGCTCGTGGGCACTGCCGTTCCCCAGGAATCAGGCATCTACGTGGTTCGCTACACCGACGGTACTGCTAACAAGGTTCAGGTGAAGTAAGAAAAAAAACTAGGCGAAGTGCAATAAAAGCAGTCGCCTCTCCATTCAAAAAAACGCTACAACAGGAGTCATCCTCATTGTGGCGTTTTTTTATATATACAAGCATGTGGTTATTGCGGTCAGGTAGCGGTTATTTTCATGAAAGACAAAAAATTGAGGCGTTTTTTTTACTTTATATAAAAAATGTGTTATCTTTGTGAATTAAACTTTTTGCTGTTGATATATGCGAAAGCAAACCATTTGACAAAATATTTATTAATACATAAAATTATGAAGAAATTTCTATCACTTTTATTGACGTGTGTCGTGGCAACCGCGGCGCATGCGTTGACGTTCTCGTCCGAGACTTTTAATTATGAGACGGTATCGAGCGACGAAGTTAAGATTACCGGCCTCACGACTAAAGGCAAAACGCTCACGTCAATCATGATCTATGCAGGTACAACA
>JAZQPG010000058.1:0-3690 GCA_045628365.1 Sodaliphilus sp. | reverse complement strand
CTCGCCATGTGCTGTGGCATCGTTGTGGCTGAGCACGCAGTTGTGGCCGCGGCCCACAATTTTTCCGTCTTTAACTATGATAGATCCGAAAGGACCTCCGTCGTGGGCTTCGGTGCCCTTTGTGACCTGTTCAATGGCCAGTTTCATGTAATCAATATGTTCCATTGTTTCTTTTTGGGGTTTATTGTTGCAGCATGAGCCGCAAGAAATTATAATGAGTGATAGGAGTGCAACTCCTAATAAGTTAAGATATTTCATAAATATTATTTATTTAGCATGTCGTGGAAGGCTCCAGACGCTGCAGCGATGTAGAAGAAGACACCTATCGACGAGGGGTCGGGATTACCGTTGAGATCGCCCATGGTTGATGCGGCGAGGCTCCACACGGGCGTCATTTCTTTAAGCACCTTATAGGGGTCGGTGAAGACAACCTTATTGTCGAACGTCATGTTTTTCTGTACTTCCTCCATGTTGCAGTAGGGCACCACGAGGTCGCCATCAAGGTGCATGAAGAGCAAGGGGTGCTGTGGGGTCCAGCCCTTAGACACGTCGTTGAATTCAAGGGCGCGCATCAGGCATTTGTACTCTTTGCTCTCAGTGTTGAGCTCGATTTTTCCTGTCTCGGCATTCGTCTTGATCATCTTGTCGCTCATCATCTGGTCGATGGTGAAGATACCGTGTCCGGCAGCTTTGCGGTTTAGCTGCTCGGTGGTGATAGACTTGCTGTTGAGGTCTTCGATGATGCCAGTGGCAAGGAATTCAGGGGTAAAATAGTCCTCGACATTCACGGTGCGCATGCATCCGCTGTTGTAGGCGTCCTTGGCGGCTTGCACGATGAGCGGAAGCACGCAGGGATAAGCCAGGTTGCGGTATTTCTCTTCCTGCATGTTAGCCCATGTGACATACTGGTTGACGGTGGCGATGGGCGAGTAGGGGCCGTCGCCGCAATACACCTCGCGCAGGTTGATGCGCTTGAGTTTGTCTTCGCTCACTTGTCCGCTCTCGAGGTAGCGCAGAGTGGAAAGCGCCACGCTGCCGCCCTGTGAATAGCCCATGAGGTCGGTGTAGAATTTATTTGCAAGTTCCCATTTGCCATCCACGACGTCGCCCGACTGGATTAGGTCAAGGGCTGCGATGTAGCCGTCAACGACGTTGCGTGCGGTGACGCCCTGCACCAGATAGGGGTGCTGGCGGTAGGCGCTCAGTCCGTAACCGCAATAGTCGGGGCACACCACTATCGCATAGTTAGAGCAGAACATCTTGATGTCGCCGTCCAGGGGCATTGCGCCCGTGGGTGCCTCGGCCGACGAGGTGACAGTGGGATGGCATCCCAGCACACCGTAGTCAATCGTATAGCCTACGGCATAATTCCACAAGCCCTTGATGGCCTCGACTAGTATAGTTCCTATTCCTATGTTTGGTATGAAGTTGCCCAATCCCATTATCGCGCTATAATTGAACTGGAAAGGACTGGGACGGTACATTATCGATGAGAGGCGCACGGGGTTGTTCTTGCCGTCAACACTCATATAGGTATAAGGAACCGAAAGGCAGAAGGTTACTTGCGGAATGGCTACCGACTTGCGCTTGACACGCTTCATGCCCTGCTCGTTCAGCTCCATTTTCTCCATGCTGATGTCTTGTATCTCAATCTTTTTGTCGCTGGTCGCTGCCTTCTCGTTCATGATGGCTTGACCCATCTGCTCAAAGTATCGTTTAGCCACGGGGTCGGCAATGAACTCCAGCAGGTTGATGCTGTAGCGGGTGCTGTCCTCGCTGATGGTAATGCCTGCCGGCAACTTGCCGTCACAATGAGCGACAAACTCCCTGGTGAGGCTATCCATCTTCTCCTCATGGATGGTGGCTGCCATCGCGTGGCTTGCCCACAGGGTGAGGCATATTATTGCAAAAAATATCTTTATCATAGTCGTTCTGATTTTTTACTTTTGGATAATTTTCTTTCCGTCCTTGATGTAGATGCCACCTTGCTCGGGGTTGAGCACGCGGCGTCCGCTCAGGTCGTAGAGACGTGACTGCTTGCCGTCGGCATTGATGCCGTTGATGACTGTGGGGGTATCATAGTCCACGATAGCGGGCAGAGCCTCGGGATCCACGTCCATGGGGTTGATGTAAGCCCGGTTAGCAGGAATGATGTCCTCTTCCTTGAGGCCTGCTACACCTGCATAGGGGAAGAAGCCTACGGTTTTCTCCACCTTGCTCAGCACATACACATCACCCAGGTCGGCGATGGGGGTGTCAACATCCACGCCCTTGATCACGTTGTTCTCGTAGGCCTCGGTGCAAGCACTGGGGTTGGTCACCATCTGCATGTCGAGAGTCATGCCGGGCTCATACTTGATGAGCACGCCCTGACCCTGGTTGACGATGTTGTCGCTGATGTGGTCGAGTTTGAGCAACGCATGGCCTTCGTTGTCGTAGGTCTGGCTTATGGTATAGACCTCGGCATTCTCGACGCTGAAGCTGCTCTCGCTGCTGTAGAATGTTGCATATCCCATGAGGTCGGGCAACGGTGTCACCAGTGCATTATCGGGCATCAGAGGCTCGCCGGTGGCGTTGTCGGTGAAGTGCAGCTTGCTGTATGCGCTGGCTTTAAGTGCAACCGAGAGGGCAGGCAGCAAGTAATCGCCGTTAACCTTCTTGAGGCAGCCATTGTCCACAACATAGTAGTTGCCCATGCTGGGGTTGATCACCTCGTCCTTGTCGCTTGCATAGCAAGGCACTCTTGATAATTCAGTACCATTGTGGCTAAAATAAACATTTACCTGGCGATTCTTGAACTGGTCCATTGTAGCCTGGATGATGTCATCCTTGTATTCTGACTTAATTAAGAATGGAACATTTGTGCCAAAGTTGGTATTGCTGTCGATGTTATATTTCACATCGGCGTTATAGGTGAGTTCTCCATCATGCACGGTGGTGATGAATGTATTTTTTGCCATGAAGCTGTAAACAGTTGCTTCGGGGCCAAAATAATAAGTATCCACGTCAAATGGCAGGTAAACAGTAAAGTACTTGCCAGCATCATGCTCGTTGCGCGCGTAGGCGTGGTCATACCAGTCGTTTGTCATCGCTTCGCTCGACGGAACATAGTCGTTGGCGATGTGCGTGTTGCGCTTTTGGAATCCGCTCCAGGGCAGGCAAGTGAATTCTACCTTCTGGTAAGGAGTGTCATACAGGTTGTTGAGTGTTGCATTCTCAAGTGTGCCTTTGGGGAACGCAATAGCACTTGACTCGTCCTTGGGGTCTTCCTTGAAGAATACATTGACGTTCTGGATGGCTGATGTCTGGTCGTCCCCTAGGTAAAATGCATAATCATCCAGGGTGAGCTTACCCACCACGGTGATATCACGTAGTTTGTAGCATTTTGTAAAAGATTGTGTCTCGAAGTGAGCATCGCCTTGCACATACAGTTCTTGAATGCCACAAGTGTAAAATGCCTCAGATTTTACAGTGATGTTGGCTGGCAGTGTGACAGTCTTGAGATTGTGAAAGTTGGTAAACGACAAAGATTTGATTTCAGAAACACAGGGACCCACTTGAAGAAGTTCCATTGCTTTGGTGTCATCTACTCGTCCGCCGGGGATATTCTCAATATCTTCAATGGGGCGTCCCATATACAGAGAGCGAACCTTGAAGTTGGCACATGAATTTCCCAGTGTGATGGGCTCC
>JAZQPG010000057.1:0-32833 GCA_045628365.1 Sodaliphilus sp. | reverse complement strand
ACGTGGGGTTGAAGTACTGCATCGCCTCGAGCAGAGAGTGCACCGTGCGGCCATACTTCAAGTCGCCCACCATGGTGATGGTGAGGTCCTCGAGGCGGCCTTGTGTCTTGTAGATGCTGTAGAGGTCGAGCATCGTTTGCGACGGATGCTGGTTGGCTCCGTCACCGGCGTTGATGATGGGCACTGGCGAGATCTCGCTGGCATAGCGTGCTGCTCCCTCCAGGTAGTGACGCATCACGATCAGGTCGGCATAGTTGCTCACCATCATGATAGTATCCTTGAGGGTCTCGCCCTTAGACTGGCTACTGGTCTTGGCGTCGCTGAAGCCAATCACGCGGCCACCCAGGCGGTTCACGGCGGTTTCAAAACTCAGGCGGGTGCGAGTGGAGGGTTCAAAGAACAATGTGGCCACCACCTTGCCCTCGAGCAAGCGTTGGTTAGGCTGCTTCTCAAACTCGCCTGCCCTCTCCAGCAAGGCGAGAATCTCCTCCTTGCTGAGGTCCGAAATAGATACTAAGCTTTTAGTCATCGTTGTATTGTATGTTTAGGTTATAGCAATAAAAAAAAGCCTTATCACAACGCTAATGGTTGAGACAGGCTTCACTCTCTGCGACTACGATGCGGCTGCGGGCAGCGCTGACGCTGCATGCAGATGTGAGCGCTGGGCTCACTGTAGCCAGTATGAAACGCAAATGTTTTCATAACACTGCAAAGGTACAACTTTTTCTCGTCCCCACCAAACCAAACCCTCACAATTTAATATAAATTCACTTGCACCCGCAACTCAGCTATGGTATTCTCTCGCGCAGAACTCGCAGAACTCGCAGAATGAAATTTTCAGAAATTAAAATAATTAGAATAATTAAACGGTTACAAATTAATATCCTCCCCCAAAAATACAATTTCTGCGTTATCCGTGAGATCCGTGAGATCTGCGCGGGGCCCTGCAACATACCATATTAGTTACTAGCCCCTACACAAAGGATAATAGTGTCACCGGTTCGCCACACTAGATGATAACGTGGTAGACTATAGATGTGCGATACCTCCGGCATCGGCGTTGTTATAGACCTCCACTGCCCACGATGGCACTTCGCTATCGCTGCGTGCTATCGTGGGTTATCAAGGTGCGATGCCTCCGGCGTCTTCCTCTGCTCTGCCCTGACACCTTACACAGGACAGGACAATCTTACCATTCGTTTACACCAAGGTTGCGCAGATGATCTTGCGCTTCCTCATTACCCTGCTGAGCCGCTAACTTATACCATTTGATAGCTTCCTCTTTATCCTTCGCCACACCTTCGCCATTTTCGTAAATATAGCCCATACTGGTTTGCGAAGAGATATGTCCTTGTTCTGCAGCAAGTCGGATCCATTTGTGGGCCTTGTTTAGGTCCTTTGGCACAATTTCATCATTACCATAAAGAATATACAGGTCTTCTTGCGCTTCGATATATCCTTGCTCAGCAGCAAGACTGTACCACTTGATAGCCTCATTCATGTCATATTTTACACCCTCGGCATGTTCATAGCAACATCCCAAGTCGCGTTGTGCATTGGCATATCCTTTTTCCGCGGCAAGACGGTACCACTTGACTGCCTCGTTAAAATTCTTAGTCACACCATAGCCGTTATAATAACAAAAACCTAGGCTGTATTGCGCACGAACATTGCCTTTCTCTGCTAGTTCTCTGAGTAATGGTAGTGCTGCTTTGCATAGTACTTTAGCTTTGGCGTGATTAGTTTTTACTATCTTGCCCATGTCATTGTTGTATAACCAAGCCAGTTGGAACTGGCCGAAGGGGTTGCCTTGGTCGGCAGACTTGCGGGCCCACTCATACGCTTCTTTCTCGTTGATTTTTACTTTGTTCATGCCAAATATGTAATATTCTGCCAGCAGGGCTTGGGCGGCAGCATCGCCTTTCTCGGCATCGGCCTTTACTTGCTCGATGGGGGCATTCTCATCGTAGACATACTTGGCCGTGCTGTCATGCAGGAAGAAGAAGCAAGCTGCGGCAATCACTGCTATCACTGCACCCGCGATGCCCATGTAGAGCCCTTTATGAGACTTCGGTTCTGGTTCTGGTGCAGGGGGAATTACAACCGGGGGCACTACACTAACAGGGACTTCAGTTATAGTCTCTTCTTGTGATGGCACGTTGCCTGAGAGCTGAGCGATGAAGTCTCGGGCGGTGGCTGTGCGCACTGCGGGGTTTCCCGCCATGGCTTTGCTTACAATTTGCACCACGCTAGGCGACACTCCGGCACTTGAAAGCGCATTGGGGACAAAGTTCATGTCGTAGGCAATCTCCGAAGAAGCCGGAGGGGTGTTGCCGGTGAGTAGCTTGAACAGCGTTGCGCCTAGGGCATAGATGTCGATCGAGGGGCGGAAGTCACCGTCCTTTGCCTGGTTGCCCTGCTCGATGGGTGCATAGCCTGCTGTGCCTAGGCCGATGGTAGTTGATGTCTCGGGCTGGCCGCCGTTGCTGTAGTGCTTGCTCAGGCCGAAGTCGATGAGGAAGATGTGGCCGTCGCTGCGGCGGCGCATCACGTTGCCGGGCTTGAGGTCGAGGTGGAGCATGTGGTGCTGCTCGTGCATGTATTGCAGCGCAGTGGCGATGTCGCGAGCGATGGCTACAGCCTCGCTCTCACTCAGCCTATGGCTCTTAATGTAGTCATTGAGGTTCTCGCCCTCAACAAAATCCATTACATAATAATATGTGCCGTTCTCGTCAAAGGCATCGGTCACCTCCACGATGTTGGGGTGCTTCATGCGGGCAAGGTTGGTTGCTTCCTTCCTAAACTTCTCGGCATACTTGAACGACAGGGTGCCGTCGGTGATGCCGGTGATGGAACCGTCCTCAGCACGAGAGTTGAGTTCCTTCATGAAGAATTCCTTGATTGCAACCGCTCTGTCCAAACTAGTGTGCTTGGCCAGGTAAGTGATACCGAAACTGCCTTGTCCCAGCACTTTCTTTATTTCGTATGCGCCTCCGCGTAGGGTTGCGCCAGCTTTGAGATGTGACATAATATACTGAATTGAAAAGTTATTTTTCAGGTAGCCTGACGAGAACAGACCCAATTATCACATGCAAAGTTAACACATATCATCCATAATTCAAAAATCCAACCTCAAAAAATACTCATTCGCATTTTTCGTCTTTGGAAACAAAAAAAATTCAACTTGCGCCTGCGTGTAGTTTGGCATGATAATTGCACATGTAATTCCAGGGAAACATTTTGTTTACTACACTACCACAAAACATACCAATCGTAATTAACCTTATTTTTTTTTACTATGAGATTATACAGCATTGAAAGCAATTTAGTACTGGACAAGACTAACAAGGGTGAAGCAACAGCAAGCGGTGAACACTTTGTCGAACTCAGCGACGAGGAGGTAGCAGTTCTCGTGGGCCTCATCAAGGAGAAAGGAACCACCAACGTTGACCGGCTGGAACTACAGGAGTCACACCCGGGCACATATGACACTCTCGAGGAAGCTTACCGCAACATGGCATATGACGAGGTGGAGACCGAGATGCTGTGGGACGGCTACTGCAGCGGTTACTTCGAGTATAACGATTATGAGCTCAAAGACTACTGCAAAGAGCACTGCGGTTTCAAGTTTGAGTACAACGACGAGGACTATGACTTTGACGAAGACGAGGAGGAGTACAAGCAGGAATGCATTGAGGAAGACGAAACCGAGTACTTCAAGGAGGAGTGGCTACCCAAATACCTGCAAAGTCTCAGCGCTAACGAGGCCAACGCGTTCTTCTATAACCACATGAACGCATGCGTGGACATCGATGACCTGGACTACACGGTCAACATTCCCCAGGCAATCATCAACATGGCCAGCAACACTGACGCATAACACACCGGCTATCCTAAACACCGGCAACGCCGAGTTTCAGTATAATGAGGGAGCACAAATAAACCCCTAACCCATCAACAGGGACGGTCACGCGACCGTCCCTGTTTTGTTCCAAGCCTCTAACGCACACGACGTTTTTCCTGATAACTATAAATCCATATCTTACAACCCAAAAAAACGGGGGTGTCTGCAATATTTTGCAATAAAAATGGATATTGAATAAAAAATATATATTACTTTTGCCGGCGTAATGAACCATATATTAAATGTTATGAAAAGATTTTTTGCCTTATTTGCAATCTTGTGTGTGATGGCGGGTGTTAATGCTCATGCAGCCGTTATCAAGGGCATGGTGACCGATGTTGAAGGACAGCCCATGGCGTTCACAACGGTGTGGGTCGAGGATATCAACCGCACCACAGTGAGCGGCCTCGATGGCTCTTACACGCTGCGCGACGTGCCCGCCGGCAAGCATCAGGTCTTTGCCACTTACATTGGCCGCAAGAAGGAGATCGCCACGGTCGAAGTCACCGGCGAGGCGGCAACCTGCGACTTTGTGCTCGACGAGACCACCGAGGTACTGCCTGAGCTCTTTGTCACTCCCGCCGGCGAACCCATCGAGCTGTTCATCATGCGCATGGTGGCCGAGCACAAGAAGAGCCTCAAGGACGTGGTGGCAAGCTATGACTGCAAGGGGTCGATATACTGGGAAGCCGACAACGACTCAACCGTCTATAACATGCCTAGCTGGATGTATAAGATTGTCAAGTTTGAGCTCTCGCTCTTCAAGCTGGGCAAGTTGTGTGAGATAGAGCGCAACTATCCCGGCCTCAAGTTTGTCCTTGACAAGAAACTCGCCTTCGACGGCAAGATCAAGGGCGACAAGCAGACGGTTGCGGAGATGCGCCCCACCCTCAAGCAGGACGAGGTGGATTATCTGCAGAACCACTCGTGGAAGATTGATGACAACATCTATGATAACACCTACAAGAGATTTGACGCGAGCAAGGTGAGGAAAATGCGCGTTAAAGCCGCTAAAGCCGAGCAAAAGGCGCTTGCCCGTGACGAGGTGCTGGAAGATGACACCACCGCAGTGAAATATGTGGGAAAATATGAAGAAGACGACCGAGACATCTACATCCTGAAGCATGGCAAAAACGAGTACCACATCGTGGACGAGCTGTGGCAGGTGAAGCGCATGAGCGTCAAGGACAAGTATGACGAGCGCATCTATGAATTCCGCGAGCTACTTCCCGGAGTGTTCCTGCCCGTTTCTTATTACCAGAAGGTCCTCTTCGACATGGACTTGAAGAACGCCTATGCCAAAGAACTTGACGAGATGAAGGCCAAGGACCGCTCTAAGATGACCGACAAAGACAAGCAGAAACTTGACGAGGACATCGCTATGCACGAGCGCTTTGTGAACCACCGCTACTGGAACATGCAGCGCTGCTTCACATGGGACTACGAGAACCTGGTACCCGCCACCCCCAAGAAATAAAAATCAACCCTATAAACAAATTAGACAGATTTATGAAACACTACAGTTTTATCATGGCATGCGCCATGGCTTGCTTGATGGCAAGCTGTAACAACGCCACGTCTACCGCATCTGCCGACCCCAATGCCGACAACGCCGAGAAGTGGACCGCCGACCAGCGTGCAACAATCGAGAGTATCAAGGCCGTTGACGGCAGCGACGGACACCTCTTTGAGATGACCTACACCGCCGACTATAAACTCGACACGATGCTTGCCGAGGGGTGCGGCTCCCTGCCCGAGGCCATGCAGTTGCTCTACAAGCAGCTGTTGCCCGAGTCACGCGTCCTGCTGGGCGACGCAAGCACCCAGGGCGTGGGCTGCAGCACGTTCAGCGCGGCAAGCAGCGACGGCGGCTATGTGCTGGGCCGCAACTATGACTACCCCGTGGGAGGCAAATACTACATGGTGGTTAAATGCAATCCCAAGGTGGGATACAAATCAATCGGTGTGGCCGACCTGAGCGCACTCATGGAAAAGCCTGACTCTATCAACCCCTTCAACACAGTGCGCAATCAGGAGATCACCCTCTTTGCCCCTTACAGTGTGCTCGACGGCATCAACGAGACCGGTTTCATGTGCAGCTTCATGCAGCTCGAATACAGCTCTACGATGCAGAACCGCGGCAAAACCAAGCTGCTGAGCAACTGGGTTACACGTCTGCTCCTCGACAAGTGCAAGACCGTGGAGGAGGGCATCGCGCTCATGGACCAGTATGACATGCAGTCAATCTTCCAGAAGGAAGACATGGACCTCCACTACATCCTTGCCGACGCCCAGGGCGACCGCGCCATCGTGGAGTATGTCGACAACGAGATGCACGTGCTGCGTGCCCCCGAACTGGTGGGCCAGGAGGCTCCCTACGTGCTGTCGACCAACTTCTACCTCACCCCCGGCACCCGCATGACTCCCGAGGAAGGCTTGAAGCACAAGGAACTGGGCTACTGGCGCTTCGACGTCATGAACGACAGCCTCAAGAACAACCCCACACCCTCAATCAAGGAAGCGATGGACTACATGCGCAGCGTGCGCATCCTGTATAACGATCAGGACGAAATCGCCGCGCTCAAGGCACTGGGCAAAGACCCCACCAAGTTTGAAAGCTGGAGCTGGATGACACTGTGGTCAAGCGTCTATAGCAGCAAGAACCTGAGCCTCGACCTGTGCATCCGCGAGAACTACGACAAGAAGTTCTCCTTCAAGATTGACAAGTAATCCCCGCACGCACGGATAACACCTCATCGGTTGTTTTTCCCCAGACACTAATAAAAAAACAACAAAAACCCCTTGCTGAGGATGGGGATTGTAGCCCCTGATGACAAGAGCGCATGGTTTTTCTCGTGAGCAAGCTCCCGGAAAATCATGCGCTCTTGCCATCACCTTCCCATGGAAGGCTTTAAAGCGATAAACAGGAAATAAACCTTAATGGTATGTCCATGTTCTCAGAGGCTTTTTTTCTTGGTTTATCGGAGGGTGTGTCATAATGTGAGAACATAACTTCTGATTGTGCCATCAACCGTTATGCCCGGCCACGGGCAGTAGGTAGGGACACACCCCCGTGTCGTCCGTAGCGACCGCAGGGCGCTTCAACGCAATAGGTTTACCTCAGTGGGAGAATCGTGCTCGTGCCGAGCATCCTGATGAGGCTGTGTCAAAATGCATTTCTGCGAGATAACAATGCTTTTTCCCTTATAGGACGAGATGACTTAATATTCTTTTTCCCAGGACGTTGCCCTGGACTGATAGCGACATTGCACTTACAGCGCGTTGTTGATTCATGCATTATGACATATTCTTCAGCTACAGGCAAAAACGCATCATGCCACCCCCTCAAAAATCCCAAAAAAATCTCCACAATCAGCGTGACACCATTAAAATATGATTAGCTGAATAACTTACCGAAGAATCCCTTTTTTGTCAGTTTGTCAAGTCTCGCCTGGGCATCTTCGTCGCCTTGTTCTGCGGCAAGACGATACCACTTTATAGCCTCATCTTTATCCTTTGCCACCCCTTCGCCGTTTTCATAGCAAAAGCCCAAGTTGTATTGCACAGAGGCATAACCTTGCTCCGCGACTTTTCGGTACCACTTCACGGCCTCGCTGTAGTTTTGTTCCACTCCTTCACCGTTGTAATAGCAATCGCCCAAGCTGTATTGTGCCCAGTCGAAACCCTCTTCAGCGGCTTTGCGGTACCACTTCACGGCTTCGCTGTAGTTTTGTTCCACTCCTTCACCGTTGTAATAGCAATCGCCCAATTTGTTTTGCGCATAGGCATTACCTTGCTCCGCGGCTTTGCGGTACCACTTCACGGCCTCGCTGTAGTTATGTGAGACCCCCAAACCGTAGTAATAGCAATCGCCCAAATCGTTTTGCGCATCGGCATTACCTTGCTCCGCGGCTTTGCGGTACCATTTTACGGCTTCATTTTGATTCTTTGCCACACCATTGCCTGTTTCATGGCAAAATCCCAAGTTGAATTGTGCACGAGTATTGCCTTTCTCAGCTAATTCTTTAAGCAGTGGTAATGCTGCTTTGTAGAGTTCTTCGGCTTTGACTGAGTCCTTTTCTACTATCTTGCCAATTTTGTAGAACCATGCCAGTCGGCACTGGCCGAAGGGGTTGCCTTGGTCAGCAGACTTCCGGGCCCACTCAAACTCTTCTTGTTTGTTGATTTCTACTTTGTTCATGCCTGAAGCATAATACTCAGCTAAGAGAGCTTGTGCGGCGGCGTTGCCTGCGGCGGCATCAGCTTTTACTTGCTCGATAGGTGCGTTTTCGTCATAGACGTACTTGGTAATGTCGTCTGGCTCCTGGACTAATGTTTCTACCACAATTGTTTCTTCTTGAGCCGAACAACTTCCCGGTATCTGGCTGAAGAATTCGCTTGCACTTGCTGTGCGAGCTTTGGAGTTAGGAGTCATCGCTTTAACGACAACGTCAATTACGCTTTGCGATACACCTTTGTTGGCCAATTGCGTTGGCACAAAATCGTTGTCGAAAACTAATTCTGATGCATTGGGAGGCGTGTCGCCAGTGAGCAGCTTGAACAGCGTTGCGCCTAGGGCATAGATGTCGATCGTGGGGCGGAAGTCTCCGTCCTTTGCTTGGTTGCCCTGCTCGATGGGGGCATAACCAGGTGTGCCAAGGCCGATGGTTGTGGATGTCTCAGGCTGACCACCATTGCTGTAGTGCTTGCTCAGGCCAAAGTCGATGAGAAAGATGTGTCCGTCGCTGCGGCGACGCATCACATTGCCTGGCTTGAGGTCAAGGTGGAGCATACGGTGCTTCTCATGCATGTATTGCAACGCAGTGGCGATGTCGCGTGCGATACTCACAGCCTCGTTCTCACTCAGTCTGTGGTTCCTTATATAATCATTGAGATTCTCGCCCTCAATATGGTCCATCACATAATAACATGTACCATTCTCTTCGAAGGCATCTGTCACCTCCACGATGTTGGGGTGTTTCATTGAGGCTAGGTTGGCTGCCTCCTTCCGGAATTTCTCAGCATACATTGATGGCAGACTACCAGTGGTCATCCCTATAATTGAGCCATCCCATGCACGAGAGTTGAAATCTTTCATAAAGAATTCCTTGATAGCAACCTTCTTTTTGCCCAAAGCTTTGTGCTCGGCCAAATAAGTAATGCCGAAACTGCCTTGTCCCAGCACCTTTTTTATTTCGTATGCGCCTCCACGGAGGATTGCGCCAACTTTGAGATGTGACATAATCTATGAAATCCGTTGTTTTTCCGGTAGCCTAACGTGAACAGGCTCAATACCACCATGCAAAGGTAACACTTATCATCCAAAATTCAAAAAACCAACCCCAAAAAAATCCTTATCATTTTTCTCAAGAGATAAACCTAGAGTCAACCTTTCAACACACAACACACAACAGAATGGGAATTTCTTCTAATTTTGTATAATTTCTTTGCAGCCTTTATTCCCTCACCCAATCATTTAATTTTCTGGAGATCTAAAACAATCTGCTCAATCAGCGTGACAAAAAAACAAGCTCGCGGACAGCAGAATCAGGGTCCGCGAGCTCTCGGCTACATGAAATATCAGAAAAGTTAACTAATAGTAGTAAGTATCATCAGTTCACGGCGGTGAACTTCTCCATGCCGCGCAGCATGTGGCGCAGCGAGTCGGCAAGTTCCTGGCTTTCCTGGAGGAAGTGCACGGTGAGCAGCAGCGTGCTCAGGTTGGACTGACTGTGCTGCATCATGTTGATCACAGCCTTGCGTTCCTGCGATATGTGATGGTGCAGTGCAGTGCTTTCCTCGCGCAGCTTCACGGCACGGGCATAGTCACCGTCCTTAACGATGTCGAGGGCGCGGTTATACAGGTCCATCACTTCATCCCTGACGTCCGAAATGGTGTTGCGGCACTCCGGCGTCAGCGGTGAGAAGCTGTTACCCACGTGCTCACGCAGCGGTTCGTTGAGTCGCTTGAGGCAGTAGAACATCTGCTGGCACGAGTTGATGCCCATGAAATACCAGGTGTTGCGGGTCATCGCCAGGTTCTGATCCAGGCGGCGCATGGCGAGGATATCACCCTTGCGCTGGCGCTTAAGGTGCTTGCGCTCGTCCTCGATGAGCGACCAGCTGCGCTTGAGGGGCTGATACTGTTCGTGCAGGAAGGCGTCGGTCATCTTGCCGTAAGTCTCGGCGACAAACTGCAGGCGAGAGACAGTGCACTGCGTCACATGGCTGTTGAGCATGTCCCATATCTCCTGCTTGTTGTCGCAAGCGGCAACCTTGCTGTAGAAGTTATCCTCGTCGCGGTCGGCCTTCTTGGAGGGTTTGAAGGCACTGTGCAGCAGCAGGTAGATGGTGAGTGCGATGGCAAGGAGCATTGCCACGTAGCTGCCGTAGTACATCAGCATGGTAAGGGCGAAGCAGCAGATGAACGCCACGCCGGCGGTGATGAACCAACCGCCTATCACGCTGAGCACGCCGGTGATGCGGAACACGGCCGACTCTCGGCTCCAGGCACGGTCAGCGAGCGATGTACCCATGGCTACCATGAAGGTAACGTAAGTGGTCGACAGCGGCAGCTTCATGCTGGTGCCTATGGCTACCAGCAGTCCGGCAAACACGAGGTTGACGGCAGCGCGTATCATGTCGAAGGCAGCGCCCTGGGGCAGCACCATCTCGTCGCTGTTGAAGCGGGAGTCTATCCACCGGCTCAGCCTGCGGGGCATGATCTTGGCCAGTGCCTTACCCGTGGCATTGCTATTGCGAACCAGCGCACGCGCCACCGATGACGACCCGAACATCTCGTCGCCCTCGTCCTGACGACTGAGGTTGACGCTGGTCTTGACCACGTTTTGCGCTTTCTTGGAGAAGATGAGCGACAGCACCATCACCACGCCGGCGAGGACGAGGAAGATGACGGGAGTGTGGGCGCTCTCCATGAGCGACCCCATCAGGAACGTGTCGGGGTTGCCGTTGCCGTGGGCGGCATAGTCCTGGTAAGCCTCGAGGCCGGTGAGGGGAACGCCCACGAAGTTCACGAGGTCATTGCCGGCAAACGCCATTGCCAAGGCAAAGGTGCCCAGCAGCACCACGAACTTGAGCACAGGCAGCTTCAAGGCGCTCATCACGGTCATGATGACGCTGAACAGAGCCACACCGCCGCCCAGGATGAGCCACGTGTTGGCGTTGATCAATTCCTTGATTTCGGGCGACATGAACGAGCTTCCCTTGAGGCCGTTGATGAGCAGGAACCAGATGATTCCGGTGGTGGCGATGCCGCCAAAGATGCCTATCTTCAACGAACTGCTGGCGATACCTCCCATGTTGCCGTCGTGGGCAGTGGTCTTGCCGTTGACACGGTAGGTGAAGGTGAACACCATGCGGCTAATCCACATCACCACGGCACCCACGGCAAAGGCTATTGCCACCGAGAGGAAGATACCCAGGATCACGCTGATGGCCTTGTCGGTGTTGAGCAGGTCGCCCAGGCCCAGCAGCGTGCCGTCGGGGGCTGTGGCGCCCACCGCAATCTTGAGCAACGCCAGGGCGAAGGCTCCGCCCAGCAACTCGAACACCATGCTGACGGTCGTCGACGTGGGCATGCCCAGGGTGTTGAAGATGTCGAGCAAAATGACATCGGTGACCATCACACCCAGGAAGATGCATATCACCTCGTAGAACGAAAAATACTCAGGGGTCATGATGCCATGGCGCGCCACGTCCATCATGCCGTTGCTCATGGCAGCGCCGGCAAACACGCCCACTGCCGCGATGAGCAGGATGGTCTTGAAGCGGGCCGCCTTGGCGCCAATGGCCGAGTTAAGGAAATTAACCGCGTCGTTGCTCACGCCCACCATCAGGTCAAACACTGCCAGCACACACAGGAACACGACGATTACTATAAAAACTGTATTCATTGCTTGTTAATAAATGTAGGTTTAGGGACTCTGGTTACACTCTCCTGTTGATTAATTCACTTTGACAGATACCCCACCAGGGCTATCATCAGTAAAACCACCGCGAGGCGAAAGTAATTGTAATACCTCACGATCCGTTCAGCTTTTTCTCTATCCATAGCAAATCATTTTAGTTTAGTTACCAATTTCTTGTCGCAAAGGTCTCATACACTTGTTACATATTCATTGCATAAGTGTTGCAATTGTGTTGCAACGTGGCGTGTAACAATATCATCACACGTTTGTAACAGGTTTGTAACATCTTATTAATAACTTTGCAACAAAATCAAGAAACGATCTTAATGGAAACATTTCTAAACATTCTTTCCCTGCTGGGATCCCTGGGTCTGTTCCTCTTCGGCATGAAGACGATGAGCGAGGGTCTCGAGAAGTTTGCGGGCGACCGCCTGCGCAGTATCCTCGCCGCCATGACACGCAACCGCTACATGGGCGTGCTCACCGGCATCATCGTCACCGCACTCATCCAGTCGTCATCGGCAACCACGGTGATGGTAGTGTCGTTTGTCAACGCAGGCCTGATGAACCTGGCCCAGGCCATCGGCGTGATCATGGGTGCCAACGTGGGCACCACGGTGACCGCCTGGATAATCTCGGCCATAGGCTTCAAGGTAAACATCTCGGCAATGGCACTGCCGCTGCTGGCAATAGGCATACCGCTGGTATTCAGCAAGAAGAGCAAGCGCAAGTCGGTTGGTGAATTCATGTTTGGATTTGCTTTCCTATTCATGGGCCTAAGCTTCCTGCAGCAGGCTGCTACCGACCTCGACATCGGCTCGATGGTGGCCCGCATGCTCGCCAGCGTGGCCAGCGGCGGTTTCTTCACCATCGTCCTCTTTGTGATCGTGGGAGCACTGGTCACCATGGTAGTGCAGGCATCGGCAGCCACCATGGCTATCACGTTGATGCTCTTTGATATGCACATCCCCGGCTTCGGTCTGGAGCAGGCCGCTGCGCTAGCCATGGGACAGAACATAGGCACTACCATCACCGCCCTGATGGCATCGATGACAGCCGGCACCCAGGCTCGCCGCGCCGCCCTGGCCCACACGTTCTTCAACGTCTTTGGCGTGATAGTGGTGCTGCTGCTCTTCTACCCCTTCATCAATGCCGTGAACTGGCTGGTGGAGGACGTGATGCACGCCGGCAACAATGAGCTGTTCAAGCTGTCGATGTTCCACACCGCGTTCAACATCTTCAACACGCTGCTGCTCATAGGATTTGTGAAGCAGATCGAGAAGTTCGTGTGCAAGGTGCTGCCGCTCAAGGAGGAAGCCGAGGAGCAGGGCCTCAAGTTCATCTCGGGCGGACTGTTCTCTACCGCCGAGCTCTCAATACTGCAGGCACGCAAGGAGATCGTCCACTTTGCCGAGCGATGCCACAAGTCGTTCAACTGCGTGCTCCAAATGCACGGTGTCAAGAAGGACGACGAGTTTGGCAAACTCTTTGCTCGTGTAGAGAAATATGAAGGGCTCACCGACAACATGGAGTATGAGATTGCCCACTACCTGCAGCAGGTGAGCGAGGGACGACTCAGTGACGAGGCCAAGCGCCAGATACAACGCATGCTGCGCGAGGTTGACGAGCTGGAGAGCATAGGCGACTGCTGCTTCTCGCTGGCACGCACCCTGAGCCGCAAGCGTGACAACTGCAAGGAGCACTTCACCAGCGAGCAGATGGAGCAACTGCGCCACATGGAGCAACTCGTCGGGGCAGCGCTCACGCTGATGACCGACACCCTGCAGCAACCCGAGGGTGAGGGACATGATATAACCGGCAGCTACAGCATCGAGGAAGAGATCAACACCCTGCGCACACAGTTGCGCAACGACAACCTCAACAACATCGCGGCAGGACTGTACGACTACAAGCTCGGGGCCTTCTACATCGACTTCATCAACGGCCTCGAGAAACTCGCCGACCACATCCTCAACGTGGTGCAGTGCAAGGCCCGCCTGTCGAGGGTGTGATAGTCAAGAGGACACAAAAAGTGTTACAATCTCGTGAAACTTGTGCATCATTTGCCTCAACTCCTATTGTTTTATACAATAAATGATTAACTTTGCGGTGACAATAACAACTTGATACAATTAATATGGCAAAGTGTATTCTTATCGTGGACGACGAGCCCGACATATGCGAGATACTGCGCTTCAACCTTGAGGTGGAGGGATATGACGTGGAAGTGGCCGAGGGGGCTGACGACGGACAGCACATCGTCGATGCCCGGCTGGCTCGCGGCAACGCTGTCGACCTGATACTGCTCGACGTGATGATGACACCCAAGTCAGGATTTGAATGGGCACGCGAGCTCAAAAACAACCGCTACACGGCCGCCATCCCAATCATCTTCTGCACCGCCAAGACCATGGAGGAAGACCTGCTCGAGGGGTTTGCCCTGGGCAGCGACGACTACATCTGCAAGCCATTCCGCATCAGCGAGGTGAAGGCAAGGGTGAAGGCTGTGCTCAGGCGCTCACAGCACGATGCCGTGACAGCGCCACGTCACGTTGCCACTGGTGACAATGTGCTTCGTTACGAAGGAATCACCCTTGACCTGGACCGCAAGGAATGCTTCGTTGACGGCAACGAGGTCTCTTTCACCAAACTAGAGTTTGAGGTGCTGGCACTGCTGCTGTCTAGGCCCGGGCAGGTGTTTTCAAGGGAGAAGATACTGTCAACGGTGTGGCCCAGCGATGCCGTTGTGCTTGACCGCACTGTCGACGTCAACATCACCCGCATACGCAAGAAAATAGGCCGCTACGGCGAGTGGCTGCGCACCAAGTTTGGCTACGGATATATGTTCAGCAAATGATTAACACCCGATTCACCAATAAAGTATTTCTCGCGGCCACAGTCCTCGTCGCGGTGTTCACGCTCTTCTTCGGCATCTACGAGTACCAGCGCGAACACGCCTTCCGCGTGGACATCCTTCACTCGCGCCTGCAGCTCAACAATTACCACTACCTCGAGGGGCACGGCGACAACACCATCAGGGTGACCGTGACCGACACCCTGGGCAACGTGCTGAGCGACACCGAGAAAAAGGATGTGTCGCGCATGGGCAACCACCTGCAGCGCGAAGAGATACAAGAGGCACTGATGACAGGCAACGGATATGCCATCAAGCGTGCCTCTGAGACCAACGGTGAGAAATACTTCTACTCGGCAACACGGTTCGGAGACAGGATCGTGCGCTCGTCGGTCCCCTACTCGGTCGAGCTGACGTCTTCGCTCGAACACGACTACACGTTCTTTTACTACACCGTGGGTATATTTGCCCTCATCGCCGTGGCAATGTACTTCAGGCACCGCTACGAACACAGCGAGCAGGAAAAGCAACGCATCAAGCGGCAACTCACCGAGAATGCCGCCCACGAGCTCAAGACACCCGCAGCCACCATCGAGGGATACCTCGAGACTCTGGTGTCTAACCCCAACCTGCCTGAGGACAAACGACGCGAATTCCTGGAGCGATGCCACGCCCAGAGCTGCCGCATGAGCCGCCTGCTGGCCGACATGAGCACTCTCACCCAGCTCGACGAGACCAGCATCACGCGCTCAAAGTCAACTATCGACGTGGTAACGATAATAAACCAAATCAAGGAGGAGACAGCACAGCAGTTTGCCGACCGCAACATCCAGCTCAGGATGCGACTGCCCGAACACATGCCCATGCAGGGCGACTCTTCGCTGGTCTACTCGCTGTTCCGCAACATCTTCGGCAACACGCTCGCCTATGCCACCGAGGCGACCTACTTCGAAGTGCAGGTCCATGCCTCGGGCGACCGCTACACCTTCACCCTGGCCGACAACGGAGCAGGCGTGCCCGCCAAGCATCTGCCCCACATCTTCGAGCGCTTCTACCGCATCGACAAGGGCCGCTCACGCCGCCTGGGAGGCACCGGCCTGGGACTGGCCATCGTCAAGAACATCGCCATCCAGTATGGCGGCACAGCCACAGCCCACGCCACCCCCGGCGGAGGACTCACCATCGAAATCACCCTCATGGCCAACTAACACACCACCTAGCACCAACAACCATAGCGGGGCCAGTGAACACCACCGGCCCCGCCATTTTTATATCATCATTGTTTCCCGAGCATGTATCCATGACTCATCGTTTCCCGATTGGATTAAGATGAGGTCTATTAATTATGTCGAGGTGATTTTGAGATATGTTTTGAGAGATTTTCTTGATAACGACACAGTCGTTGCACTGCATCGTAACCGATGGTCTATGACCGTCGGAGATACCCAAACAGACTCAAAAACGACCGAAATAATTAATAACTACATCCCAGATTTAATAGAACCCACCTTAAAACAGTCCTTAATTGCATCAACAATTGATGTCGACGGCAAGCACTTCCCGTGCCCGCACTTAGGGCAAGAGAGCGGCATAGTGTCAACAGTAGCCCTAAGTTCCATATCAGGCCCCACAAACTTGTGCCCGCACTTGGGACACTTGAATGTCCTGTATCCTCTCAACATAACGCTAATCGAATTATTTGCCGTAAATCATCCTCAGTTCTCTAGGCGTGAATGCCTTGAAACGCGCCTGCCAGTAGGCATTCTTCTCCGTGTCAAAGCGCTGGCGGTCGATGGTCGACTCTCGCTGAGGGTGCAGAATGCGGTTGTTGCCGTCGCCCATGTGTTCCTGCCACGTGAGCTCGGCAAACGGTGAATCCTGCTGCTGGCCTATGTGGTGCAGTTCGTAGGGGTCGCCATTGCCGTCACGCGGCGGCCACCCCTCCCCTATCAGGTCGGCATTGTTGTAGTCCCACCACCGGGTCCAGTCGGCAAACTTCCTCTTCAGCCACTCGTGGCGGCAATTAAAAGCGCTCCAGTCAATGTCGCGGCGTATCAAAGCCGTGCGCCCGCCGATGCGAGCCTCCACCAGCCCTGCCCCCATATAGATGCGAGCCTCATCCATGTTGCGGATAAACCTCACCACCTCCATCGACCACCCCGTCCTACGCACAATTTCCAGCTGCTCCGCAAGTGTAAGATTTGAGTCCATAAAAATACCAAATTCCGTTTACATGTTTATAATTGATTTGAGTTCCATAATCTGAGCCTCAAGTTCAGATAAATTCTTTTTGTTGATCACTAAAGACTCTTCTTTCTGCATAATCAACTCTTCCTTCTTTTCTTTTGAACCTAAGGCTTCAGTCAAAGTATCTACCAATTCTCCCAATAATTTACTAGTAGCCTCTGTATGTAAAAGATTCACACAAGCAGGACGTCTGGCTATTGCAGCGTCTTCTATCTGCGCAAAATTGATTTTTTTAAAACAATCATCAATTTCCTCATAAACCTTTGAACGCCAATTCAGTAACTCAAGAGGAGCATATAGAGGAAGTACTATCGACGCAATTATATCAAATCCATCAATAGTCCGATCACTAAAGCCACTATCAAATTGCATTTCTTCGTCATTTGCTCCATTTTTAATTAACGAACTTGCTCCTCGTCTAATAGCAGAACGGAAGGTATCTATTATACCATCGCAATCATCAGCATAACGTTCCAACTGATCTTCGACATCATTTGCAAAATCCTCGCAACTAGAATTTATAGCTCTTTTAAGAGCTCTCTTCCATGTTTTCTGGACCCCAGGCAATTCTTGATCTTTTAACCTGGCTATTCGACTGTTGAGTTTGGTTTTCATCTCATTACGTTCTGCACTTTTTGCAATTCTCATACAATCATCCTTGGCATCGAAAACAGTATTCTTCACGTTCTCAATACCGTTATCTGTGATCTCATCATAGGTTTCACCCAATTCAACAGTAGCGCGTTCAATACGTCTCTCTATTCTCTTTTGGGCTTTTTTGAGGTTGTCAAGTTTATCTTCTAATTCTGTATCAGGAGTTTTTAGTTCTTTAAGAGTATTAGAATCAGACTTTATAGAAGTCTCTAATTCCTCGCGCTTATTGTTTGCAAGTTGAAAAATGTGGTTGATGGGTTTCTTGATAAGAATATCTGCTTTTGACTTTTCGATTACCTCTCTAACCGCATTCTCTAGATTACCAATAAGACTATCCTTCAACATTTGCTGCTGATCCTGTTTATCATTTCCAAATAATTTACAAGATTCGTCAAAATGGAATTTCAAATCAGGATCATTGTAAACCTTGTTCAATGGCATTTTGGCCATCAAGGCCATGTTGGCCGAAAGAAGAATAGGTTTAATACCTCTCATGATTTCTTGAATCAAGAAATCATCCCTATATTTAGGTTCCCTACAAGCCTTCTTGATTTCCTCTTCTACATTGGAAACAATTTGTTCCTCACTTTCCCTATCAATGAGAAGGTCATACTTGTTTACTCCAACAAGAATTTTACCAATTCCCACCTTGCGTACTTTTTCAAAGACGATGTCTCGGTCAGTTGAGTCAAAAGCACGTCCAGCATAAAGAAGCATTAATACCACATCCGCTTTACTTAAGAACTCTTGTGTTCTTAACTCTCGTGATACGATAGGGTCATTAAATCCAGGAGTATCTACAATTTCTACTCCCTTAAGCCACTCAACAGGATAGTGAATAGTAACACTTTTTGTTATAGAAACATATTTGCCACCAGCACCAACATATTCAATAAGATTCTCAAATTGATCTTTTTTTGTTGTGCCTAACAAAGATGGAATTTCACTGGCAATTGCATGAGACTTAGCATACACTTCCCTTGCAGCCTGCTTCATGTTTTTCTCACTATCTGATGCACCATCGTCTAGCTGACGTTCTGCCTGCATTTTCAGGTTTGCCCATTCGTCCTGTGAGTAGAATTCTGCAACTATTTCTTTCTCTTCACCATAAGTTATTACAGATAGCGCAGCTGTCATAGGATTGGTTGCAGCAGGCAAAACAGTATCGTTAAACAAAAACGCATTAAGAAATGTAGATTTACCACATTTCATTTGACCAATAACACCGATAGTTAATATATCAGTGTCTAGTTTGTTTATTATTTCGGTATAATCTTCTTGAGTTAACCAGCCTTTATCTAAAGCCGCATTAGCTAAACTTCTTACCTTTTCTTTTTTTTGTTGAAATTCTTTAAATAAATTTGTTCCCATATCGTTTAAATTATTTGAGCAACTTTTTCTGCCATATCTAAAGCTTTGCTTTCCGATATACCATATTGTTTTGCGAGATACAAAACATCGACCTTTAATAGGAATGGCTCGTTATGTTCGTCCATAAAATCACGTAAATCTTCTTCAAAGCCATTTCCGCTTTTCGAGGGATGCAGACTACCTGAGTTATTTGATTTGCTGGAAGACTTTGATTGGTGTTTAGTTTGTGCTCTTTTTTTATTGGATGACGCAGAAATAACATGAACAGGAATGTTAGCATTCGGATCAAACTTTTTTACAGCCTCAATAATCTTTTTTTCGTAGTCCGAAAGCATTCTTCTTTTATACTTTAAGTAAGAGAATTCTTTTTCACGATTTGTTACATAATGGGTAAAGTCTTCTAAATTTTCTATTTCTGATTCTAATTCCTCTCGATTATCACGTATCTTTTGACACCTTCTTTTGAATTCTTCAATGTCATTTTTACTTATCTCATAACGTTGCTTTCTAAAGCCCCAAACACCACGTTTTTTAGACATTACCATATCATCTATAGCCCTCGCGTCATTTTCGTATTGCTCTAGACAAGATTGAATACCATCCTTTGCATCATCGAGGTTCGTATTGGCCAACTTCAAGTCCTCTTGACATTCTTTATATTCGTCGTTGACTGAATCATAAAGTCTGTAAAGGTCTTCAAGGATATACGAAACCTCATCCTCTTCTTTTTTACATTCAACGCTGTTTACCGCATTCATAATCACATCAATTGAATACTTTTCGGAAAAGCGAATCACACCATTAATAGAAATATTCTCCTTCTTGAGAGTTTCCCTAAGGTTGTTTTCCTTTGCATTTTGTTCATTAGGTGACAACTGGTCACATTTATTCATCACGACAAACAAAGGAACGTCTTTGATGTTTTCTTTAATGATTGTAATTGATGTTTTGTTGATTGCTTGATTAACATCAAATACCCAGAACAAAATGTCAGCCTCATTGATTACTTCACATGTTCTTCTTTCATCTTCAGGATCATTGCTACTAAATCCAGGAGTATCAAGAATTGTAATGCCTTTTAGATTGGCATTGTTATATGACATTACAAAATAATTCAACAAGGAAGATACATTTACCTTGTTAAGTACATCTTTCTTAACACGTTCAAAATCATCTTTTTTAATATTCTTAAGCGTTCCGTTAGCGTCTAAGAATTGGGACATAAAAGCAGGACCATACGAGATATACGTAGGTATAGCTGTGGTTGCCTTACTATTCGTTGGAAGTATCGGTGCTGTAGGGTCATCTTGTGAAAGAATTCTATTAACTATAGACGTTTTTCCTGCACTGAATTCTCCAATAAGAGCAATTACTTTTTTACCTTTAAGCCATGGTTTCTTACGGTCATTAGCCCAACGGAAAGCAAAACACATAATGTATTCTCGAGTTTCTGCTAAGTCACAATAAGTAAGTGCATCATGATAATTCAATAGGGTGTTTTGAACGTTGTCAATTGCCTCATTTCTTGACTTGGTATATTCATCACTGGCTTCCTTTGCATTGAGAATAGCATTAACAAATTCTATAGATTCTTTTCGCTCCTTGTTTTGAACTTTTTCATCCTCTAATTGATCTGCCTGAGTGTTATAATCTCTCTGCAAAGAATCAAATTTAAGAGTGATGTCTTGCATCTTTGTAGAAAGTTCTTTGTATTCAGTCGTTTTTTTCTCAAGTTTCTTTTTTGCTGATTTTGCTTCATCTTCAAAGTCATCACGCTCATCTTCAGCATCACCAAGCTCCTTCTTGAGCTTCTCAACTTTCTTTTTAAAAGCATCAACTTCGTTCTGTAATGACGAATAAATTTTTGAAACATCACCAGATAAAGCCGCCCCAAGCATTTCGTCTTTTTCTTGAAGACGAGCCTCCAAGTCAGTTATTTGTGCTGATAAATTATCTATTTTTCTCTTTAGTCTCTCTTCGGTTTCTTCTGCTGATGCAGGATTCTGTGACGCAGAATAATCGTCAGAGGGACTTTTTGCGCCAAATTTACGACCGACAAAGAAACATATAATAGCAATAGTAGTTACTATTATTACTATAGCAAGCAAATCCATCATTTATTACTCAAATCAAATATTTTGTCTTTAAGCTCTTCAATCTCCTGTGATTTTATCGTCAAAAGCGACTTTACTTCTTCTAACTCTGCTACCAACGATTCTTTTTCTGCAATAAGCCTCTTGTTGGCCTTTTGCAAATCAAAAATCGCATCATCGGAATCATCACTCTTGTCTTCATATTTAACGATTTTGGCCTTTAAAGACTCTACTTCGTTACTTGATAAAGCAATACGTGATTCCAAATCACTACACTTTGATTTCAATGTGTTATTTTGCTCTGTAAGATTATTGACCATCGATGCCAACTGTTTCTCCTTTGTTGATGGCATCAATTTGTCTTTAAGAGCGATACCTCCAGCAACACCTGTTGCTGCTCCTATAAAAAAGCTTAACATGTTATTTGTATTCATTTATTATTTCTATATATGATTTCAATTCTTCTCTACGTTGTGCGACAACTTGTTTGTTATCGTCAAGCTGCTCTTTCATTTGGACTAAAGCTTGCTCCATTGAAGAAATCTGAGAATCAGCTTCTAGGCGAATGGTGTCACTTATGATTCTAAGCAGATTTGTTCTAACATTAAAAAGTAGATTTCTAAACTCAGGAACAAGAGTACTATCAAGATAATTATTAACAGCACGAACACGCGCAGGTTTACCCACGATTTTGTCTGTAACCCACCCTGTAGCAGTCTCGATTAGACCTCTATTTGTGCCTAATTTCTGCTGTAATTTCCGATCACCATCCTGAATCTTGCTCATTTGAGTACTAACTTCTCCTGCATAATTTCTTGCTTTTGTAATAGCACGGCTAATCATAGTACCCGCAACAATTTCTCCAGTTTCGCTTACTATGGTCGATGCAACCGCAGTTCCGGCAGAAGCAGCTGCACCGCCAGCGGCAGCAGTACCAGCAGCAGAAGCAGCAGTACCAGCAGCAGAAGCAGTACCAGCAGCACCAGCACCAGCGGCAGCACCGCCAGCAGCACCGCCAGCAGCAACCATAGGAGCAGCAACAGCAACTGCTGCAACCGCTGCAACCGCCAATGCGGTATATCCAAATGCTTTGTCATGTTCGTGCCCAAGACTTGAGAGGTCTAGGTCATAAGAAAATTGATTGAATGCTACTCCCGACAAATCAATTGTTTCGAGTGACTGCATTGGAATCTCTTTTGCACTATGGCGACGCTGACGACCTAGGTTTACAAGAACACTTTGCAAATCCTTTCTATACGATTCGATAATCATATTTCCGACAGAGTTTACCGAAGCATACACACTCTGGTCACAATCTCGTCCTTCATTTTGTAATATAGAATCAAGATTCCTTGAGACTCTATCCTTGAACGAACGAATTGCAGCTTCCTCTTTATTTTCTATAGCTACAGCAGCATCTTCAATCAACTCGTCTATATTCTTGTTAAATTGCTTTAGTTTTCGTGATTGCTCATTGATTGCAGCTTCTAAATCAGTTGAAGACTCAAGGCTATTTATCAAGTCTTGAATAAAGTCCTTCATTTGTTCTGCAATAAGTTTCACTCTATCGTTAATTGCATTATTGACAATCTGATTCTTTTGAATTTGAATCTTTTTAACTAATTCAAAAAATTGATCCAAATTGCCAGTTTGTGCTGATGTGCAAATTATATTAGTTTCTGGAACTCCAACTATTTCAACCGTATTTTTAAGCTGTTGTGCCACCTCACTTGAGGTTTTAGTATCACATTTAGTCAGCATAAGAAAAATAGGCCGTTTTGAGATTTGTGAGTCCTTAACAAAAGATATTAACGAACGAGTCGCTGATTGGTTCACATCTACAACTAGAAGTATCGCATCAGCATTTGGCAAATAGTTAGATAATGCAATACGATGTTTAGGATCATTTGAAGAAAGCCCCGGAGTATCAACTAAGACTATTGAAGAGTCCAATTTACTTGAAGTATCATATACTCTTACAACCTGAGTCGTTTTTTGAAGATCTGTATTAGATAATGTTTCGTTTCCCGCATCAATTAAATTCCCATCAAGATCAATGATTTCCTGCTTAAAACTATCCGAACCACATCTAATCTCAAAGATGGTAGCCGTTGTAGCTTTAGATGCCGTTTCAAGAGTCTTATTGTCTAATATGGCATTTATGAAAGAAGTCTTTCCCGACGAAAACTCTCCAACTAAAGGGATTAATACTTCTTTGTTGGGTGATTCTATTCTTTGCTTGAACAAAGAAAGTAACTTTGCCTGTTCTACCATTTGTAGATCTTCTGCAATTTTGTGCAATTCATCTAAATAACTCATAACGAAATTATTAAATATAAATTAGTACATAACATTTTTTTAATTTACACTTACTCACCCACACAAAAAGGGTGCGGCTTCTTGCTGTGTGGCTTGATGGGCACCGCCAAGCGCCTGTTCCCCACACTGTGATGCAAGAAGTCCGCACCCTTGTTGTTAAGTAAAGATGCGGACAATTGCTTCTCTATGGCGGGGAACTGTGGTTGAAGATTTGGCGGTTTCATCAAGCCCCAAAAAAGAAACATTGTCTTTTGTTATTCCAAATGTCGTGCAACACCACGACTGCGGCGGCATTGCCTTGCAAATTTAGGAATAATTCTTCACATTGCCAAGCAGTGGTGCGAACTATTTTTTGCATCACAGCGCAAATTTAGCACAGACGGGGCACACAAAGGCGCTGCGACTTGGTTCTTGTTGGTTCTCGATATGCTTTTTTTTATTGTTTAGCCGCCACGGGGGATAATTGTTAGAGCAAAAATGACTACCTTTGCATCGTGGACAGTGATTCTGAAATATTAAAGCCAAACACCAGCATGGAGGCGTTGTTCAGCAAGGAGTGGTCACGCATCACCCTGCTGCACGAGGGGCGCTACTATGTGGTGCACCGAGCCATGCGCATGGGCCAATGGTTTGTGCTCAAGAGCGTCAAGCCGGGATGTGATAACCGTGCGTTGCACGAGTCGTTGCTGCTCAAGGAGTTCAACCTGGGGTTCGGCGTGAGGCACACCCACGTGGTGCGCATGCTTGCCATGGAAGAGGTGGGACAGCTGGGACAGTGCATCGTCATGGACTACATCGACGGCGACACGCTGGACAAGGTGCTTGCCACGCACCGCTTGACCTACAGGCAGGCCGTGAGCATCGTGGACGACGTGTGCCAGGCCCTGGACTACCTGCACTCCCACCAGATGGTACACCGCGACGTGAAGCCGCAGAACATCATCGTGGACCCGCAGCACAGGCATGCGGTGCTCATCGACCTGGGGCTTGCCGACTCGTCCAACTATGCCACGCTCAAGATGCCCGCCGGAACCAGGCACTACATAGCGCCGGAGTGTGTCAGTGAGGGCACCAGCGATGCCCTGTGCGACATCTACTCGCTTGGGGTTGTCCTGGAGGACATGTCACAGTGCTCAGCCGGCAAGAACCGGCTCAGGCATGTCGCTGCCCGATGCACGCGGAGGAACCGTGCCAAGAGGATACAGAGTGTCCTCGACGTGGCCGCGCTGCTGCACAAGCACAGCTTCGAGTGGTGGTGGGCGGTCGCTGCTGCGGTCGCTATCGCTGTCGCTGCCGCGGGTGTATACTGGTTGTTCAACACCCCTGCGGCCACTACCCGTCACACCATCAGTCAAGACACCTCCGTAACAGAGGCGACCGATGACAGCCTTGTAGTCCGGCACTCTCCGGCCGACAGCACATTGCCACACACCGAGGGCGGGGACAAGGACGATGCCATCACCACGATAACTGGCGACGAAGCAACCCCAGCCACGGCCACGCCAGGCAATGCCCCCGCCGAGAAAATAGACTATGACTATGACAGCATCATCAAGAGCCTGCAGGCCTATGCCAACGACTATCACAAGAAAGAGGCTGCCAAGTACGTCCGGGCTTTTGTCCAGGCACAGCGGGACAAGGGAGAGGACGTGAGTCCCAACCAAGAGATAGCCGAGCACTACGGCCAGATGGAGATATTGCGCCTTAACGCACTGGCCGACCCGCAGGTAAAGACCGCCCTGCATGGCATCGCCCGCTCCACCTATTTTGCCACACGCAGCAAGCTGCTCAAGGACCTGCCGGCCAGCGACGAACGGTTTGACTCGGTGATGAACGTCGTCATGAAGCGTTTCTACACCGGTTACTCCTATGATGGAGAGTATCAAAAAGACATGTCAACATGGAAGAATATGTAAAGATATTGAAACAGCGCGTTGAGCAGCGCTGGGGACGCGAAGTAACCACCCCCACAAACATCCAGGCTCTGTTGCTCGACATCAAGTCGGTCACCGGCGACACGCTGAGCCTGTCCACCATCAAGCGACTGTGGGGCAAAGTGAGCTGGCAGCCTGTCCCCTCCGAGACCACCCGCGAAATCCTGTCTCGCTACGTGGGTTATGAGGGATGGAATGCCTTTTGTGCAGCCGTCGACGGCCGCAACTCGTCGGACTTCATCGGCAAGGCAGTCCATGCCAAGCAACTGATACCCGGCACCAAGGTCCATCTCAGGTGGCACCCCGACCGCACGTGCACACTGCGATATGACGGCAACAGCCTGTTCACGGTGCTGGCCACCGAACACAGCAAGCTTGTCGCCGGAGCCACTTTTGAAACCTCAACCATTGCCTGCGGCCACCCCATGCTAGTGGACAACCTCATGCTGCCGGGAGCCGCCGAGCCATGCGGATACATCGCCGGCAAGACCCATGGCGTGACGATAGTCGCCGTAGAGCAACCCGATGGCGCATGACGATATCTTCATGTCGTCCACAGGACTGCAGAACCTCCACCAGAGCCACGCATCATCGGGAAGTCACCCACGGTTTTTCCTGCAAGTTGCTTTTATATTTCATTGAAATGTGTTAACTTTGTGGCTGATATGGGCCTGTTCACATCAGGCTACCTGAAAAACAACTTTTCAATTCAGTATATTATGTCACAACTCAAAGCTGGCGCAACCCTACGCGGAGGCGCATATGAAATAAAGAAGGTGCTGGGACAAGGCAGTTTCGGCATCACCTACCTCGCCGAGCACTCGGCACTAGGAAAAAAGGTTGCAATCAAGGAATTTTTCATGAAGGAACTCAACTCTCGCGCTGAGGACGGTTCCATCACCGGCATGACCGACGGCAGCTTGTCGTTCAAGTATGCCGAGAAGTTCCGTAAGGAAGCCGCCAACCTTGCCCGCATGAAGCACCCCAACATCGTGGAGGTGACCGATGCCTTTGACGAGAACGGCACATATTATTACGTGATGGACCATATTGAGGGCGAGAACCTCAATGACTACATTAAGAGCCATAGCCTGAGTGAGAGCGAGGCTGTAGCCATCGCTCGCGACATCGCCACTGCGCTGCAATACATGCACGAGCAACACCGCATGCTCCACCTTGACCTTAAGCCTGGCAACGTGATGCGACGTCGCAGCGACGGCCGCATCTTCCTCATCGACTTCGGCCTGAGCAAGCACTACAGCAACGGTGGCCAGCCCGAGACATCCACCACCATAGGCCAGGGCACAGCAGGTTACGCCCCCATCGAGCAGGGCAACCAGGCAAAGGACGGTGACTTCCGCCCCTCGATCGACATCTATGCCCTAGGCGCAACGCTGTTCAAACTGCTCACCGGCAACACCCCGCCCATTGCATCAGAACTAGTCTTTGACAACAAATACGTGTCAACACAATTGGCTAAAAGCGGTGTGTCGCAAGGCGTAATTGACATAGTCGTGAAAGCGATGTCCCCTAACTCCAAGGAACGCACATCATGTGCAAGCGACTTCATCGCTCAGCTCTCAGGCAACGTGCCATCACAAGAAGAGACTATAACTGAAGTCCCAGTTAGTGTAGTGCCCCCGGTTGTAATTCCCCCTGCACCAGAACCAGAACCGAAGTCTCATAAAGGGCTCTACATGGGTATCGCGGGTACAGTGATAGCAGTGATTGCCGCAGCTTGCTTCTACTTCCTGCATGACAGTACGGCGAAGTATGTCTACGACGAGAATGCCCCCGTCGAGCAGGTAAAAGCCGATGCCGAGAAAGGCGATGCCGCCGCCCAGGCACTGCTGTCTTGGTACTATGATAATGGCATGAACAAAGTGAAAATCAACGAGAAAGAAGCGTTAGAGTGGGCCCGCAAGTCTGCCGACCAAGGCAACCCCTTCGGCCAGTTCCAACTGGCTTGGTTCTACGACAATGACAAGATATTAGAAAAAGACACCGTCAAAGCCGAAGAGCTATACAAAGCAGCACTGCCATTGCTTAGAGAACTTGCCGAGAAAGGCAATGCCCGTGCGCAATGCAACTTGGGCTATTGCTATTATTGGGGATATGGAGTGGAGGAAAACGATGAAGAGGCCGTCAAGTGGTACCGACTTGCAGCTGAACAAGGATATGCCGTTGCGCAACACCACTTGGGCTATTGCTATCACGAAGGCAACGGTGTGGCTAAGGACTACAACGAGGCTGTCAAGTGGTACCGTCTTGCAGCTGAACAAGGAGATGCCGATGCGCAATGCAGCTTGGGCGAGTGCTATGACGAAGGCGAAGGTGTGGCAAAAGACTACAACGAGGCAGTCAAGTGGTACCGACTTGCAGCTGAACAAGGAGATGTCACTGCGCAAGTCTACTTGGGATATTGCTATGAAAATGGCAACGGAGTAGCAAAGGACTACAACGAGGCTGTCAAGTGGTACCGACTTGCAGCAGAACAAGGAATTGCCACTGCGCAAAACAACTTGGGCATTTGCTATTATCACGGCAACGGTGTGGCAAAGGACTACAACGAGGCCGTCAAGTGGTACCGACTTGCAGTGGAGCAAGGAAATGCCGATGCGCGAAACAACTTGGGCGTTTGCTATGATTTAGGCAATGGTGTGGCAAAGGATAAGGATGAAGCTATCAAGTGGTATAAACTGTCGGCTAAGCAGGGGAATGAGACTGCACAGCAGAACCTGCGCATCCTTGGAATTAACGAGTGGTAAAGTTGTTCTGTCCTGTATGCAACGCCAGGACGGGACAGAGGAGGTCTCTAACTAAGTCGGAGGGTGTCGCAAAACACCCTTTGCCCGGTCACGGGCAATGATGTAGGGACGACACCCCCGTGTCGTCCGTATGCTCGGAACGAGCATGATTATCCAGGCAAGCCACTGTGTTACAGCGCCCTGCGGTCGCTACGGACGACACAGGGGTGTCGTCCCTACCTGCTGCCCGTAACCGGGCAAAACGCTGCTTTAGGCTTTTCGTGACAGCCTCTTTTTCCTGACAGCAATATTTCAGATTAAAAGTCTGCGTCATCTGCGAGATCTGCGTGAGACAATCCCCATTAGTGTATAAAATAACCAGCCATAAAGGCGTGCGATGCATGCCGATATGGCTGGTTGTGTTTTTTGTCTTTATCAGTCGATGCTCTTGCCGTCGAAGCAGTAGGTGCACACTTTGCACTTGGGCAGGCCTATGGCTTCGATGAGGTCGTCGATGGTGTTGAACTTCAACGAGGTGAGGCCGAAGCGGTTCTTGATTTCCTCGACCATGCGCTGGTACTCGGGCGTGGTGTGGTCGATGTAGCGGTCCAGGTTCTTTGAGGGATCTCCCTCAAACTCGCCGATGATGCGGCGGGTAATCAACTCCATGTCGCTCTTGCTGTTGGTGAACCCGATGTACTTGCAACCATAGATGAGCGGCGGGCACGAGATGCGCATGTGCACTTCCTTGGCGCCGTAGTCATAGAGAACCTTGGTGTTGTCGCGGAGCTGGGTGCCGCGCACGATCGAGTCGTCGCAAAAGAGCACCCGTTTGCCCTCGAGCATGGCACGGTTGGGGATGAGTTTCATCTTGGCCACGAGCGAGCGGCGTGCCTGGTCGCTGGGGGTGAAGCTGCGGGGCCACGTGGGGGTATACTTGGAGATGGCGCGGTGGAACGGCACTTTCTTGCCCTCGGCATATCCTATCGCCATGCCGGTTCCCGAATCGGGGATGCCGCAGGCACAGTCTACCTGACTGTCGTCTTTTTCTCCCATCTTGTGACCTATCTTGAGGCGCACGTCCTCAACGTTGCGGCCCTCGTAGCACGAGGTGGGGAAACCGTAATATACCCACAGGAAAGAGCATATCTGCATCTCCTTGCCGGGTGCCTGGAGCTGCTCCATGCCGTCGGCGTCAAACTTCACGATCTCGCCGGGACCCACGTAGTATTCAATCTCGTAATCAAGGTTGGGGAACGAGGTTGACTCGCTCGAGGCGGCACGGGCCCCGTCCCTCTTGCCGATCACGATGGGGGTGCGGCCCAGGCGGTCGCGTGCCACGATGATTCCATCGGGGGTAAGCATCATCATCGAGCATGAGCCCTTAACCTTGGCAAACACGTTGTTGATGCCCTCGACAAAGGTCTTGCCCTCGGTGATGAGCAGGGCGATGAGCTCGGTGGGGTTGATGTTGCCCGAACTGAGTTCGGCAAAGTGATGATTCTTGTCGAGGAGTTCCTGGGCCAGCTCATCCTTGTTGGTAACATGGGCTACCGTCACGATGGCAAACTGTCCCAGGCGGCTGTTGAAGATGATGGGCTGCGGGTCGTTATCGCTGATGACAGCGATGCCGCTGTTTCCCACGAATTTAGACAGTTCGTCCTCAAACTTTGTCCTGAAATAAGACCTCTCGATGTTGTGGATTGACCTGAAGAATTTAGACTGATTGCAGTCGTAAGTGACCATACCGGCACGGCGAGTGCCCAGATGAGAATTATAGTCGACACCGTAGAACAGGTCATCGACACACGGTTTATGAGCCGTAACTCCGAAAAAACCACCCATTGTAATTTTTGTAAAACTATTTAGTTTAGGTGGGGTTTATTAATTCTGATAATAGTTTGTTAGTTATTTCGGTCGCTTTTGAGCCTGTTTTAGCATCTTTTTGACATTCAGTCGGTCACGAAGTACGCTTCGCTCCCTCTTCATGCCAAAAACCTACTCAAAACAAATCTCAAAATCGCCTCGACATAATTAATAGAACCCACCTTTAAATTCCATTGCAAAAGTACTGCTTTTCTTTTGATAACGCAACTATTTTCACGGGGCGTGGCACTTTCTTTATATTATAGAGGTGGATTTTTTTATTTTTTTTGTATTTTTGCACTCTCAAATCAATTTAGTACTAAAGATAAAATGAAGAAGATCTTACTTGCCGTTGCAGCGCTGCTGACAATCTCAACGGCAATAACAGCACAACGCTTGCCCAAGAACGTGCAGAAACTGCTCAACGCGCAGTATGCCATCAGCACATTCTATGTTGATACCGTCAACGAGGACAAACTCATCGAAGACGCCATCAACGGCATGATCGAGAAACTCGACCCGCACAGCAGCTACTCCGACGCCAAGGAGACCAAGGAGATGGAAGAACCGCTACAGGGCGAGTTCAGCGGCATCGGCATCCAGTTCAACATGAAGCAGGACACGCTCTACGTGATACAGACCATCGCAGGCGGCCCCAGCGAGCGCGTGGGCATCGTGGCCGGTGACCGCATCATCACCGTCAACGACAGCACCATCGCCGGTGTCAAGATGAAGAACAACGACATCATGAAGCGCCTGCGCGGCAAGAAAGGCACCAAGGTGACCGTGCAGGTGAAGCGCGGCAACAGCAACAAGCTGCTCACCTTCCGCATCACCCGCGACAACATTCCCCTCTACAGCGTGGACGCCTGCTACATGATTGACGACAAGACCGGCTACATGCGCATCTCGCGCTTCGGTGCCAAGACCCACGAGGAGATGATGGACGGCCTCAAGAAACTCTCGGCACAGGGCATGAAGCAACTCGTCATGGACCTGAGCGACAACGGCGGAGGCTATCTCAACGCCGCCATCGACATGTGCAACGAGTTCCTCGACCGCGACCAGCTCATCGTCTACACCGAGGGCACGCAGTCACCGCGCAACGAGGCCCGCGCCCGTGGCAACGGCAAGTACAAAGACCTCAAGCTCGTGGTGATCGCCAACCAGTACTCGGCATCGGCAGCCGAAATCTTCTCGGGAGCGATGCAGGACTGGGACCGCGCGGTGATCGTGGGACGTCGCACCTTTGGCAAGGGACTCGTGCAGCGCCCCTTCCGCTTTGACGACGGTTCGATGATACGCCTCACCACGGCACGCTACTACACCCCCAGCGGCCGCTGCATCCAGAAACCCTATACCAAGGGCGACAAGAAAGCCTACGATGAGGACCTGCTCGACCGCTCCAAGGAAGGCGAGTACTACTGTCTGGACAGCATCCAGATCAACGACACCCTGCAGTACCACACGCTGAAGAACCACCGCACCATCTACGGCAGCGGCGGCATCATGCCCGACATCTTCGTGCCCGTTGACACCACCGAGTGGTCAACCTACTACCGCGACCTCATGGGCAAAGGCATCATCAACCAGTACTGCATCGACTACGTGGACAAGAACCGCAGCAAGCTCAAGAAGGAGTACCGCGATGTCAAGGACTATGACCAGCGCTTCACCGTCACCGACGACATGATGAAGAAGTTCATCGCCATGGGCGAGAAGGACAGCATCAAGTATGACGAGGAGAAATACCGCATCAGCGAGAACATACTCAAGAGCATCATCAAGGGACTCATTGCCCGCGACGTGTTCAGCGACCCCGGGGCCTACAACGTGGTGCTCAACCACCGCAACCCCGACCTGGCGGCAGCCATGGCTGTACTCAGCGACGAACAGCGGTTTAACGAACTGCTCAGGAAAGGTAATCCCGAGTATGAGAAGCTAGTGGTCAAATCGACCGCACGCAAGCAAAAAAAGTAAACTTGCACCCATAATTTTCACAGTGTCAAAAATAATTAGTAACTTTGTTTGATAAAACAAATTTTATATAATGATAACACAAGACCAACTCAAAGAGATACAAAACCGCAAGGACGCGCTCAAGATGTACCTTGACGTTGACAACAAGAAGATTCAGGTAGAGGAAGAAGAACTGCGCACCCACGTGCCCGACTTCTGGCTGGACCAGAAGGCCGCCGAGGCACAGATGAAGAAAATCAAGCAGCTCAAGTTCTGGATCGAAGGCTGTGCCGAGGTTGAGAGCGCCGTGGACGAGGTGGCAACCGGATTTGACTTTGTCAAGGAAGGCCTCATCGAGGAAACCGAGCTCGACGAGCTCTATGCCACAGCACTCGACATGATCGAGAAACTCGAGCTGCGCAACATGCTGCGCCAGGAAGAGGACAAGATGGACGCCATCCTCAAGATCAACTCGGGAGCCGGCGGCACCGAGAGCCAGGACTGGGCTTCAATGCTGGTGCGCATGTACCTGCGCTACTGCGAGCGCCACGGCTACAAGACCTCAATCACCCATCTGGTCGACGGCGACGAGGCCGGCATCAAGTCGGTATCGATAAGCGTGGCCGGCGACTTTGCCTACGGTTATCTCAAGAGCGAGAACGGCGTGCACCGCCTGGTGCGCGTGTCGCCCTACAATGCCCAGGGCAAGCGCATGACCTCGTTTGCATCGGTATTCGTCACACCGCTCATCGACGACACCATCGAGATCGTCATCGAGCCCGCACGCCTGTCGTGGGATACATTCCGCAGCGGCGGCGCCGGCGGTCAGAACGTGAACAAGGTGGAATCAGGTGTTCGTGCTCGTTACCAGTACAAGGACCCCTACACCGGCGAGGAGGAGGAAATCCTCGTTGAGAACACCGAGACCCGCGACCAGCCCAAGAACCGCGAGAACGC
>JAZQPG010000056.1:0-19013 GCA_045628365.1 Sodaliphilus sp. | reverse complement strand
TGCGCTCGCTCATCGATGCCGAGGCCGATGAGTTCCTCAAGATAGTCAACAACCCCGAGATTGCCGACCACTTCAAGTGGGAGAGCGATTCGCTCAAGAAAGTGCCGCGCGACTATCCCGCCGATCACCCCATGGCACACTTCCTCAAAATGAAGGACTACGTCATCGTCAAGCGAGTCACGCCCGAGTATTTCGACTGCGACGACTGGGTAGAACGCGTTGCCCAAGACTTCAAGCGCCTGCAACCTCTCTACGACTTCCTCAACTACGTGTTCGAGTAATGGCGGGTAATAAACTTTGGTAAAAAGTTTGTTGTTTCATTATTTATTATTACTTTTGTGATATCGTTGAACAACTTACAAAATAATACATTGCTATGGCTAAAGTAAGAGGAGCAGTAACGGTCAACACCGAGCGATGCAAGGGATGCAACCTGTGTGTGGTTGCGTGCCCCAGCAAGGTGCTTGACTTGCAGCAGAAAGAAGTAAATAACCGAGGTTATCACTTTGCCTACATGGCTCAGCCCGACAACTGCATCGGTTGCCAGAGTTGCTCGCTCGTGTGTCCCGATGCCTGCATCGAGGTCTATCGCGTGATTGAGAAATAAAGGGCTTGTAACAAAACACTAAAATCAAGAAACCACAATGAACGATAAAGTAACATTGATGTAGGGTAATGTGGCCCTGGCAATGGCCGCTATACGCTACGGCGCCGACGGCTACTTTGGCTATCCCATCACCCCGCAGAGCGAAGTCCTCGAGAAACTCGAGGAGGAAATGCCGTGGGAAACCACTGGCATGGTTGTGCTACAAGCCGAGAGCGAAGTGGCAGCAATCAACATGGTCTATGCCGGAGCATCGTGTGGCAAGGCCGTGATGACATCCACTTCTAGCCCCGGATTCAGTCTCATGCAGGAAGGCATGAGCTACATGGCTGCCAGCGAGGTGCCCGCACTCGTGATCAACGTGATGCGCGGCGGCCCTGGCCTGGGGACCATCCATCCCTCGCAGGCCGACTATTTCCAGGCTTGCAAGGGCGGTGGACATGGCGACTACCGCATGATCGTGCTTGCTCCCGCCAGCGTGCAGGAGATGGCCGACTTCGTGGGCCTGGGCTGGGACCTCGCCTTCAAGTACCGCTGCGTGTCGATGATCCTGGCCGACGGACTCATAGGACAGATGATGGAGAAAGTGGTGCTGCCCGAGCAACGTCCGCGACGCACTCAGGAAGAGCTTGAACGCCAGTGCCCGTGGGCAGTAACCGGTCGCACAGGCATGCGACCCAAGAACATCATCACATCGCTCGAACTCGACGACGACATCATGGAAGCCAACAACCTGCGCTTCCAGGCCACCTACCGCCTCATCGAGCAGAACGAAGTGCGATGCGAGACTGTCGACACCGAGGACTGCGACTACCTCATCGTGGCATTCGGCAGCATGGCACGCATCGCCATGAAGACCATGGAGCTCGCCGCACAGGAAGGCATCAAGGTGGGACTCCTCAGGCCCATCACCCTGTGGCCATTCCCCAGCAAGGAAATCGCACAGGCAGCTGCCGGAGTGAAAGGCATCCTCGTGCCCGAGCTGTCGGCAGGACAGATGATCGAAGACGTGAAACTCGCCGTGGACTGCAACGTCCCCGTGGCCCACTTCGGACGCATGGGCGGCAACGTGCCAACACCCGAGGAAGTACTCGACGCACTGAAAAAAGAACTCATTAAATAAAAGTAGCCTCATCAATAATTATGGAACACAACGATATAATACGTCCCGAGAACCTGGTTTACAAGAAACCCGCGCTTCTCAACGATTCACATATGCACTACTGCCCCGGCTGTAGCCACGGTGTCGTTCACAAACTCGTGGCCGAGGTGATTGAAGAAATGGGCTTGACCGAGAAAGCCATAGGCGTTTCGCCCGTGGGATGCGCCGTGTTTGCCTACAACTACATCGACATCGACTGGCTCGAGGCTGCACACGGACGAGCAACCGCAATGGCAACCGCCACCAAGCGACTCATGCCCGACAAACTCGTGTTCACCTACCAGGGCGACGGCGACTTTGCCGCCATCGGCACCTGCGAGTCTATCCACTCGTGCAACCGCGGCGAGAATATCGCCATCATCTTCATCAACAACGCCATCTACGGCATGACCGGCGGACAGATGGCTCCCACAACACTGCTGGGACAGAAGACCGCCACCTGCCCCTACGGCCGACGCGCCGACCTCAACGGCTACCCCCTGAGCATCACACCGCTCCTGGCACAGCTCGACGGCACCTGCTACGTGACACGCCAGAGCGTACACAAGCCCGCATCGGTGCGCAAGACCAAGGCCGCCATCCGCAAGGCTTTCGAGAACAGCATGGCAGGCAAGGGCACATCAGTGGTCGAGGTAGTGAGCACCTGCAACACCGGCTGGAAAATGAGCCCCGAGAAAGCCAACCAGTGGATGGAAGAGAACATGTTCGCCAAGTACCCCCTCGGCGACCTCAAGGATGTTGAATCTAAAAAGTAACTAGACGATTATGAAAAGCGAAATAATCATTGCCGGATTTGGCGGACAAGGCGTCCTGTCAATGGGTAAAATCCTGGCCTACTCAGGCCTGATGGAAGACAAGGAAGTGTCATGGCTACCCTCCTACGGACCCGAACAGCGCGGAGGCACAGCCAACGTGACCGTGATCCTGAGCGACGAACGCATCTCGTCGCCCATCCTCAACTCCTACGACATCGTCGTGGCACTCAACCAACAGAGCCTCGACAGATTTGAGAAACAGGTGAAGCCCGGAGGCATACTCATCTATGACAGCTACGGCATCAACCAGCCCCCCACACGCACCGACATCACCATCCACCGCATCGACGCCACCGAGGCAACCTTCGAGCTCAACAACAGAAAGACCTACAACATGATCGTGCTCGGAGCCATGCTCAAGGCACAACCCATGGTGACCATCGAGAGCGTGCTCAAAGGCCTCAAGAAAACCCTCCCCGAGCGCCACTGGCACCTGCTCCCCATCAACGAGCAAGCCCTCAACAAAGGCGCCGAACTAGTGAAATAACCCGCAACACATCTCCCCTCAATATCATGCCACGCAAGGTCCCCACCCAGCGTGGCATCATTTTTCATTAACATCCAGTAAAAATCAAGAAAATACTTATTTATCCCAGAAAGTGCATTAGGGCATGAATAAGATTTTAGATTATCATTGTGTCAGGATTTGCGCTATATTGAACGAACATAGGGGCTCCTATATGAGCCAATCATGACTATGAGAAGCAATATATTGCCATTTGCTCCTAATGAACTTTCTGGGTTTATTGTTGTCCGGTAAAAGAGGGTGTCGCAAAAAGCCTAAAGCAACGTTATGCCTAGCCACGGGCTGCATGGAAGGGACGACACCGCCCCGTGTCGTCTGTAGCGACCGCAGGGCGCTATAATGCAATGTTTATGCCTAAAAACATGCTCGTTAAGGGCATACTGACAACACGGGAGCATGAAAATAATTCCGCGAGTTCTCCGAGTTCTGCGCGAGAGAATACCATAGCTGAACAGTTACCATTTTGCGACATCCTCTAGAGGCTCGGTTTATAGTGTATCGCCTACCCCCTCCGACTTATAGTCCATATATGAACAATAAATAGGAAAAAAGTGAAATATTTATCTTTTTTTTGCATACATTTGTCACTTTTATTACCTTTGCATATACAAATTGTGACAAAATGCCCCATTTAACATGCTTATTTTTGCAATTGGAAAATTTAGACAATTTTTTACTAACATTTTTATAAATCATTATGAAGAAATTTTTACTTTCTCTCGCAGTTAGCGTTGCTGCTTTCACAGCAAGCGCTTTAGACACGCCTTATTGGTTTACTGTAAATGTAGAGACCGAGGCCCAGCCCACAGGTGCAGGCAAGGTTTACTGCTCATTTGAGAGCGCCGATCACGCCAAGGCCAACGAGACAACAACCGCCACAAAGCACTTCAGACAAAGTATTTCTAACAACAACTGGAGTGGTGCTTCACAGACTGTTACCCTCTATGCCGAGGGTATTGGCAGCTACGCCCTTGACCACTATGAGGTAAACGGCAGCCGCATCAACACTACCGAGGGCGACTATGGCACACAGTATCGCATCACTATGACTCAGGCCAACAACTGTGGCGCTGGTTCGCTCAGCGAGGAAGATTGCATCGCACAGCACAATGAGAACATTGCTAACGTGGTAACACACATCGTTGGTGTCTTCAAGGAAGTTGAACCCTGCTGGTTCTATGTATCGGCTCAGGCCAACCAGGTTGAGGGCGGAACCGTTTCGGTTTCATTTGACAGCGAGAATGCTGCAGCTGCCGAGGTTAACTCAACTGCCACCGCTCACTTCAACAAGAGCATCGACCCGGGCGATTACAGCGCAGTAACTAAGAATCTCTACATCCACGTTGCAGCCGATCAGGGCTACGCTCTGAGCGAGCTCACTGTCAACGGTGCTCCCATGCAGGTTAACGACAATGGCGACGTGATTTACTTCGCAAGAATGCTGGCTGCCAACAAGTGTGGCGACGGCAAACTCACCGAGGACGAGTGCCTTGCACAGCACGACAGCAGCAATCTCCCCGCTCCCGTTGCTGTAGCAGCCAAATTCGAGAAAATCACCGCTGTTACCGACCTCAACACAGGTGCTGCAGTCAAGAGCGTTAAGTATGTCAACGCACAGGGTGTTCAGAGCAACGTTCCCTTCGAGGGCATCAACATCGTAGTTAAGACTATGGAAGACGGTACTCAGAAGACCACAAAGGTTATCTTCTAATTCCACCGACCGTATCCCCCTAAAATAACACAGGCGGCCTGTCCCCACACCAGGGACAGGCCGCTGCTGCCCCAAGGGGTTATCCGCGGTTTTTGTCCGACATCCCTACAGGAGACAACTATCCCCCATATTTCTACCAAAGGCTGTTCCGCACCATTTTTAGCTAAAAAGAACCGTCCCTTTTAGCTAAAACCGATCGTACACTACTGGTGTATCGCAAACATGGATGCGTAAAATCCCGCTAGGGATTTGATAATGTAGGCAGCCATGCAGCGAGGGCCTTTAGGTCCTTGCAGATGGCTGTGAAAATGTCACCGTTCGTGGGGTCCAGCCCCACGCTGCGGACATGCCCACACATCCTGTCATCACCCATGCGCATATCATAAGGATTCTGCGCCATCACATACCTGTTGCCTTCATTCAGATTAAACATAGTTTTTTTGCCGCAAAGATCGCAAAAAAGCAAAAGCAAAAAAAGACGGCTATTTTCGGATGGTTACCTTTCGGCTGTAGCCTTCCCACCGTTAGGGCGGCTTGGGGACTTGCACCCGTTAGAATACGTTCGTGCTGGGCGAACAAAAGAGATGGCAATCCTCATTGTGGGTTGCCATCTTCTATATAGCCACTGTGTAGCCCCAGTGTAGCAAGCGTCAGCTTGCGATAATATTTTTGCGGTAATCAATAGTCATCCCAATGGTCATAGGCTTTCCCAAGGATGAGGTTTATGATAAAGTTGACGTCCTCAATGTCCACCACATAGTCGTAGTATATGTCATTGCCTTCGTAATTTGCATTAGTCAACACTGCATCAGTCATTTCCTGAACATCCTGAATATCAACCACACCATCATCGTTGATGTCGCCATCAACTGCATGGTGGTGCACATAAATTACTTCACCAGCAGCATTAGTGATATTGCACAACATCGCATCGCTCGCACAAAGCACCCAAGCATCTAATGGCAGATAGAACATGCTTGGATTGCCTTGAATACCCACACCTTCGGTAACATTTCCAAAAAGTTCGTCTACGGTATATCTCTTGAACTTGTGTCCCAGGCGGTCAGTAATGTCATAGGTTTTGGTCACTCCTACGCCTTTTTCATATTGGTTGAAATCATAAATCACAACTTCACCTTTCCAAGGGTCTTGGTCGTATGGAATATACTGATAAGCACATTCTTGAATAGTGTAGGCATCGGATGATGCGTCAGCATAGGCATAAACCACTTTGTCGTTTTCGCGCATGAGCGCAACAAGTTCCCATGTGCTCTTGTTTTCTTTGTTTTTCGGGTTATAGCTATAGACCTTCTTGTAGGTTTTGCCATCTACTACAGAATCGCCTTGTATGGTGACATCTTCGAGATAATGAGGAAAAGGAGGATCCATCCAGTCCATTTCATGTACATCGGGTAAGAAGTAGTAGTGCCATGTTTTACCCTCTTCAATCATAGGAACATAGTCAGCAGCGAGCATCGAGCTGCTGATAAACACAAGCAATGTGAGTAAAATTTTTTTCATAAGCGTCAGTTTTTTATTTTCATGTCACAAAAGTAAAAAAAAATTCCATTTTAGGGGGGGTTAACATAATTTAACATAAATTACACTTTGTTTTCCTTTGCGCAAGCAAAAAGATGGCAACCCGCAATAAGTTGCCATCTTCTATTTAGCCCCAGTGTCGCAAGCGTCAGCTTGCGATAATATCATTTCCCCTTTCGCATGGCAATTTCTTCCTCGATGTTGCGGCCGTGGCGCAGGAGGATTTTCCACGTGAAGGCCTTGATAAATCCCACGCCGTAGCTACCCAGCTGGATGAAGCTGGTAGCGATAGCCATGCAGCGAGGGCCTTTAGGTCCTTGCAAATGGCTGTGAAAATGTCACCTCGCTGCCCCCGTGCCTTTAGGTACGGGATAACCTGTCCCAAAACAGCTGGCCACTACAGTCTTGTGGTTAGTGTTTGGCTTTTACTTCCACGGTGTCAAGCGGGGTGCCGTTGCGGTCGAGCAGGGTGAGGAGGATGTGGCGGTCGTCAACGGCCATGTGCATGGCGCCAACGGTGTTGCCACCCTCGGTCCAGCGGTACCTGATGAGGTCCTGGTTGGCCACCATCACCGAGTCCATGCCCTGGCCACGCTCGTTGTCGCTCGAGGGTGTCTGCACATACACGGTGCCGCTGGTGCCGTCGGTCTCCTTGCCGCCGTACAATGCTCCGGTGCAAGCATAAATGTGGTTGTTGGCTCCCAGCGCGAGGTCGATGCCCAGCTCGTCAAAGATGGGGCTCCAGCGTCCGTACTGCGATGTCTTGCCGTTGGTGGCAAAGAACCACTGGTAGTGCTCACACACGACGATGTAGCGGGGTGCGTTCTTGCTGTTGCGGGCCTCGGTAACCACCTTGCGCAGCCATGCGGCGGCTTTCTCAAAGCCTTCGTCCTGGCGCATGTCCTCGTTGTTGAGCATGACAAACATCACGTCGCCGTAGCGGAAGTGGTAGCACACGCCCATCTCGCCCTCGTAGCCGTTGCGAGGCACGTAGTTGGCGTCGCGGAAGTAGGCGTTGGTGAGCTGATACTTGCGGGACATGTTGTCGTGGTTGCCGTTGAGGCCGGCCCACATATACTTGGAGAACGCGTCTTGGCTATAGAGGTCTACCCAGAACGACCAGCTGCCGCCCCAGGCGCACACGTCGCCCAAGTGAAGCACCCAGTCCAGGTCGCCGCCGTTGTACGATTCCACCTGCCCCAGCATGTCCATGGCAGCACGCACTCGGCCGCCAAGCGGGGTGTAGGCATGGAAGTCGCTGATGACGCAGCACCGCCACGGACCGCGGGGCGCGGTCTTGAAGGAGTGCACCTCGCTGACGGGCGTGCCGTCGTCCTTAACGATGCGGTAGAGGTAGTTTGTCCCGGGGGTGAGGCCGCTCAGCGTGGCTCCGCACTTGACGAACACCGGGGTCTCGACGAAGTCCTCGCCGCTGGGGCGCTTGGACGAAATGCCGTCAAAGGTGAAGCACAGGCGCTCGTAGCACGGCTTGACACAGGACAGGGCCTCGGGCCTGGTGGCAGGCGCATATTCGACACTGGTGCCGTCTTCGAGGGCAGCCCAACTGACGTTGACCTGCGTTGCACAGTCCTCGCCAGGACAGGTGATAATAGACTCCACCTGGGCGTTCGCCATCGTGAACGCCCAGGCGAGTAATGATGCTATAACCAGTCGTTTCATGACGGGATATATTTTATTTCATTGGTGTCCGGCATTTTTTTTCCGGACAGTGATAATGTTATTTACTTGAACAGGTAGGTGGTGAGGCTCTCCTTGCCCAGGTAGAATGCCTTGGCCTTGATCACGGTGTACTTGCCCACCTTGACGGGAGCGGTCCACTGCGCAGACTCGTGGCAGGGCTCGCTGCCATCGAGGGTGTAGCGTATCACCACGCCGGGATACTTGGCATTAGCCAGCAGCATTCCGTTCTCGACCTTGATGCCGGGCATTCCTACGCGGAAGTTGTAGCCCTTGGCCTGCATGAGGGGGAGTTCCACGGCACCAATCTTGAGGTTATACTGGCGGCGTGCGGTCTCGTAGGCATCCTTGTCGGCCAGGTTCTTGCTCCACTCGGGGGTGGTGTTCCAAGCGCGCTCTACCATGCCGAACACCTTGGGCAGAACCAAGTACTGCACCTGGTCAAAGTTGCGCAGGGTCTCGCCCCACAGCTGGGCCTGGACACCGATCACGCGGCTCTTGTCGCGCAGCTGGGGCTTGCCGTTGCCGTTGGTGGTGACGTCGATTGCCGAGCCGTCATAGGCAGTGCGTGCGCTTGCATACACGTTCCAGGGCAGTGCGCTCCACGAGTCAAACTCGTCGACCTTGCCGCCCCAGTGCAGACCTTGGTCATACTGGTGCCAGCTGTAGGCCATGTCCATGTAGAAGTTGGTGACGTTTGACAGTATCACGGGGTAGCCGTCGTTGGCGAGGTTATAAGGCACCACGTCGCTCTTGCCCACTGTGCTCCAGGCGTTGACGCCGGCAAAGCGGGGTGTCATCTTGGCGTTCCACTCGGGGCTGTGGTTGAGTGCCACCTCCTGCCATCCCTCGATGAGGATGCCGCGCTGGAACAGGATGTCGCTGATGCGCGAGATGTAATACTCGTTGACCTCGTGGGCATTCTTGAGGCCCTTGCTTTTCATGAGGGCCTGCACGGCGGGCGACTGGTCCCAGGCACCGCGTGCCACCTCGTCGCCGCCCAGGTGGACAACGTCGAGCACCAGGCCGGCGTCCTTGTACATCAGTTCAAGCTCGGTGACCACCTTGTCGACAAAGTTGTACACACCGTCGCCGGCAACGTTGAGCACGTTGTCGTGGTAGCTCTGGGCCGAGGTGTAAACGCTTGTGTTCTCGTCTTCCCACAGCTTGTACTGCAGGGCCTTGGCTGTGTCGCTGGCGATGTAGCGGTCATAGCGGTTCTTCATCGCCACGATGGCTGCGCGGGCGTGGCCCGGGGTCTCAATCTCGGGGATTACCTTGATGCCGCGCTGGTGGGCATACTTGAGCAGCTCTACCATCTGGGAGCGGGTGAGGTATCCGTTGGCGCTCTGGCGGCTGTCGTTGGCGTTGCCGTTGCCGTCAAATATCTGTGCCAGCATGCCCTTCTCGTCGAGCGTGCAGCCGCGGCGCGATGCCACCTCGGTGAGCTCGGGCAGACCGGGGATCTCCACGCGCCATGCCTCGTCGTCGGTGAAGTGGAACTGCAGGCGGTTAAGCTTGTAGTAGGCCATCAGGTCGATGAAGCGCTTGATGTCGGGGAACGAGATGAAGTTGCGTGCGATGTCGAGCATGAAGCCGCGGTAGTGCATGTCGGGAAAGTCGGCAATCACGGCATTCTGCAGGTTGCGGTTCTTGCTGTGGTCGATGGCGGCCAGCAGGGTCTTGACACCGTTGATGGCGCCCTCGTGGGTAGCGCTGCTGATGAGGATGTGTCCGTCGTTCACCTCGAGGGTGTAGTACTCGGGGTTCTCGTTCATGTTCTTGACGAGCTTGAGCTCGATGACGGTGCTCTGCTTGCTCGACTCGTAGATGCCGCGGCGCTGCAGCTCGGTCTTGAGCAGGTCGGCGGCAGGATTCTTCAGGAAGAAGTCGCTGGCCTTCTTGCTCTTCTTGAACCAGCGGCTCAGGATGTTATTCTTGTACCAGGCATCGGCCTTGATGGTAACGATGTTGCCAATGTGGGTCACGCCGTTGCCCAGGGTCACCTGCTTGGGAGCCGGGAAGATGTCATAGTCGTTGCCGGTGTAGGCATCGCCTATGGTGTTGATCGACGCGTTGTAGTCGTAGGTGAACTCTCCGTCGGGATAGGCGTTGTGGTCAACCCACTGTCCCTTGGTGGCCAGCTCGCCGCGCTTGATGTCAACGGCCTGGGGCTGGGCGGTGTTGCCGTCCATCACAACGTGTCCGCCGGCGGGGGCATAGCAGCTGTTCACCATGGTGCCGCGCATGAGCATGTCCACGACGAGCGTGTCGCCGGGGGCCAGGGGCTTGTAGCTGGCTGCGGGAGTGATCTGGTAATAGGTGGTCGACACTTCCTTCATGGCTACGCGGCAGTTGGCCGGCAGCTTGAACGAGCGCGAGAACTGGTTGAAGTAGAACTGCCAGTTGCCGTCGAGGGTAGTCTTACCCACGTTCTTGATGATGAACCGTGAGCTGTAATACCCGGGCTCGGCCTGGTTTTTGCCCATCTCCCACTTCACCTCGATGGGCGACTGGGCTGCTGCAGTGAGGCCCGCGAGAGCCGCGGTCACCGCGAGGGCAGTGTTTCGGATAATTGTTTTCATATCTTGTTTTTAATTTTGTTTATATGCGGGTCCCATTAATTATGTCGAGGCGATTTCAAGGGTCGTTTTGAGTAGGCTTTTGGCATGAAGCGGGCTTCATTACCGACTGGATGTCAAAAAGATGACAGAACAAAACTCATAAGCGGCCTAAATAACAATTTATCTTTCCCCATAATTAACAGATCATACCTTTAATCTCTTGCAACAGGTTGGCGCACGCATCCTCCACCAGGTCCAGCGCCAGCTCGAAGTCCTCGGGGCCGCCATAGTAGGGGTCGGGGACATAGGTGCGGGGCTGTCCGGGGCTCAGGTAGTCGCCCATCATCACCAGCTGGCTGCTGATGTCCTTGCGCGCCATCATCCTCAGGTCGCGGGCGTTGTCACTGTCCATTGCCACTATCATGTCACACATGTCAAAGTCGGCCGCAGTGACGGGACGGCTGCGGTGGGTCAGGTCATAGCCGCGGCGCGAGGCGTGGCGACGCATGCGGTGGTCGGGCAGCTGGCCACGGTGGCCGCCGTAGGTCCCCGCCGAGTCCACCTCGACCAGCGAGTCCAGCCCCTCGTCCTCGAGAAGGCGCTGCATCACCCCGTGGGCTGCCGGCGAGCGGCAAATGTTGCCCAAGCACACGAATAGCACTTTATATCTCTTTGTCATATCATGCAAAGTTAGTGATTCTTACCCTAACGGCAAAACATTGCCACCTAATTTTTATTAACACGTCACAAAAGGGAAATGTTTATTCCGTTTTAAACTATTAAAACGAATTTTAGAGCAGATTGAACAGTTTTTCTTAACCCACCGAAATCAAAATAATTGGAATGATTTTTTATTTAGACACAAGAACAAAAGATAGAGCATAAGGAGATAAAGACAACAACAATTTTAATTTTTAATTTCTTTTAATTCCTGCCAGTTAATGAAAAACTGTTGAATCGTTTAATTCCTGTCAGTTATTCCGCGGGGTCCCCGGGTTCTGCGCGGGATAATCCTCATAGCAGAGTGGTCACGGGAGAAAAAAATGGAAAGCAAAATAATGTTAACAAGTGACTGGAACGGCGTTTTTCGAGAGAGAAAACCAAAAAAGTTCGTCACAAAAAAGTATCGTAACATTCAGTGTTATAGCTAGATATGTCACTTTTTTGTGACGAACTTTTTTTAAAAAAAATGTGGATTTTTATTAGCCTGATCACTCTAAACCGTTGATAATCATAGTTGTTGCTCGGTTGATGCATGGAATGTGCTGGTTGCGGTATTACCTTTGCACCGCAATTGTGCAAACCAACCATTTAACAACACAACAATCATGGAAAATTCAACCATTGAAGCACAGTGTTTACACACTGAGCCACACACGCCGCAACCCCGAATGGAACTACCCATTCACGGCCTGCCACAGGTCATTCAAGAACTCATCACTGAGGTGACTTCGAGTTACAACTGTCCCCAGGAGTTCGTGACAGTTGCACTGTTCTCGGCTATCTCGTCGGCTACAGGCAGCCGCGTGTCGATCTATGACGGCAAGTACACGAACTCGCTGTCGCTGTGGTGGGTGAACGTTGCCCGCAGCGGTTCAAACAAGACACAACCCGTGAAGACCATGCTCCAGCCCATTGGCAACATCGACAACGCCCTGCACGAGGAGTACAAGAAGCTGCTCTACAAGTGGGAACAGGAGGATGACGGTTCGGGACGACGTCCGCCCTACCGCACCATCGTGGTGGGCGACATGACCGAGGAGTCGCGCCACACCATCCTCAACAACAATCCCCACGGCGTGCTGGGCTACTATCCCGAGATCAAGGGATTCTTTGACGACCTGGAGCGCTACAACAAGAGCGGGGCGGTGTCGAGAGTGCTCAGGCTGTGGGACAACGATGACATCAAGGTGACCCGCAAGAGCGAACCCGACCCCATGGTAATCAAGCGTCCGTTCATGAACATCCTGGGCGACCTGCAGCCTGCATTGCTCAAGGAGACATTCGGGTCCAAGACCTTCATGTCGAGCGGCTTGAATCAGCGATTCATGTTCTGCTACCCCGACACGGTAGAGTTTCCCAAGCACTGCGACGACGCTCCCAGCGGCATGACCCTGAGCAAATGGAACGATGCGGTGAGAAGGCTGTTCAACGACCCGGGACCCGATGGCCACCACAGCATCATCACCGAGGACGTTATCACCCTTGACCGTGCATCGCGCAGCGTCTACAGGGAGTTTTATAATTCCTTGCAGAGGATGAAGGCTACTGCCGACGACTACGTGGCGTCGATCTACAGCAAGGCACAGATACAGGTGCTCAGGCTTGCCGGGATTATCCACATGATCCACGCCATCGAGTCCCCCAAGGACTTCTATTTCCCCGTGGTCACCGTCGAGAAGATGGACTATGCCGTGCAGTGCATGAAATACTTCATCAACAGCGCCCTGAAGGTTTACATGGATATCACCAGCGACGTCAAGTCCCTGCCCGTCGCGTCGTTGACCCGAAAACTCAGCCAGGAGGAAGTGGTGAGGATATTCTCCCGCAAGTTCAACAAGACCAGTTCGACCGAGTTGGCACGATTCCTGAACATACCGCGCACCACAATCAACGTATGGCTTAACAAAAAGTAATAGAAGTTCGTCACGAAAAAATGGCTTATATAATTGTTATTCAGATACTTAAACTACTTTTTTGTGACGAACTATTTAAACAATTCTAAACCTACGACTACTACACTATGGAAATATATTCACGACACATCACTGTTTACCGCAACATGTATGACACGACAGGTGGCGAGTACATGCTGGGCCAGTTCCTCCTCAACGAGAACTTTAACAAGGACATCGAGAGGCTGCGTGCCAGCACCTCGGGCGCAGAAAGAAAAAGCATCAAGCGCAGCCTGCCACAGGCCACCATCAGCGGCGTGTTCTCGCCTTCGCGTCGCACCGACAACCTCAAGCAGCACAGCGGCCTGATATGCATCGACATCGACAGCAAGGACAACACCCAGGTCAAGGACTTTGACCGCCTCAAGGAGACCCTGTTCCCCACGCTGCCCTGGGTGGCCTATGCCGCCCGATCGGTGGGCGGAGGGGGCTACTACGCCATCATCCCCATCGCCCATCCCGACCGCCACCGCGACCACTTCGTGGCGCTGCAGCAGGAGTTCAAGGAGCGTGGCATCACCATCGACAACGCCTGCGGCGACGTGTGCCGCATGAGGACCCTGAGCCATGACCCCGACCCGGTGGTGAACACCGCCGTCGTGGCCTACACCAAATGCGCCGCCCGCGAGACACCGCCACCCCGCATCAACCCACACCGCCACCGCGACCCGCACACCGTGATAGAGGAGGTTGCCGACCGTTGCCGCACCATCGCCGTCATGGGAATCGACATCACCGACGGCTACCGCAACTGGTTTCAAGTGGGGGCGGCACTAGCCTCGCTGGGCGAAGAAGGGCGCGAGTTCTTCCACGTGGTGAGCAGCCTCAACCCCAAGTACAGCCGCCGACACACCGACCGCATGTTCACCTCGCTGCTGAGAACCCGCACCAGCACCCACTACACCATCGCCACCTTCTTCTACCACTGCAAGTTCCACGGCCTGTAACCACTTTGCCACCCAACTATCCCCTTCTGTTTTTAGCTAAAAAGAGCCGTCCCTTTTAGCTAATTTTGACTAAAAAGAACCGTCCCTTTTAGCTACAAGCTCCATGGCCTGTAACCACTTTGCCACCCAACTATCCCCTTCTATTTTTAGCTAAAAAGAACCGTCCCTTTTAGCTAATTTTAGATAAAAAGAACCGTCCCTTTTAGCTAATTTGATGGCGGGGGTTGCGCGGGAGAATCGCTCTGATGGCTGCAATGGGGTTAAACCTTACACGGGGAATGCTAGTCTAATTAAGCACAACAGCACAACAGCACAACAGCACCACAACAGCACCACACTACCCTGCCCCCGGCATGGCAGGTGCAAGGACGGGTGAAACGACATTAAAACGGCATTAAATTGGCATATTCTTAGCACTTTAGCGACTTTTTCTTGGAAATATCAGTTTAATGTATTAACTTTGCATGTTGATTATGAAAAGACTGCTTTTAATATTACTTGCAAGCATGGCCCTGGGGGCGACTCCAGTGACGGCGATGCCCGATGGCGGAGGCGCTGCCCAGCGCATGGAGAGCGTGGCGGCTAACGCAACCGGCGGCACCGGTCGCATCACGCTCAGCGCCGGCTCGAGTGACGCGGTCTTCCAGATCTACTCTATCACCGGCCAGCTCATCAAGACCGTAAGGGTGAATGCCGACAGCCACACCACGGTAGAGATGCCTAAGGGCTTCTACGTGGTCAAGTGCAACGGCCAGTGGTCGCGCAAGGTTATTGTGAAATAAGGATATCATAGTGGGCCGGAGTGTGCAACTTCCGGCCCATGTTTTTTCAAAAAAACAAAACACATGGTTCTGACCGAGATTTTCCCATATGCCCACGTGCTGTACAACATCCTGATGGTGCTGTACGCATTCACCATCGTGGGCACTATCGTGGTGATCCTGAGCGAGAACCGCAACCCGGTAAAGTCGCTGGCATGGGCAACCATCCTGGTGCTGCTGCCGCTGGCAGGCATCGTGCTGTACCTGTTCTTTGGGCGCAGCCTTAAGAACAAGCGCCACATGTCGCGCCGACGCTGGCGCAAACTGCACCCCACGGCCACCACAAAGGCGATTCCGGCATCGCTCAACGAGGCCCAGCACCGCCAGGCCCACCTCTCGGCCCACACCAACGACTCGGCATGCTACGAGGGCAATGACATCGAGGTTTTCACCGACGGCAAGACAAAGTTTGACTCGCTGTTGCATGACATAGGCGAGGCGCGGCAGTTCATCTACATCCAGTACTACATCATCGAGAGCGACGCCCTGGGGCAACAGCTTGCCGAGGCGCTCATCGCCAAGGCGCAGCAAGGCGTGGCGGTGCGTGTCATCTATGACCACGTGGGGTCCTACTCGATCAACTCGGCATTCTTCAAGCGCCTGCGACGCGCCGGCATCGAGGCCCACCCGTTCCTCAAGGTAACGTTCACCACCATCGCCAACCGCCTCAACTGGCGCAACCACCGCAAGGTGGCGGTCATCGACGGCACTGTGGGCTACATAGGCGGCATGAACGTGGCCGACCGCTACGTCACCGGCAGCCGCAACGAAAAGCCATGGCGCGACACACACCTGCGCATCACCGGTCCCGCCGTGGTGGCGCTGCACAACTCCTTTGCCGTGGACTGGTACTACATGAAGCGGTACCTGCTGTCGCTCCCCTACAACGCCGTGGCACCGCCACGCACCGGCAACAGCACCGTGCAGATCGTTGCCAGCGGCCCGACCGACAACTGGAACGCTGTCTACTATGCCGTGCTCCAGGCCATTCACCGCGCACGCAAGTGCCTCTACATCCAGACGCCCTACTTCCTGCCTAGCGACGCCCTGCTCAAGGCGCTGCAGGTGGCCGCGCTGAGCGGCGTGGACGTCAGGGTGATGATTCCGCGGCGCACCGACTCGGCCGTGCTCCGCTATGCCTCGGGAAGCTATATCAAGGAGTGTCTCATGGCGGGCATCAAGATTTACCTCTATGACGACGCGATGCTCCACTCCAAGGTGCTCATCGTGGACGACGACTTCGTGACCACCGGGTCGTCAAACTTTGACTTCCGCAGCTTTGAGCACAACTTTGAGTGCAACGCCCTGATCTACGGACAGGAGTTCAACCACCGCATGAAGGAGATATTCATCGAAGACCAGCGCCACAGCACCCGGCTCATCCTGTCGCACTGGCGCCGTCGCCGTGTCACCACCAAGGCAATGGAGTCGCTGGCACGCCTCCTGGCCCCCATCCTCTAAGCCGCCAGGTGCAACACGTATTAATATTAAATTCAATTTACTAACTTTTAATTACAGATCCTATGAAAAAACTATTAGCAATTATGTTCTTAGTAGTGCCTCTCCTGATGATGGCACAGGGCTACCCGGTAGCGACAATGAAAAAAACCAATATCTACAGTGCCCCGGGCGGCACTGTGAAACTCACATTGCCCCAGTGTGACGAATGTAACGCGTTCGTTTTTAATGTTGTGGAGTCTAAAGACGGTTGGCTCAAGATCGATAAGAAATCCTTTTCGCCTGCCGAGTACGTCATCATCAACGGAGAAAGCGCCGAGAACACCTACATCATTATGCTGGAGGGATTTGACTACGATTGCTGGGTAAAATGTGATGACGTCTTCACTGACCTTTACATGCCCGGTGCCGTTGGCACATACGACAAGTTCTATCAGTCACCCAGCAAGAAGGCTAAGTGCCTGGGCAGTATCAGCCCTGGCAAGATTCTCGAAGTGAAAGGCAACTGGGTCAAGGTGGAAGGTGTTGTCAAGGGCAGTGGCAAGGTGAAAACCGGATGGATGTACAAGCCCCATCTGTCTATCGACATTTGCAGCGCATAACCACAAGTGCTTGATTACATACCTATCTCATAACAAACGCTGACGACAGGCCACACAGGACCTATCGTCAGCGTTTTATCATATACCCGGGGCACCTGCCTATCGCATGCGGCGGTAGAAGTAAGGCGGGATGGGAGTCTCGAACGTGAGTTCCTCTCCTGTGACGGGATGCTTGAGGGCCAGTTTGAAGGCGTGCAGGCACATGCGGCTGCCGGGATCGTCCTGGCTGCCATACTTGCCGTCGCCCACCACGGGATGGTGGATGTCGGCCATGTGCACGCGTATCTGGTTCTTGCGGCCGGTGAGCAGCTTGAGCTCCAGCATCGCATGCTTCTGCCCCTGCTCCAGTAGTCGCCATGTGGTCACGGCCCACTTGCCGCCGTTGTCGGTGGGGCTGCTTATCACTACCATGCGCTTGGTGTCCTTGAGAAAACTCTCCACGCGTCCCTCGGTGTCCTCCATCGTGCCCTCCACGAGCGCCACATAGCGGCGGTCGGTCACGGTGGCATGCCAGTCCTCGGTCATGTCCTGCTGCACCTGGCTGCTCTTGGCATACACCATCAGGCCCGAGGTGCGGCAGTCGAGGCGGTGCACCACGTGGGCAGTGCAGCGCTGGCGGGTCTCGGTGAAGTGGCGGTCGAGCAGCGTCTTCATGTTGAGGCTGCCAGCCCCCACGCCCATCGACAGCACGCCGGGCTGCTTGTCAACAACCACGATCCAGCGGTCCTCATACACGATGCGGTAGTGCGGGCTCCGCTCGGCTCCGGTCTTCGGCTGTCGGCTGATGGTCACCACGCTGCCAGGCATGACGCGGAAGTCGTGACGGGTCTGGCGCTCGCGGTCCACGGTGACCCCTCCCTTGGTGAGGATGGACTTGGCCTTGTTGCGGCTGATGCCGTCCAGGCATTTCATGACAAAGTCGAGCAGTCCCATCTCGTCGCGAACGGTGAATGCCAGCGACTTGTCGGTGGCGCGCGGCACGCGGTGGTTGTGGTTGCGTTTCATATTCTGTTTCTTATATGCGTTCTTTATAAAATACCTACTTGGGAAGGGATTAACCGAAGATGTGGCGCAGGCGTCCGAAGATGCGCGCGCTCACGCTCTCACTGGCCTTGAGGTTGTCCTTATCGCGCAGTGACTCGATGGCCTTGCGCTCGTCGCTCGACAGGTGCTCGGGGACGTAGACCATCACGTTGACCAGCAGGTCGCCCTTGCCATACCCGTTGGGCGACGGCAGTCCCATGCCGCGCAGGCGCAGCACTGTTCCCGGTTGCGTGCCGGGGTTGATGGTGACGCGGGCATGTCCCTCGATCTTGGGGATCTCTACTTTGCCACCCAGGGTTGCGGTGGGGAAGTCAATCATCAGGTTATAGATGAGGTTGTTGCCCTCGCGGATGAGCTGGTTGTCCTCAACCTCCTCAATGACCACGAGAAGGTCGCCGGGAACGCCTCCGCCGGGAGCTTCATTACCCTTGCCTGTGGCTCGCAGCATCATGCCCTCGGCCACGCCAGCGGGTATATTGACGGTAACCACATCCTCCACGCGCTTGAGGCCCTGTCCGCCACACTCGGGACACTGCTGCTTGATGCGTTTGCCGGTGCCGTGGCACACGTGGCACTCGCTCTGTGACTGCATGTCGCCGAAGATGGTTTGTCTCACCTGGGTTTCCACACCACTGCCATGGCATGCGGGGCAGGTCTCGAGCTCGGTGCCGTTCTTGGCTCCGGTGCCGCGACATGCATCGCACGATACCAGGCGGCGTATCTTGAGCTTCTTCTCAACGCCGGTAGCTACTTCCTTGAGGGTGAGCTTAACGCGAACGCGCAGGTCGGTGCCGTGGGCCACATGCTGGCCACCACCGCCCCCCAAGCCGCCGAAGCCGGCGCCAAA